>JAUXAB010000033.1 GCA_030615025.1 Phycisphaerae bacterium | reverse complement strand
GAACATGGCTTTCACCCGACTAAAGTGAGGCACAGGGCCAAGGAAGGTGAATACTTACATCGTCACATAATACCCAAGGGGTCTATTGCAACGGGTTATTTAGACGTTCTTCAATTTAAGCAAGTCGATGATATCTGGGTTCCTGTGGAAGTCAATGCAGGCTATCACCGGACGATAGGGAGTCCAAAATACTATATGGGTGAGGATAAACATTACAAGCGCACGCAGATTATATTGAATCCCGATCATGATCAGCTTGGGTCATTTGACGATCCTATACTGGAGAATCCGGACAACGACCCGGAACTTGTAAATGGAACGCTTGTGAGACTAAATCGCAGGCCAACACGATATTTCTGGCAGGATGGGCAGGTCGTGGACGAGAAGGGCAGGGTGGTTTTTGACTATAAATCAAAGAAAAGGCTCAAGAAATAACAGGCTCATCGCAAGGGAGATACTTATTGGAAGATACATAATCATTATCACTACTCTCATGTGTACGGTTCCGTTACACGTTGCGACAGCGAAAAATCCCACGGCCTTTGAGCTGCTGGACAAATACGCAGCAACGCAGGACAGATTCCAGTCGTTCAGGGTAAAGATCACCACTTTACGAAGAGGCTTTTCCAGCGGCATAATTGCCGGCAAACCATGGAAAGCCCGGTACTTTACTGAGACTGTTGCCTGTTTTGATAAGGACCGAGCCAGCTCGCGATCTTTTTTCTGGGGGCGTATGAATTCGCGGAGCACTTTCACAAAAGACGAACACTATTATAAAAGTGATCTCTGGGACGGGGAAACTCATTTTCAGTACACCGAGATCCGCGGAGAACCTGTCAGTCTACACATTGAAAAGGGTAAAGGCAGGGATAAACGCGAGGGAATTATCAAACAACGCTACAGCATCTTCTCGGGTTACTACTACCCTTTTGACGGGCGAGTAGACAGGTTACTTCGCAAGGCCAGGAACCTGTCGGTTCGACGTTCGACAGAGAAGGTAGGCAGGTCACCATGCTATGTCATCGATGGCGTGTACGAAAAGGACAAATATACAATCTGGATAGATCCCAAGCACGGATATAACATCGCAAAAGCTGTGGTCGAGAGGCCACGAAGCAATGTGCAGGGCCTTCGAAGTTTCAGTTTCAGAACTGAGATTAAGAACGTTCGTTTCAAGAAAATTAACAACAAATGGGTCCCCGTCGAAGCGAATCGTGAAAACCGTTTCGATTATCCTAACGGACATTATTGCACAGGCTTCTACAAAACTAAGGTGACAGAAATGGTTTTTGATCCGGACCACGATGCTCTGCGTTCTTTTATTCCAGACGATATCAAAGATGGGGCGAAAATGCTTTTCTACATAGGTTCGCCTCATCGCCCGTACTATCCCCAATATATCTGGTCAAGAGAGGCAAAATTCGTAGCCGACAGGAAAGGCCGCCTAATGAGGTATGAGCCTAATAAGGGCATACTTCCGGTGGTTAAAACTCTGCCAACATTCAAAATGTTTGACCTGAAGTTGGAGCCTGAGGAGACGGAGGACAAGATGATTCTCTTGTGCTTTTTTGATATTAAACAGGCATCGCCGCAACATGTGTTTAACCTTACAGAAAGAGCCTCGAACCTGGCCGAAAAAGATGTTTTAGTAATATTTGTTGATGCCTCCGTCAGCGAGAAAAAACAAATTGACGCCTGGGTCAAACGGCATTCTATAACCTCTCCTGTTGGCAAATTGTTTAAGGAGCTTCTCGAAGAAATTCGCCAGGCCTGGGGAATAGAGACCCTTCCGCGGCTGGTTTTGACCGACAGGAATCATGTTGTTACTGCCGAAGGATTTGAACCGGAAGAACTCGAAGAGAAAATCAAGGAAGCCGACAATGCGAAAGACTGAAAAAGCAAGTCCAATTGTAATGCTGATTTGCGTAGGTTTAGTATCGGTCTGTTTGGCTGGAACTACTACCAGAACAAGGGAAGTAATGCGTTTGAAAGCTTTGACACTACTGGACAAGTCTGTGGAAACACCGGCTAAGCTTCAATCTTTCATTTTCAAAAGGGATGGGAAATTTTATACTCGGTGTATCAAAGTTTGACGCCGAGCTTTATCCACGTGCCCAGAATATCCTTTTTGGAATAGAAGCCGACATGGCGAAACACCTCCTTGCCGCTGCTATCGAGAAAAATCTGAGTCGGTATTGCTCCCACCCCGTACTTCGTACCTGCTGCTCTGTCTTGCCACACGTCAATATACCTTATCTCAAATTTCCCCGCGTACTCGGCTTTCAACTGGTTTAATATAGGCGTCATCCGCCTGCATGGTGGACACTTATGCGAGCCAAGCTCCAGCAGCACCGGAAGACCGGAACCGACGACGCCTTCCTCAGCAGCCGGCATACTTTGACTCCACCTCTGGCCCGAGCTTTCAAATTCAACTTTGTGCTTGTGTATTTTAAGGACTCTCACACCGCCTATCACATCATCTTCGTGTACTATTTTGCCGTCAACTACAGCTGTTGGGTTATCCTCGGTATAGAGGATTCCGGTTAGCGATACATTTTTGTTCGAAACCACAGCGGCTTCGGTCATTGAGGGAGGGCCTTTTAACGTTGGCCAAAAATGGTAGGCAATACCCGCCACAATCACAACGGCAAAGACCAATAGCAGCACATGCAATGAAGATTTCTTGGTTCTCTTCACTGCCTGTATTTGCATTTTACTGTTATTCTCTCGCCTCTGCTCTTCGTCGAACTTATCGGCGAGACGCTCAAAATTAATCATTTGCGCAAGTTTCCCCAAAGAAAGATGGTATTCACAAGGCATTACTTATTGTTTGTTTTCGACAATTTTTGATAGGTACTTAATGGATTTTATGAAACGGCCAAGATAGCGGTACAGAACGCTCTTTACGTTCATTTGTTTTGTTAGTCCTTCTGAAAAGCTTATCGGCGTGCAGAAAGGACAAAATAGTCACCGAGAGCGCAAAAGGGCAACCGGGCATCAGGCGTAAGTGAGGTACTTTTATTCCTTGCTTTTGGCTTTGGTGTCTGCCGTGGAAGCCGTCTTAGAGGCCGTAACTTTGATTTGGCGAATGAACTTCATCTCTTGGTCGTCCAACTGGTCAAACAAGCGCGCTTCGCGCATGTCGAAAGAGCGGCGAGGTTTGCTCTGGGGCTTGTCTTTCTGGTCGCCGTTGTGAAAACACCATCCGGCAGCATCTGCCTCTAACGCACCTTTGAGGTCAGCTAAAAAGTGTTCGGCTTTCGGCTGCCACCGCTTTGGTGTGAATCCCCGCCGAAACGGTTCCTGATAATGGACCGGAATGGTACGACCAAGCACTTTCATTAGCTCAAAATATTTTTTCGTCTGAACGACGGTTTGTTGCGGTGACTTCTGGTTCCGCGGGCGGTGGGGGGCCAAAAAGTCCACCCGAACATCGAGAAGTATTGGCTTGAGCTCGTCCTTTTTGATGTCTCTGACGAATGATGCGGTGGCCAGGCGCTTCGGGTCAAGCTCTTTGATAAACGTTCGTAACTTGGCTAACTCGTCGGTTGAAACGAATCGCTTGTCGCGGATGTTTCTTTCGTTTCCCATATCGAGATACCAGTTGCGATAAGGCCTCAGCGAGGTCACCAGAGTTTTGGCGGCGCGACGCAGTGCTTCGGTGCTTTGAAGCCGGGACGGGCCGGTAACGCCATTGCCGCGTGAAAGAGTTACGTCAACTATGATACCCCTTCGGTCACATTCGACTATCAGCCATCGAAGTTTGTCCAGGTAAGCTTCGCGCGGCTTTCCTTCTCGGTCAACAGCCGAGACCTCGTTATCGAACGCTCCCCAGGTCGCCCAGACGCGGAACCAATTGAAGCCATATTTTTGCATGTCGTCGAGATCTCGCCGGATAAAGTCCTTGCGCGCCCCAAGCGCACCGTAGTAGCTGGTGCCCAGCAGAAAGGTCGGTTTGCCGTTGATTGTGAATTGCCTGCCCTGGATGCCAAGCTCTGTGCCGGCATTAGCAACGGCACCGGCTGTCAAGATGCTTAAAAGAAGAATGCTCCTTCTCATCTTTTCTTTTCTCCTGCTGAAAAATAAAGGAAGGCGTTTTTATTTTAGTAGGCCGTAGTCTTTCAGTGTCTGTTCGAGGACAGCCTTTTTGCTTTCTTCCATGGGCGTCATAGGCAGACGCAGCTCCTCCGAAGCCAGATTCAGCATTGACATTGCCGCCTTGATAGGTATGGGGTTGGTCGCCAGGCTGAGCAGATTTCTGCACAGGGTAAAGAGCTTGTTGTGCCACTGTCTGGCTGAGACCAAATCGCCTTCGAGGATTAGGTCGGTCATTGCTTTGACGTCTGCGGGGACGATGTTTGCCACTACGCTGATAACACCTTTGCCGCCGACGGAAGCGATGGGCAGCGTAAGCGAATCATCGCCTGATATAATGGTCAAGTCGCATCGGGTTGCGATTTCGCTGGCATGGTCGAGCTTGCCGGTTGCCTCTTTTACCGCGACGATATTTTCAAGTTCAGCCAGGCGGACGATTGTATCGGGGGTCATACCGGCACCGCATCGGCCTGGTATGTCGTATAATACTATCGGCAGGTCAACCTCCTCGGCTATCGCCTTGAAATGCTGATAGAAGCCTTCCTGTGTCGGCTTGTTATAGTACGGGTCGACCTGCAGGGTTGCATCGGCACCGACCTTTTTTGCAAATGCAGCCAGTTCGATTGCCTCGGCGGTTGAGTTTGAGCCGGCCCCTGCAATTACGGGGACTTTTGAAGCCACGGCTTTGACCACTCTTTCGATAACCTGTTTGTGCTCTTCGTGACTCAGTGTGGGCGATTCGCCGGTCGTGCCTACCGGTACAATCCCGTCTATTCCGTTTTCCAATTGGAAGTCGATCAGCTCATCGAGCGTTTTGAAATCAACTTTGCCGTCCCGAAAAGGCGTAATCAACGCCACCATTGCCCCTGTAAACATTTTTCTCTCCTTTAATTTTGAGCTAACACTTTCAAATATTCTTTGACTGTATTGTCGAGTCCCATTTCGAGGGCTTCTGCTATAAGGGCGTGGCCGATGGAGACTTCCAGTATGCCCGGGACGGTAGAGCAGAATTTACCGAGGTTTTGCAGGTTGAGGTCGTGGCCTGCGTTTAGCCCCAGGCCGATTTCATTGGCGAACCTGGCAGCGGCGGCAAATCGCTCAAGCGTCTGCTCTACGTTGTCGTTTGTTCGAGACGCTCCGGCATAAGGCTCGGTATATAACTCGACACGGTCGGCACCAATTTTTTTGGCTATTTGGATGCCTGCGGTATCCGGGTCCATAAAAAGACTGACACGAATGCCTAAGTCTTTGAGCTGCTTTATAACCGGCTCGAGGCGTTCTTTGTTTTGCTGCAGGTTCCAGCCGTGGTCGGAAGTATTGGCACCCGGTGCATCGGGGACCAGTGTCGCCTGGTCGGGTTTGAGCTGGTGCAGAAGTTCCATCAATTTGCCGGTGAAGGGATTGCCCTCGATGTTGAACTCGACGGTAAGCATTTTTTTAAGCCGGCGGGCATCGTCATATTTTATGTGTCGCTCGTCCGGCCGGGGATGGACCGTTACGCCGTGAGCGCCGGCTTCGATGACGGTCTTGGCCGACTCTATTACGCTCGGTATGCCGATGTTGCGCTGGTTCCGCAGCAGAGCGATTTTATTTAGATTGACGCTGAGTTTGGTCATTTTTTGAGCCTCGGAAAACCACCGCAATTATACCGCTGTGTTAGTTCTTAGCAAACAATAAAAAAATTGCCACTAAGACACCAAGGCGCAAAGAAAAATTAGCCACGAATTGACACGAATTTATTTAGCCACAAAAAAGATTAGAATTAGCCACAGAGACCACAGAGAAGGGAAAGTGAAATTCGAAATCCGAAGCACGAAATACGAAACAAATTCGAATGTTCAAAATACAAAATTCAAAACAAAATTCCTCGCTTCGCTCAGAATGACATAAGGAGGTGGATTCCCGCTTTCGCGGGAATGACAGAAGGAGATGATAGAAAATTCGAGTGGGGGGTTGGGGCGGAGTGACTGTGAAAACTTTATCTCATTGCGATGGCGGCGGCGCCTTTCAGGATTTGTATGACTATCACAAGACAGACGAGCCAGTAAATCAAGCGCGGCAGCCATTGGGCCAACTGTGTGAACAGAAACCGGGCGGATTCGCCTGAATTATCAGCCAGCTTTTGTACGCTGTTGTCGAGCTCACCGGTTTCCTCGCCGATTTGCCAGAGGTTCAGAAAATCTATCGGCAGCTTGCGGGAGAATCCATCACAGACCGGATTTCCAGCTCGTGCACTTTCGGCACCACCTTTGAAGAAATCTGCTATGATGGCGTTGCCGGTCACGCTGGGCGCCTTTTGCGCACATTGTGCAATTGGAACGCCGGCTTTGTAGAGCATATTGAACGCGCGACAATACCGGGCTATAGCGAGCTGGCGAATTGCCTGGCCCAGAAGAGGAATTCTCAAGATTAAGGCGTCCAAAGATCTGCGCAGCAGACCAGTACGCGGCATCAGGTATAATATGGCCAGCGTTATTGCCGCCGGGACGTAGAATAAAGCCAGGGTCGCTGCTACATCGAGAATATATTCGGCTGTGGTGGTTTTTCCCAGAAACAGTGTGGGAAGGGGGGCAACAATGGCCACGATATGGATAACTACCAAAGGCAGCATCAATCCTGAGAACATAATTCTCTTTATGCGGTTGCAGAATTCGTACCAGGCAGACAGCATGCTAAAACATTCAGGGAGCTTGCCTGATAATTCTGCCGTTTCCACCAGCATCAGGTCCAAAGTGGCGAATACATTGGGGTATTTAGCCATTGACTCTGCCAGACTATTGCCTGCCGAGACATCCTTGGCTAACGCCAAAAAAGTCGTTCGCAGTTTGCCCTTTAAGCCCGGCGCAATACTGCTCAGCGATCGGAGCATTGGTATGCCGGCTTCAAGCATAACAGAAAGGTTGTGATACATTGTCGCCAGCTTATTTGTCATGCCCTTTTAATTCCTTCAGATGTGAAATTGATATCTCTGGCAGCCTACACGCAAAAAGCTGGCTAAATTCTATCAACGAGTTGGTTTACATCAAGTAATATTCTGTTGCTAAATTCGGTTTAGCTGTTTTACTATAGCAGCAATGGAACTAAAGGGGACTACTGCTGTTATTACCGGCTCGAGTGGGCGGTTAGGCGGTGCTGTCGCAAAAGCATTAGGGGCGGCTGGCTGTAATTGTGTTTGCCACTATAACAGCAACAAGGAAAAAGCAGAAGAGCTTGCTAAGCAGATTGAGAAAATGAGCGTGAAGGCGTTGGCGGTTGGGGCTGATTTGGTCAAGCCGGAACAAATAGAGGATTTATTTCAGAAAGCTACAGAGCTTGGGACGCCGCAAATTTTGATAAACTCCGCGGCCGTTTTTTCCAGACAGCCGTTGCAAGAGGTAACTTTCGAGGAAGCTCAAAAAGTTTTGAATTTGAATTTGACAGCGCCGATTTTAACGAGCCGGGCCTTTGCAAAAGCTGTAAATGACAAATTCGCCAACGCTGAGTCGGTGGTTGGCAAGATAATCAATATTACTGATGTTGGTGGGATTCGGCCCTGGGCGGAGTATGTTCTCTACTGCTCGTCAAAGGCAGGACTGATTGGGGCTACCAAGGCGCTGGCAAAGGAATTAGCTCCTGTGATTTGTGTAAATTCGGTTGCTCCCGGTGTGGTAACCTGGCCGAGCGATTTCGATGAAGCTGAGAAACAGCGGCAATTATCCTTTATACCTGTGAGAAGAATTGCTAAAATAAGTGAAATTACCGCGGCTGTGATTTATCTACTCAAGAACGATTATATAACAGGGCAGGTATTAAATGTCGATGGCGGGCGATGCATGTAGTAGTGGATAGTGTTTAGTGGATAGAAGGGCGAAGAACGGAAAGCGAAAAATGGAAAACCACAACGTAACATTCGTGGCGAGATTCCTTACCTCGTTCAGAACGGCGAAGAACGACATAATGAAGTTGAGCTGGGCCAATCGGATTACGATTCTTCGGATTCTGTTGATAATTCCGTTTGTTAGCTGCATGTTGAAGATAAATGACGCTTCGCTTAGCGAACTGATGCGCGACACAATGCGGCATATTTCGATTGTCATTTTTTTGTTTATGGTGATTAGTGACGTGCTTGACGGCTATTTAGCTCGCAGGAACAGACAGATTACCAGACTCGGTGCGTTTCTGGACCCGACGGCTGACAAGCTGCTTATGACCAGTGCGTGCCTGCTGCTTATCTCGCAGCGAGGAGGGATCGAAGGCTTTCCACTGCCGCCGACGGTTGTGGTTTTGATAATCGGCAAAGATCTGTTTATGACAATTGGTTTTCTCATTTTATATTTTATCACTTCACGGGTTCATATCGCTCCCGTATTTGTCGGTAAGGCTGCTACAGCCCTGCAGTTGTCGATGGTGGCGGGAATTCTGCTTGGCCCTGAGTTCTCAAGTTTTATACCCGGCTGGATCTGGTTTCTGCGAGTGCTGTGGTGGTCAGCTGCGGGGACTGCTATTTTGGCAACTCTTGTTTACATTCGCAACGGAATCCGCTATATTGAAGAGTACGAGCAGGATGCCGGCCAAGGGAAGTAGGGACTTTCAGTTGGCGTCTCGGCGTCTGCGAAGTTTTTGGTATTTTTGGTGAGCGGCCATTCCAGCGAGTTAAATATAGATATTAGTTAAGGGACGTGGGATGAAACAGACGTATTGGTTTTTAATCATTGCGGCGGCTGTGAGCGTTTTCTGCAGCACAGGTTGTCGGGTCCATCGCGGCGCTTCGGCTTGTCCACGTCTGCCGGGAACCCAGGCTATTATCGATGCAAGCTTTTATCCAACTCTCCAGGCTGCGATCGACGCGGTGCCGGACGGGGGTGGTGTTGTCCGTATGCCGCCGGGCACGTTTGAGATTGGCGAACCCTTGAAGGTCACTGCGTCTGATCTACTCATTGAAGGGGCAGGTACCGCCACGCACATCAAGAACGTCAACGTCGAAGGCAAACCCGCCCTGATACTTCAGCACCCGAGCGGCACCGATGACCGAAAGCATGAACTGTGGCGGATTCGGCTGGCCAACTTTCGTATTACCGGCAATGATAAGAGCGGCTGCGGCATCGAGGCCCGGCGCATCAACGAAATATTCATCGATGGTGTCACCGTTAGCTATCACGGCGGTGACGGTATTGTGCTTGACCATTGCTACGAGGACCCGCGCATCTGCGATTCGCTAATCACCTACAACAAGGGCACCGGGCTCAATCTAATCGGCTGTCACGATATTATCGTCTCCTCGAACCAGTTTGAGGAGAACCGGGACGCGGTGCGGTGCATCGACGGCTACAATCTTACAATGACCGGCAACAACCTCGACGACCACCTCGGCGACGGTGTCGTCATCGAGAACACCTACGGCTCGGTCGTCTCAGGCAATATGATCGAGGAGTGCAAGGGCACAGCCATCGTGCTCGACCGAGACTGCTACGGCATCACGCTCAGTGCCAATGTCATCGCGCATAACGAATCGGGAGGAATCGACTTACGCGACGCACACGGCTGCACTGTCAGCGCCAACACCTTCACCATCATGGGCGGTCACGCTTTGGCGATAAGGCCCAACAGTGGGCGCATCACCGTTACCGGTAACAACTTCTCCGACAGCTACATCGGCGGTGGCGAAGTGAAACGCGGCGCCGGCGACCGTAAGGCCGGTGGTATGATTGTTTGCGGCACTTCAGACGTGGCTATTTGCGGCAACGTGTTTTCGGGCGTTCGGCCAAAGGCACTGGCCCTCGAAGGTGAAGCAAGTAAGCGTGTGGTGTTTGCCAACAACGTGCTAACCGACGTGAAAAGTGACCACACGAAATTAGATGATTCATCTTTGGTTGACGATAACTTGGAGCCGGTGAAATAATGAATAGAGCGCGGCTTGATGATGCTCACCAGGGTTGATAGATTAGCTGGAAAAATTCACCAAAGTTTTAAATTGGATAGTTTGAATAATTAAGAGATGGCGGCGCGATTTAGCGAAATACCGGAAGTCCTGGAAGAGCTTCGGCAGGGTAAAATGATTGTCGTTGTAGATGCTGAGGACCGCGAAAACGAGGGTGACCTGGTTTGTGCGGCTGAGAAGGTGACACCAGAGATTATTAACTTTATGGCCAAATATGGTCGCGGTCTTATTTGCCTGCCGCTTACGGCTGAGAAATGTGATTCGCTTGGTCTGTATCCGCAGACGGTTGATAATACGGCCCGATTCGGCACGGCGTTTACAGTTAGTATCGATGCGGCTGATGGCATAAGTACCGGCATTAGTGCGGCTGACAGGGCAAGGACGATTCAGGTGGCGATTGCAGACGAGACGAAAGCCAGTGACTTTGTTCGGCCAGGCCATATATTTCCACTGCGTTCGCGTGAAGGCGGCGTGTTGGTTCGAGCGGGGCAAACTGAGGGGGCGGTTGATTTGATACGGTTGGCGTCTCTGAAGCCGGCTGGTGTCATCTGCGAAATTATGAACGAAGACGGTTCGATGGCACGAGTGCCGGAGCTGTTGAAATTCTGCGAAAAGCACGGTCTGAAGATTGTTTCAATCGCCAAGCTCATCGAATATCGTCTGCAGCGTGAGAGCCAGATCAATCGGGTTGAATGCGTGAATTTGCCTACCGACTACGGGGAATTTATGCTGATTGGCTACGAGACTAAACTATCGTCTGAGCCGCATCTGGCATTGTGCAAGGGCGGCGTGGGTGACCTTGATGAGAACGGCAAGCCTATCGAACACGACGAGCCGGTGTTAGTAAGGGTGCATTCGGAATGTATGACCGGGGATTTGTTTCATTCGCAGCGGTGCGAATGTGGTTATCAATTGATAACTGCGATGGAGATGATTGAAAAGGCCGGCAAAGGGGCCTTGATTTATCTCAGGCAGGAGGGCAGAGGCATTGGGCTGACGAATAAACTGCGGGCTTACAAACTTCAGGAGCAGGGTCTTAATACGGTTGAGGCGAATCTGAAGCTGGGCTTTATGGCCGACAAGCGGGACTATGGAATTGGTGCTCAAATCTGTCGCGATTTGGGGCTGAGGAAGATACGGATACTGACCAACAATCCAAAGAAGATAAGTCGGCTTGAGGTTTATGGTATAAAGATTGTTGAGCAGATACCGCTGAGGGCTGAGCCGAGCAAACATAACATCGACTATTTGCGAGCAAAAAAATACCACCTTGGCCATATACTCGATGAGGATTTATAGTCTATGAAAACAACAGGTGTGATAGCACAGATATTTTTCTTTGTATTGCTTTTGGTTGAGGCCGGTTGTGAGCCGCCGCAGGTCGGCCCTGGGCGGATTGAACCGCCGCCTATCGCTGATAACGATTGTAATGAAGTTTCTACCTATGCTCGTTATGCTCCGGTGAAAATCGATATTGTGCCGTTAACTGAATTCACCCGCGTCAGCAATGCTTCAGAAGAGTCAAAGATAAAGGTCTATGTGAGTTTGTTGGACCCATTTGGTTCTGAGATAAAGTCGCCGGGGATATTTCGTTTTGAGCTGTACGCAAGAGTTCCGCGTTCTGCCGAGCCGAAGGGCAGGAGAATCACTATCTGGCCGGATATCGATTTGACAGATGTAGTTGAAAACAACCGTTACTGGCAAGACTTTTTAAGAGCTTACGAATTCAGTTTGCCTTTCGAGTTGGAGACGAACCAAAGCCGCATATTGCAGGTGACATGCTTATGTCCTAACGGCAAACGTCTTTCGGCTGAATTCGTCCTTACGCACACAAAATGATTTTTCGGCGGCTGTATACAAACATTAAGTGCATTCTATATTTGCCTGCCTGGTTACCTTAGTTTTCTCAGGAGCAGCGCCCCTAAGCCAAATAACAAAAGACTTGTCGGTTCCGGGATTAAGTTAATATGTGAGTATGTCTCCGAGCCATTGAGGTCTATGGTGAAAGCAGTACCGTCTGTCCAAAATCCATAAACCTGACCATAGGCGTATTTTCCTCCCGTATTTGTTTTTAATAGGTCATATCCGAAAATGTTGACGACCGAGTAGTCGAGGGCAACGAGGTAGTCTGATATTAAACCTCCATATAGGTTGATTATACCTGCGTCGATTGCGCCAAGGTGGTTAACGGTGCCGTCATTCATGGTTAAATTCGCAAAGTTGCAAACTCTGGGAGCGAAAACATCAGCATCTTCGGAAAAAATGACACTTGATTGATCCCAAGCGTCTAAACCATATACAAACCCACCAGATACGTGAGCAGTGCTCAACCGGCCGACGCCCAGCATATTTACTTGCCCGCCTGTGACGCTTATGGTGCTGGCATCGAAGGTTGATATGCTATCGACGTTGCCGCCGAGCATATCAACTATTGTAGCGTCATTGTAGATGGAGACGTTGTTCCACTCTTCGCCGTCAAGTATCTGGCCGCTGGAGGTAAAGATTTTGTTTTCCGGTACCGCGTATAGCTGAGCCGCTGTAAAAGAGAGAATTACCGTTGCCGCCACAATTGCTATAATTTTCGTTTTTGTCCTAATTTTGCGCACCCTTTCTGTTTTATACCCCGTCAAAATTGGCTTCTAAATTATTATACCATCAGGACAACCGAAATGCCAGCAGTTTAATGAACTTTTCTATTCAATTGTTGTATTACCATATTGACAATTAACGATACGAAAAACTGAAAAAGCTTTGACCGGTAAAGGCTAATCTGTAATTATATCCTGCAGTTCAACCTCATTTGTGGTTACTTTCGTTTTCTCATCAGCAGCGCCCCTAAGCCAAATAACAAAAGACTTGTCGGTTCTGGAATTAAGTTAATATGGGAATATTTGTCAAAAGCTAATTCATTAAATATAAGAGGGGAACCATCCTGTAAGAATCCAGTTAAACTCCAACCATCATAGCTGAAATCATAGCCATAGATATTTACCGTACTCGCCTCTGAGAAACCAGGGGAATTAGTGGAAGAGAAATTGCCACCATAAACATTCAGCGTGCTTGAGTCCATGACAGCAAGAAAATGACACGTAACACTGCCGCCGTAGATGTTAACTACGCTCGAGTTACCAGCTATAATCTCTCCGAACACTTCACCAACATAAATATTCGCTATGCTCGAGTCGTAGGTTCGCAGACTGCTTACACTACCGCCGAACATATCTACGGTTGTGGTCTCTGGCGGTGTGTCATAAATCCTGACCATATTGTAGATGGCGCCATCTTCAATGGTTGCATCACTGTAGAAATCAACATCTATCGCCTGCACCTGAGACGCTGAAAGCAAGATTACTACTGCAACCATTGTTATAATTTTCGTTTTCATCATATCTCCGTTTTATGCCCAATAAGAAGTGATTTTCAAATCGCTACTTATTATACCATTAGCCCAACCCCAATGCCAACAGTTTAGTGAACTTTTCTATTCAATTGCTGTATTACCATATTGACAATCAACGATACGAAAAACGGGAAAAAGCTTTGACCGGAAAAGGATAATCTGCGATTATAGCCTGCAGTCTGACCTCATTTTTGTTTATTTTGGTATCTGTTTACCGCCGGGAAGGCGGGGCCGCTGAGAATATTGGTTAAATGGTAATTGGTTAAATGGTTAAATAGTTACCGGTCCCCACTTACCAATCACCATATTATCTCTGCGTTCTTTGCAGGCTCAGCGGTAAATAAGCATAGTATTTATCGGAACCTTTTGGGGCAATGTTGGTCTAATTCAAGGGAAAAGGCGTGACAGAAGCGATAAATATCAACATTGACGATGCCGTATTGGTTGAGCAGTGCCGGCAGGGCGATTCTGCGGCGATGGAACAGCTCATCCTCAAGTATCAGAATCGCATTTATAACGTCATATTGAGAATATGTGCAAATACCGACGATGCTGCGGAACTTACACAGGATACGTTTGTCAAAATAATAGAGAAAATAAACGAATTTGAGGGCAGAAGCAGCTTTTACACCTGGGCGTTTAGAATAGCTGTTAATTTGACTCTGAATTACTGCCAAAGAAGCGTCAGGCTGAAGCACAAAAGCCTGGACACCGAAGACAATGGACACAACCAGCAGGCAAGACGTGAGTTGAAGGAGTTTTTGACCGATGAAAGCTGCCCCGATCCAGCGGCAGTGGCTCAGAATAAAGAGCTGTGTAAGATAGTCGTAGACGTGCTGATGAAATTGGATGATGCGCACAGAGCAGTAGTTGTCTTACGGGATATTGAAGGTATGAATTATGCTCGTATTGCAGAGGTGCTGGATATCGAATTGGGTACAGTTAAGAGCAGACTGAGCAGGGCCAGAAGCAATCTAAGAAAGATTATGGAGGCCATTTTGCAATGAACCAAAAAGAAGAACCAAATATCGAGGAATTGCTGAATAGCTTTATTGACGGAGAGCTGACAGAAAGGGAGCAGACCGAGGTTCAGCGGCTGATATCACATGATGCACAAGTTGCTCAGCGGCTGCGGGAGCTTCAGAAGAGTAAAATGTTGGTTGGCTCTTTGCCTCGTGCCGAGGCACCGGCCCGGATTCTGGATGAGATAAAAGCTTCTCTGGAAAGAGGGACACTATCGGGCGAGCGCGCCTGGAGCGAGGAACCTTCCGACAGGCGGGTAGGTGTGAGGCATCTGCTGGTTCGCAAGGTTTTGGCTGCCGCTGCCATGGTTGGATTGGTAGCTATTTTGTCGGCCGTAGTTTACACGATTGTTGCCCCTGAGTCTGATTACAAACCCGCTTTGCCCGCGGTTGCATTTGATGGCAGGCTTGAATTGAAGACGGATGCGTTGAGCACGGTTAATGCATTTATCAACAAGGCGATTGAGGATAATGGCCTTTCGGATTCCATCAGTTTGAAAACCCGGAGGGGCAAAAGCGTATATTCTATTACTTGCAGCCAGGAGGACTTAAATTTACTGCTGGCAGATTTGGCCAATATTTGGGAGAGGTTTGATTCGTCGACGTTATTTGTTGAGACCAAGACGCCCGGTGAGCGAAAGTTTGACGATGTTAGCACCGACCGGATTATCGAGATAGTTGATGATTTGATAACCCCAGTGAAGCCGGATTTGGCTGGACCCGAAGAGAAAATTGAAAAACCAACGGTCCGAGTGAAAGATGTGAAAAAGGTGCATCTGAGCATTGTGGTTGCAGGTAGCGAATAATAGATTAGCTGTATGGAGAGAGCGTCATTTGGGGTGGTTGAGACCGCTAAACATCTACAATTCAGACAAATCGCCAAACTGATAAAGTAATCTCGGCTTTCCTTTTTAATATCATTCCCATTTTTTTGTGCATTTTTGCCGGTCAGAAGCGGGAAAATAAAAAAATATGCAAATTTATTTTATTTTTTCCTTGACAGATTCGACATTTGTCGAATATACTCTACAGATATAGAATATGGAGGTATAAGATATGCCGAAGTCAAAAAAAGTCAAGAGGCCCAGCCGGGAAAAGCCGGCTGTGGAACTAACCCAGGCCGAATGGGAAATAATGAAGGTAGTCTGGGAAAAAGAGCTTTGTACAGCCGGAACCGTCCAGGAAACGTTAGCCAAAAGCAGAGACCGGGCCTATAGCACGGTAAAGACCACGATGGACAGGATGGTTGAGAAGGGCTTTCTTCAAATCGAGAGAATCCGCAACTTGCAGCTTTTCAGTTCTGCCATAAGTGACGTTGACGCCAAACGAGGGGAATTCCGCAAGATGCTTAAGCGGGCCTTTGACGGGGCATTGACTCCTATGATGCAGTTTTTGATTGAACATGAAGGCCTTTCAAAGGCTGAATCGGCACAGTTGCGCAAACTTGTAAACAAGGCTAAAAACAGAAAAACCGATCGTAAATAAATCAATAAATAGACTTGGAGGTCGAAAGATGAACGAGTTGATTAACAATTATTTGACGGCTTTGGACAGTATTGGCCGTGGATTCTGTAGTTACACCGCCGGCATATTTATCCAAGCCAGTGTGCTGATTGTTTTGTTGCTGGTCATTGATTTTTTGCTGCGAAAGCGAGTACGAGCAGTGTTCCGTTATTGTCTGTGGATGCTGGTATTTGTAAAACTTGTTGTGCCGGCTTCTTTCACGTTACCAACTGGAATTGGATACTGGATGGGGGATTATTTTCCAAGTGAAGTTTCTATTGCGAAGTGGGTACCGCAGATAAAAGAGACGGTACCAATCGCTATCTATATACCGCAAGGGTATATTCCTTTAGAGACGCCCATGATGAATGAAACGACGGCTACAGGAATTGAGCTTGAGGCTATTCGCTGGCAGGGATTAGTATTTTTAGGCTGGCTTGTTGGGATGCTGGTTCTTTTGGTATTACTCGTTAAGCGGGTTTGTTTTGTCAAAGGTCTAATTGCTCAAAGCAGACCTGCAAATGAGCGGTCACTTGATATACTAAATGAAGGTCGTAGTCAGATAGGTATTCGCCAAAATATTGAATTGAGGTTGTCCGGCAATACGCTCAGTCCCGCTGTTTGCGGGTTATTTAAGCCAATTATTTTAATACCAGCCGCCTTGCTTAAAAAGTTATCGCGAGAGAAATTAAAGGCCGTTTTGATTCATGAACTTGCTCATATTAAGCGGGGCGATGTTTGGGTAAACCTGCTGCAGACCATGTTACAGATTGTGTACTTCTACAATCCGTTTGTATGGCTTGCAAACGCGATGGTTCGCAGGGTCAGAGAACAAGCGGTTGACGAAATGGTACTCGTTACGCTCAAGCCGGAAACTAAAAATTACAGCAATATGCTGATTGATATAGCGGAAATGGCGTTTTGGAGGCCGAAATTCAGTTTAAGTATTATTGGCGTAGTAGAATCAAAGAAGGCTTTAGAAAGGAGAATTAAGCACATGTTAAACAGACCTGTACCAAAAAGTTCAAAACTTGGATATCTTGGATTAATCGCAATTGTTGTTATTGGCGCGATATTATTGCCGATGGGCAGTAATTCCATGGCCGAAGCTGCCAACACACAGAAAAATTCTCGTAGCAATTCCGAGACTAAGACAATCGTACCTGGGGTGCGAGTCGGTGACTATACGTTTGGCATGAGCGAAGATGATGTGTTGGAAAGTTTGGGAAAACCAAAGGTGATTTTCTATGGAGAGAAAAGGTACACTCTTGACAATCTTCCGAGAAAGTATTATATGCACTTTGGTGATGTTTCCTTTCTGATAGTTGACGATTCGGTCAAAGAGATTACCGCGATAAGCCCTTATTACAAATTCGCCAATGGCTTGGGAGTCGGTGCTTCAGAGCAGAAAATCAAACAAGTCTTTGGTGACGACTTTCAACTTAAAGAAACTAAGTGGAAAGATTTTCTAACCTACGAGGACAAAGGCCTTGTGTTTGAAATTCACAAGAACGACAGAACGGTCATGGAGATCAATGTTTCGCCCATCGATAGTTCAAAATCTTACAAAAAAGCACATATTGTCGACAAGATAATCGTACCTGGCCTGCGAGTTGGTGATTATACGTTTAACATGAGTAAAGACGATATCTTGGAAAGTCTGGGAAAACCAGGGGGGATTTTCTACGGAGATAATAAATACACTCTCGACAATCTTCCGGAAAAATATTACATGCCTTATGAAGATATTTCCTTTCTTATAGTTAACGGTTTGGTCAAAGGGATTACTGCACTAAGCCCTTCCTACAAATTAACCAATGGATTGAGAGTTGGTGATTCGGAGCAGAAAATCAAAAAAGCCTTCGGTGATGACTTTAAAATTAAAGAATCCAAGTGGAAAGATTATCTTTCCTACAAGGATGAAGGCCTCATGTTTGAAATCAACAAACAGGACAGAACGGTCATGGAGATTAATGTTTCGCCCGTCCCGGGCTCAGAGTCTTACAAAAAAGCAGATATCCCTCCGACCAGTTATATCAACGAGCAGGGGCGTATTGTTGACAAAGTCGATTATCCGTTTGTTAATGACCCCAAAGTCATCGGAACCTGGAAAAGTGTGGATTTTGTGCGTGAGATAAACCAGTTCAATCTTGCAGAGAAAAGTTGGAAAGGTGACCTTTACCTCAAAGGGCTTATCTTCAAGCCGAATGGCAAAACGTTTAAGCCTTGGTGGACCTGGACAAAAGGGCTTATATTCCATTCTGGTAGTAAAACTGCCAGTAAATACACCATTAAACATATTGAAGGTTCGACCTATATGTTCTATGAATGGAAGAGCGGCGATTATACAATTCGCTATATGAACCCCTTTTATTATGTTCTGAAGAAAGTCTCAACGAAAACTTCAGGACCACTCGACAAAGTGTGGATTTCTAAGCAGGAAGATGATGAAGATGAGGAGGATGAGGAATTTACCAGACGGCTTCCGGCAAGGATTCGACAATTGGATATTGATACAGCAGACCTTGAACGAGTGAAAGAGATTTTCGGTAAACCCGCTCAATATCGCTGGGGCGAAGAAAACTTCACAGAAGATAACCTGCCCAGGCAATATATCCTGGTTTATCCCGGCAGCTTTCATATATACATGCGTGAAAGCCAGATTGTTGAGCTTCGACACGAACATGATTTCAGCTATGTCTTCCGTAACAAACTACGGTGCGGCTCTACCCTTGATGAAGTTTTCGAGGTAGTAGGGCATCCTAAAAAAATTGTCCAGGGCGAAAAAAACTTGTTTGAAGATGGTGTTCTGTACAAAGATATCGAAGGCAGAAAGGGGTATTGTTATTATGCCCGTTACGACCATGACGTCCGCTTATGGTTTATAGACTATAAAATAGGCTCTATCTATATGACTCGCAGCGACTACGGCGAATAGCACCGAAAAAGTAATATATTGGCCTTGAGCTTAATGACAAGCTCCTTCATGTCGATGGATGGCTCGGGGATAAGGCAATTGACGAGTACAAACGCTTCTGCCATGAGGTAGACAAGCGTTTTGTGAATGACGGCTTATCATTTCATGTGCGACAGAGTACTACTTTCGTGGACAAAGACGGGTAGGCGATGACAACTTTACGCTGATTTCTTTTTGCCTTTAGTGTCCGGCCTGGTTTTGTCAGTGGGTTTCGAATCCTTGCTTTTATCAGCGGTTTTCTTTTTCGCGGCGTCCTTGTCCACGCTGCTTTTCTCGTTTTTTTCGCCTTCCTTATAGCTTTTGCTTCTATAATCGGTTTGATAGAATCCGGAGCCCTTGAAGATTATGCCTGCGCCGGTTCCCACGAGGCGCTTCAGGGTTGACTTTCCACACTCAGGACATTTTCGCAGAGATCTGGCTGTTATGGACTGGAACCGCTCAAACTCGTATCCGCAATTTTCACATATATACTCATAAGTCGGCATAGCAGTTATTCCGTATCTGTTATTTGACATTCGTCAGTTGTTTGCTCTGGCGGCTCTGCTTCCTGCTTGGCCAGTTGCTCTGGTGTTAGCTTGTTGACGATTACTTTGCTCGGTCGAATGACTCGGCCGTTGAGTTTATATCCTTTTTGGAACTCTTCGAGCACAATATTTTCTTCCTGTTCGGGCTCAGTTTTTTGCATCATTGCTTCGTGCAGGGCGGGGTCGAACGGCTCCCCCAGCACTTTTATCTGCTCCACGTTGTGTGATTTCAGGATATCGAGCATCTGGTCGTAGATGATCTGAATGCCCTTGAGAAGCACATCGACGTTTTCAGCCGAGTGTGCATTTTGGAGTGTATGCTCAAAATTATCCAGAGCCGGCAGAAGGGTTTTTATTATCTTCTCCTTTTCATAGCCAATCGTATCAGTAATTTCTTTGGCCGTGCGTTTCTGCAAATTGTCGTAGTCGGCGCTGACACGCTGCAATTTTGCAAAAAGCTCATCCTTTTCCCTTTGCAAATCGTCTATTCTGTCGCGAAGCTCTTCCAACTCACTTTTCTTCGATGCAGACTGTTTCTGATTTACCTTTTGCGAGTCTTCGGCTTTTGGCTTATCTTTACTTCTATGTTTCATCGATTGTTACCAAAGTATTTTTTTAGTTTCTCGAAAAAACGTTTGGACTGTGGGGAAACAGTTTTGTTTTCAGTTTTTGCGAATTCTCTCAGTAGTTCCTGTTGCTTTGCGTTTAGCTTCGCCGGGGTTTCGATAGTGATTTGCACGAGCTGGTCACCGGTTCGGCCTGTTCGCATATCCGGCAGGCCCTGGCCTTTTATTCTCAAAACGCTTCCATATTGTGTGCCTGTCGGGATTTTCAGGCCTCTTGTTCCATCGAGGCTCGGCACGTCAATAGTTGTCCCCAGAGCGGCCTGGGTAAAGCTTATGGGGACAGTAGCAATCAGGTCGTTTCCGTTGCGCTGCAGGAATTCGTGCGGTTTTACTCTAACGTAGCAGTACAGGTCGCCTCTTGGTCCGCTGTTTCGGCCGGGCTCGCCTTCGTTGGCGACCCTTATACCCTGTCCTTCGTGGACGCCATGCGGGATTTTGATATTAACGATTCTCTTTTTAGGAACTTTGCCGGTGCCTTTGCATTTTTTGCACGGGTTGGTGACGACTTGCCCGCTGCCTCTGCACTGTGGACAGGTCGAGACCATCTGGAAGAAGCCACCTCCTCTTGCGACCTGGCCGGTTCCACCACAAGTAGAGCACTGCGTAGGTGCTGTTCCTCTGGCGCTGCCGCTGCCGCTGCACTCGGGGCACATGTCCTGTCGCGTAAACTCGATGGTTTTCTCCGTTCCTTTTGCGATATCATTAAGCGTCAGTTCCACAGTGGTTTCCAGGTCATAGCCGCGTGTGGGCCCGGCTCGTCTTGCCCTGCTGCTTCGGGTTCCGAAGATGCCGCTGAAGAATTCATCGTAGCCGAAGATATCTTCAAATATGCTGCCGATATCCTGCCACCTCATATGCGTGTAGTCCCGCATACCTATTCCGCGAAGACCTTCGTGGCCGAACCGGTCGTAACGCTGACGCTTTTCGGGGTCGCTCAAGACTTCGTAAGCTTCGGCGCATTCTTTGAACTTGTTCTCAGCTTCTTTATCATCCGGATTCTTATCCGGATGATACTTCATCGCCATGCGCCGGTACGCGCGCTTAATATCATTATTAGAGGAGTTTTTGCTTACCCCCAGAACTTCATAATAATCCCGCTTGGCCATAATCTCGTGTTTCGTGACTCGTCGCTCGTGGCTCGGAACTCAGCGCACGAATGACGCTGTCTTATCTTACAGAACCTGGTATTGCCGGTTCGTCTTTATCTTCGTCTTTTAAGTCTGTTACTAACACGTTGGTAGTTAACATCAATGCTGCTATGGAGGCGGCCGTTTCCAGTGCGGTTCTGGCAACTTTTGCAGGGTCGATAATTCCGGCTTTGAACATATCGACGAACTGGCCGGTGTTGGCATCATAGCCGATATTCTTGTCCTTCTCCGGTTTTTCAAGAAGTTGAGCGACGACCACATCGCCCTGGTCGCCGGAGTTATCCACGATCTGGGCTGTTGGTGCTTTGAGCGCGTTACATACAATGTCAAAGCCGATTTTTTCATCTCCTTTGGCCTTTGCTCTGGCATTTCTTACTTCGCTGATGGCACGCAGGAAGACGACACCGCCGCCTGTGACCACGCCTTCTTCGGCTGCTGCCCTTGTGGCGTGAAGTGCATCTTCCAGCAGGTCCTTGCGTTCCTTCATTTCTGTTTCCGTTGCGGCGCCGGCCTTGATGACGGCAACTCCGCCGGTTAGCTTTGCCAGCCGCTCCTGCAGTTTTTCACGGTCGTAGTCACTGGTTGTCTTTTCAATTTGATTGCGGATTTGGTCGCAGCGAGCAGTGATGTTTTTCTTTTTGCCGGCCCCTTCGATTATTGTGGTTGTGTCCTTACCCACAATGATTTTTTTGGCCTGGCCTAATTGCGAAAGCTCGATGCTTTCGAGCTTGATGCCCAGGTCTTCGGTGATTACCTGTCCTGCGGTTGAGATTGCTATGTCGGCTAACATTGCCTTTCTGCGGTCGCCGAAGCCGGGAGCTTTGACGGCGCAGACTTTTAATACGCCTTGCAGACGGTTAATAACCAGTGCCGCCAATGCTTCGCCTTCAACGTCTTCTGCAATAATCAATAGCGGCTTTGCGACTTGAGCGATTCCTTCGAGCAGCGGGATAAGCTCGCGAACATTGGATATTTTCTTTTCGTACAGCAGGATATAGACGTCTTCAAGAATGGCTTCGAGGGTGTCGGCGTTAGTCATAAAGTATGGAGATATATATCCCTTATCGAACTGCATACCTTCAACGAAGCTCAGCTCGTTTTCCATTCCTTTGCCTTCTTCGACCTCGATAACACCTTCCCTGCCGACCTTATCGATTGCGTCAGCTAAGATTTCGCCGACCTGTGTGTCGTTGTTTGCGCTGATAGCTGCCACTTTTGCAATGTCACTATGGCCTTTTAGAGGTACGCTGACCGATTGGATGAATCTGGTGACAACTTCGGCGGCCTTGCTGATTCCTCGCTGGATGGCCATCGGATTTGCGCCCGCGGTTACGTGCCTCAGGCCCTCGATGTAAATTGCTTCTGCGAGGATTGTTGAAGTAGTTGTTCCATCGCCGACAACGTCGGAGGTCTTGCTGGCGACCTGGTTGACCATCTTTGCGCCCATGTTTTTGAATGGTTCGGGCAGCTCGATTTCCTTGCTGACCGTGACACCATCCTTTGTTACCTTCGGAGAGCCCCAGCTTTTGTACAGTATGACGTTTTTGCCGGTCGGTCCGAGAGTGACTTTGACTGCTGCAGCCAATTGTGACAGGCCGTCTTTAAGCTCTGTTCGTGCTATGTCGTCAAACATTAATTGCTTTGCCATTTTTTTACTCCTACGAAATCCTACTACAAAATGTTAACGGCGTTTTTTATTCGCCTTTCGGATTTACCTTTCAACAATTCCGAGGATATCGCTTTCTCGCAGAATTACATATTTTTCCCTGTCGATTTCGATTTCGCTTCCCGTGTATTTACCATAGATAACCTTGTCTTTTTTCTTTACAGACATTTTCCCTCTTTTGCCGTTATCGAGTATTTTGCCCGGCCCGGTGGCTATTATTTTGCCGATCTGTGGTTTTTCTTTTGCTGTGTCGGGCAGAATGATGCCACCTGTTGTCTTCTCTTCAGCTTCCACTTGTTTTATCACAACTCTGTCGTCCAAAGGTCTAAGTTTCATAACTCACTCCTTTTCTACTTAGGTTCCACTTTTTAACTTCTCATTTACAGTACACATAAGAACGACTCTGTTTAATTTCTTATTTCTTGATTGGGACAAGCGTTACCGACTTCAGGTTCATCACCGCGCTGCGGGGCATAGTTTTCGGCTTGAGCGAGAGTGTGTATGTGCCGGGCCTGGTGATTTTCAGCGTTCCGAGTTTTTCGGTGACAAAACTGGTCCAGCCGCCGGTGTCTTTGACTGTGCCTGCAAGCTCTTGACCGTCGACCGCCAGAACGTACTCGCTGCCGCCCGCGCCCGGTGCACAGGCGAAGGTCACTTCGGCATTGAACGACCCTGTTTTTGTAACATTGAAGCGCCAGAGGACATAATCGGCGGGATTCGTCCAATAGCCGATGTTGTCCTTACCGCCGCCCGACTCATACCTCGCGTTTGTTCCGCGAACAACGGCATCAATGGCCTTAAGACTCACCGAGCCGTCTTTTGCCTGCGGAGTAGCTTCCGGCTCGGCCTCCATTTCCAACACGATAACAGTATCGATCGGATCGGGCGCCTTTCGAGGTACCGTAACGACGAGATTACCCCCATCGTCACTACCCAAAAGTAAATCGCCGCGCTGCTTCTGAGCCAGCAGATACGCTCTTCTGACGTCGTTTCTCGACAGTGGCACACCTAATTCGCCGTCTTTGGGCCAATCGAAAACATGCAGGTAAAGTTTGCCGGGCTTCGCCGTGGATCGGCCCCAGGGAAGTTTCTCAAAGGGACTCGCCGTTGTCCCATAAATGCTTTCGCCGTTTTTCGCCATCCATTTACCTAATGCAGCCAACCGTTCGACGCTGGGTTGAGGGATAAGGCCCTCAGCGGTGGGGCCGACGTTGAGCAGGAAGTTACCGCCTTTGCTGGCAATATCCACGAGCTTGCGAAGCAGGTCTTCGGTTGACTTCCAGTTGTGGTCGTAGGACTTGAAGCCCCAGGTGTCGTTCATCGTCATACAGGTCTCCCAATCTACTCCGGGCAGACCCGTGGCAGGTATTTCCTGTTCGGGAGTTCCAAAGTCGCCGCTGAAATATCCCTCTTCGGTCAATCCTTGCATACCTTTTCGGCCCTTACCTACTCGGTTGTTAATAATGATGTCCGGCTGAAGGCTTCGAACATAATTGTAGAGGGCCTTACCCTGCGGTTCGGTCCAGTCTCTTATCCATTCCCCATCGAACCACAGCACGCCGAGGGGGCCGTAATTGTTTATGAGTTCCTTGAGCTGCGGCTTCATATAGGTTTCGACGTATCGAGGGAATTTGGCATTCGAGCGCCCAGTGTCGTTATAGTTCGGATAAAAAGGCGCTTGTGCATCGGGATGGTGCCAGTCCATTATCGAGTGGTAAAAACACAGTTTGACGCCGTATTTCTTGCATGCCACAGACAACTCCTTAAGTATGTCACGATTGAACGGCGCAGCATCCATAATGTCGTAATCACTAATTTTTGAATCCCATAGACAAAAGCCGTCGTGGTGCTTGCTGGTGATGACAATGTACTTCATCCCTGCATTCCTGGCGATTCTTACCCACTGGTCAGCGTTGAATTTGACGGGATTGAACTGCTTAGCGAACCGTTCATACTCCGAAACAGGGATATCGGCCCTTTCCATAATCCATTCGCCGATGCCAGGGATGCGCTTGCCCTTATAGGTGCCGGCGGGGACGGCGTAGATACCCCAGTGGATGAACATACCGAATCTCGCCTCGCGCCACCATTTCATTCGTTCATCACGCTGCTGTTTGGTTTCAAGTAAGGCTGATTTTGCGGTTATCTGAGCATAGGCTGGAATTACCAAAAAGCTCAACACCGTGAACACGATTGCCATGCTTATTCTGCACCTATGTACAGGTGTATAAATATGGGACAGCGTTGCTTTGTTACTCATTGTTTATCCTCTTTTACTTATCTGCTGGTTGCCATGGGCTTCGAAAGGTATTACATCATACCCATCCCGCCCATACCACCGCCCATACCTGGGCCACCTGGAGGTGGAGTCATCTCATCTTTTTCCTTGGGCTTTTCGGAAACAAGGCAATCTGTGGTCAGCAGCAAGCCGGCTATACTTACGGCGTTTTGTAGAGCAATTCGTGTTACTTTTGCCGGGTCGATGACGCCGGCTTTGAGCAGGTCTTCGTACTTGTCTGCGTCAGCGTTGTAGCCGAAGCCGCCTTTGCCTTGGACGACTTTATTAACCACGAGGTTTGGTGTTGCTCCGGCGTTGGCGGCGATGTAGTAGCAGGGCGTTGTGAGCGCCTTTGCCGTTATATCAGCACCGGTTTGCTCGTCACCTTTGAGTTTTAATTGTTTGACTGCATCGATACAGCGGATGAGGGCTACACCTCCGCCGGGCACGATACCCTCTTCGATAGCTGCTCTGGTGGCGTGCAGGGCATCCTCGATTCGGGCTTTTCGTTCTTTCATTTCCACTTCGCTTGCAGCACCGACATTGATTTGAGCAACACCGCCAGTTAGCTTGGCGAGCCTTTCCTGTAATTTCTCACGGTCGTAATCGCTGGTTGTGATTTCTATTTCACTCTGGATTTGCTTGATTCTGCCGCTGATGCCGTCCTGGCTGCCGGCACCTTCAACGATGATTGTGTTATCGTTGTCGATGGTTACCTTTTTGGCCTGGCCGAGCTGCTTGATGCTAATGTTTTCCAGCTCGATTCCCAGGTCTTTGAAAATCGGCTCTGCACCTGTCAGGATTGCAATGTCGGCCAGCATTGCTTTTCTGCGGTCGCCGTAGCCGGGTGCCTTTACTGCCGCGCACTGCAGTATGCCTTTTAGCTTGTTAATCACCAGCGTTGCTAACGCCTCGCTCTCGACATCCTCTGCGACAATCAGCAGGGGCTTTTTGGTTCTTGCAATCTTTTCAAGCAGCGGGACGAGCTTGGCTACATTGCTGATTTTTTCCTCGTGAATGAGTATATATGGTTTTTTCAGTTCACAGACCATATTATCCGGGTCTGTTACGAAGTGCGGGGAGAGGTAGCCGCGGTCGAACTGCATCCCTTCGACAAAATCGACGGTCGTCTCGAAACTTTTGCCCTCTTCGACGGTGATGACCCCGTCTTTGCCGACCCGCTGGAAGGCTTGAGCCATAATCTTTCCGATTTCTATATCGTTATTAGCTGATACCGAGGCGATATTGATTACGTCATCGGTTTTGGTGATATCGATCGGTTTTGCCAGCGAGGCGAGCTTTTCGGTTACGACCTTGGCGGCCCTTTGCATACCGCGGTTCAGGGCCATAGCATCCGCCCCGGCTGCGAGATTCTTGTAGGCTTCCTTGAACAATGCTTCGGTGAGGATGGTAGCGGTTGTTGTTCCGTCGCCGGCGATTTTTGAGGTTTTGCTTGCGGCTTCTTTTACCAGTTTTGCGCCGAGGTTTTCATTCTTGTCGATAAGTTCAATTTCTTCAGCCACCGTTACCCCGTCTTTGGTTACGGTTGGTCCGCCCCAGCTTTTGTCGATGATAGCGTTTCGGCCTCTCGGGCCAAGCGTTGGTTTGACCGCTGCTGCCAGCTTTTCGACGCCGGCCAGCAGCCCGGCTCTTGCATCGCCTTCAAATGCCAATTGTTTAACTGCCATAATTGCTTGCCTCCTTATATTATGTTCAAAAAGGTTTGGTTGTTAATTTTACGCTTAGTTTATAGCAAACAAGCAAAAAATATACCAGTTTTTATGCAGAGAAAGGGCTATTTTAGGCAGATTGTCTGTAACTGTCTATAATTACTGCAATTATGTGATACAAAAATCGCCACTGCCGGCAGCTTGCTGCATTTTTTGCAGGAAAAAATGCAAATTTTGGCATAGGAAAGGAGCTGACTACGCCAAGTTGACAGGGGGCAGCAGTTCAAAAGTCAAAAGTCAAAATGTGAAAAGACTTGAGGAAACTGGGCGTTTGGGGCGTACGAACAGCTTACAGAGCGTCATCCAGAGCCGGAAAAGAGCTTGTGACGCTATCCGGTCAATGAACCTGATAATCCCGCCCCCGTGTCTAATGACGAGATTTTTCTATCGTGTCAATCCTGGCTTTGATTTGGCTGTCCGGGATTGACCACTTCCTGAAGGTCTGGAGAGGGTTCTTCCGAGGCTTCCGGGTGCTCGGTACGACCTTCAGGCCAGGACTCTGAAGTATCACCTGGCTGCTGTAATTCCGGAGGCCAGGACTCTGAAGTATCAGATGGCTGCTCGGATCCTTTGCCGGGCCTGATGGCGTTGATAATTCTTTCAAATAAGTTCCAAGACATTTTCAAACTCCTTAATAAATTGGGTTTTGTTTTTGTTTTCCTCCTTTTGTGACGCTTTTGTCGACACTACAGCTTATTTCGGCGATTTTTGGCAGGGACTTTATTGCGAAAACGAGGTATTTTCGTACTGATTGCCCAGAGGCGGAACTGTGACACTGATGGATTGGGAGACTTCCGGCGGGGCGGGGAAATTGGGTTTGATTGGGTTTGAATTGGGTTTGTTTTCACAAATTGCCCAATTTGACATATTTTCATAATCCTTTGTATAGAAAACAGTTACGTTCATTTGGGCATTTAGCAAATTGGCTTTAATTGGCTTTGTTTGGGTTTGTTTTGGGTTTGTTTTGGGTTTGTTTTTCCCGTGTTCACCAAGTGTCCATTTTTCATAATCCTTTGTTAATACCTTAGTTACGTTCATTTGACTTTTTCGGAAATTGGCTTTGTTTTGCATAAAAGGGTTAATTTGTAGAGACTCCATGACATCTGTAATAGTTTCTCTACAATTGTAGAGCGCCTTATAGACACGTAAATCGTTTATTAATCGCGGATTGCGCAGATTTCGCGGATTTTTAGCCACAAAGACACTAAGACACGAAGTTTTTTTGACAAGATTAACAGGATTTACACAGATTATTCTTAGCCGGCTTGGTGTTCTCGGCAGGCTCTGCTCTAAAAGCGAGCTTTTGCCACAGAGACCTGCCTTCGTCCACACGGCCATCACAATGGCCTTTTTCAGAAGCCGGCTAAATAAGTGTTTTTTATCCATTAATACACCAAAATGTTTAAAACATTGGCATTTATGATGCAAAATAATGCTTTTTGACGTGTATCTGCTGATACGAAAACGTGCGGTTCTCCGCTAAATACCTGCCATTTCTATGGCTGTTTGTATTATACCAAACCTGCCCTAAATGTTCAATATAAATCTAACTTTTTTTGGAAAAAAATTAGCCACGAAGGCACAAAGACACGAAGTATTTTTGCCACAGAGAGCACAGAGGTCACAGAGAGGTTTGCTTCACCGGCCGTGGTGTGGACGGCCTTTTTTATACAAACTCGCAGCCGTACTCCAAGCGAGCTTGTGCGTTCGGTTTGCGGAGTTTGTCTAAGTTGCTGACGTTGTCAGCATTGGTGAAGCCAGAGAAGAGTCTTTTCTTTTAAGAGAGGATAGCCACGAAAAAGCACAAAATGCACAAAAGGGACAAAAAAATGACAAAAAAAGTGCTTTTTTTGTCACCCTGAGCGCCGTCATGTAGCACCTCTGAATATAGGCTTGACCTTCAGGCGGACGCCAAGGCGTGTGGCGGCGCTACCTGCGTCCATTCAATCCATTGGTTATACATTATTTCTTTCTTTTACTTTTTTGAATTCACTGATACCCTTCATTCCATATTCCATGCACGCATCTAAGAACTCGCGATAACCTTTAGCATCGATAATTTCAGATGGAATTTTATCAAGAGATAATGAGTATCTTATGAACCGATCACGGAGAGGAAGCTTCGGAAATCCTCTGGCCCTCAAAAATGTGGAATAAGTTGTAAACATCATCATTAACATTCCAAAATCATGATACTTCTCTCTTAATGACTTGATTATTGAAACCTCATGATCTGGAACCTCACACATCCATTTTTGAACAAGTGGTTCAGTGTACCCGAAAATTGGATCAAGCTCCTTTGTGATTACTGGAGAGAGATACTTCTCTAACCATGTCTCACAAAATGCGTCCTGAAATCCCTCCCAAGTAACAAGCTCAATATTAGTCAAGTCTGATGCATCAAATGCACCAGACTGAAATCCTCTTAGAGAAATAATATATCCAATGTTGGCTCCAATGTCGTTTACGACTGTCCTAAAAGAATGAATAATTGATTGAGGCACTCTTGATTTCCAATATTTGCATTCGCAAACTATTAAATACTTTCTTCCCTTAACGATTTCCTCAGCATAGACATCAATCTCAACTGCACCCCGTGCAGTTTTGATTGTCTTTTCAATATCAACATTAAATCCGCATTGCTTTAGAATTGTTCCGACCTGACTTTGAAGAGCTTGCCAGTCCGAAGGTTTTGAGGATGTAATCATCTTTCTTCCTGCCTAACATAATAATATACACCACTTTTTTTGCCAATTTATATTCTGCCCAGGCGGCTACTCAAACATTTCGGGAGCCAGGCGCTTCAGTCGGGCAGCGACCTGGTCTTTACTATGCCCCATCTGCATGAGCAGGCCTTCGTAGTTTTTGATAGCATCTTTTAGATGCGGGTGCGGATGGCCGGTCCGGCGGGTGAACTGTAGAACAATCGCCAGCACCCGTTTCATCAGCGGCTCGGCCTCGGCCAGACGGTTCGTAGCCTTATACAACTGCGCCAGGTTGTTCAGGTCTCTGGCGACATCGGGATGGTCTTTGCCGAAGGATGCCTCATCGATCTTAAGCGCACGTTTCATCAGGGGCTCTGCCTCTTTAAAACGATTGGTATCCAGATACAACAGCGCCAAGTTGTTCAGGCGTATGGCGACTTTGGGATGGTCTTTGCCTAAGGATGCCTCATCGATATTAAGCGCACGTTCCATCAGGGGCTCTGCCTCCTTATATTCGGCATTTGCATAGTAAACCACAGCCATTCCGTTCAGGATTAGAGTATCGTTACCGGCCAGGGTTGTTAGTTTATCGCAATATTTCAGGGCATCCTGAGGCCTGCCGGCATAATAGGCGTTTTGCATGCGTGCCATGTATATCTTGGCCTGCGCCTCGTCCTTTTTCTGCTGGACAGTATCCAGAAACTGCTGTGTTTCGTCCAGCAGTTCATCGGCCTTTTCGGCATTGCCCTCAGCAATAGCCTTCAGCGCCTGCGCATAAGGCCCTGCATCATCTTCGATCTGAGCAGCGAGGTCTTTTGCCTGCTGTGTGGGCTGCGGTACTTGTTGTTCACCGGGGCCAGCCAGGGCCTGCGACTGTACCAATTGTTCTTCGAGTTGTCCTACTGTTTGACGGAGCTGCTTGTTTTCCTTCAAGGTATCATCGATTATCGCAAGGGCCAAATCCGGGTCTTTCTTTTTTCCGAACAACCATTTTAATAATACGAATAATCCACTAACAGCCGCGAGACCAACAGGAACAGCAATGGCAATCTTCTCAGTATCGCTCAGATTCTTAAACCATTCTATCATTCGCATATCCTATGGTTTCGTTCACGGTACCACCATCACCGTATTGCCGGCTGGCTTTAGGCAGATAAATAGTGCGTAGTCAGGTTTCTTTTCCACAATAACGCTGCTCTGCAAATCTTTATTCGGTTCAATTTTCATATCTCTTATTTTGTGAAGCGTATCTCAAATATCGTATCTCTGCCCGGTTAGAAAGTAAACCCCCGATAATCTGGATCCCCGATTACGACATTCGGGGACAAGCGGGCTAAATATTTTTATTTACCCCGCACTTACGTTTGGGGCTCCGTTATTTTACTTTTATTTCGTTGAAGTATTCCGCCCCTTGGTGTGTTCGTCTTTGGTTAGATAAAATAGCGTAATAGACCTTAAAAGTCAAAGGGAAAAAGGGAAAAAAGAATATCGAATCCCGGCGCGCCGGGACAAGGAATGTCGAATGTCGAAGTGCAGAGTATTGCGAATCTGATTTCAAATAAAGGACTGTTAATTACGCTTGCGGTTTTCCGCATCAATCTTTGGTGTTTTGCTTTTAATTGGGGGATTGCTCGGCTGCTCGGGAATGACTTTTTAGTTTGATGAATAACAATAGAGGGCAAAAAATTTACAAATCTGAGGGTTAGTAATTGACAAAGTTGGAAGCGGTGGTTATAATAAGAAATTGAGCGGGATTTGACGGCTGTCGTTCTGAGGCCGATTAACAATGTTCGATAACCGTGTTGAGAGGGTTAGAAATAAGGATTGACGGAGCAAAGAAAAACCTGAAAAAGCTGGTTTGTGCTGGAGTGGTTGGATTAGGTTTAGATAGGAGGAGCGAAGAGGTGAAGAAGCTATTAGCAGTATTAATTGTTTTGGGTTTTTGTGGGGCAGCAGGCGCAACGACGGTTCCAGTCGTCTCATTTGAGGATGAGGGTACCACTATCATTACAACCCCGGGAAGGGTTGTGTCCCTTGACATTGTAACTGATAGCCCATTTAATATTTTGCACACAATTGTCACGGTCGAAGGTGACGCTATCATTACCAGCGCGATGAACTCTTCTGATGCAGACCAATATGGTTGGGACCCTACCTTCCCGCTCGACCCCATTGGTTTAGGTACAAAATCAGTGGAACTCGGCGGTGTCGCATTTCCCGGTACTGCTACTGGCACCATTGCTTATGTGGAAATTACTTACGGAAGCGGTGAAGTCGTTGTTTCCGGTTGGCCCAGACGGCCTACAATGCCAGGACCACCCCCTCCGCCAGTTTACTTTTCGGATGGTGTTGTGACAATTATTCCTGAACCAGCCACGCTTTTGCTTTTTGGCCTCGGCGCACTGCTCCTCCATCGCCGCGGAGGGGATTGTCAGAAATTTACAAACATTTCTTCCCCCGACAGACCTGATTTTGTGTCATAAATTATCTCGGGTCAAGCTGCGAGTGCGTTCAAGGAATTATCACAATATTTTTTCTTTGGCTTCGGGTCTGCGCAAGTAATTCGGCTGTAGTGTCACGGGGTCAGCGAATTGTCCGGCGCAGGCCATTTTCCAGCTGAGTAAATGAACTTTTGCGGCTCGTGGGGTCCAGTATTGTTCGTCAAAAAAGTGAATGCCTTCGGCTTTGAATTTATCGGCGTAGTAAACCAGGCCCTCCCCGAGTAACCATATCGGTTCGGCTTTGCCGGTGAATCGGTCAAGGAATTGCGATGCAGTCATCAAGGAATCCGGAAGAGTTTTCTTCCAGATTCCGTCGCTCGTGCGTTGGTAAACGGCGATATAGAATTGGCCTCGTTTGGCATCGAGAATGGTGGCGATTTTCTCAACGTCGGTGTTTCCTTGCTTTATATAATCGGTTGCATTGGCGGCGATTACATCCAGTGTGTCGACCGCAACGATTTTTGCATTGTTCGCCAGGTGCATTGTCTTTGCCATAGTTACAGCTATTCGCAGTCCGGTGAAGCTGCCCGGCCCGACAGATATATAGATATGCTCGATGTCTTTGGGCTTCCGGCCGAAACGGTTTAGCAGGCCACGAATAGCGGGAAAGACCTCTGAGCTATGTCTCATTGGACCGGAGAAGGCAGCTTCGGCGAGCATTCGTTCTCCAGCTGCTATTGCAACGGAGCCTATCCTGCCGGACGTTTCAACGGCGAATATCAAGGGTTTTTGTGCCATATATTTTTTCGATTGTTATATTTTTTACGGTTTTTTTACAGTTTTTTTCAAAGGCCTCGTTATGTCCAAAAAAAGCGGGTTTTTAACTGACTATTTTCCCCAGCTTTCCTAATTACACTTATCGGTTGGCCGAATTAAGGTTAGATATTATCGGCCAAACGCTCACAAATCAATTTTTCGCTTGCAATAAAACGCCCATCTTTATAAACTAATCATATAGGTTTAACCTATCTAAATTGGCGGTTGTGCGTTTTTATATTAATTATATTTTTTATTCAACGTAAAAAACGTTTTTTGTAGGAGAGAGTGACTCTTTACTTTGGCAGGAGGTCTTTATGCTCAAAGCAAGGTTTTTGATTAGACCTTTCGGTGGAAAGTCCCCATTGGTCATTTTGGCATTGGTTCTGTTTCTGACAACAGCTCTGTCGAAGGTTGCTCCATCTCAGGTAACTGGAGCTGATGAAGAGAAGAGAATAGTCCGCCAGGTAACTCAAAGGTGGATTCAGGTTGGGGAGGAGCAATACAAAAGGGGGTTCTTCAAGGCTGCAGAACAATCCTTCGTTCGAGCACAGGAATACAAAGGATATTTGACTGCTGCTGGGCGTGACAAACTAAACGAGCTTATAGAAAAGACACACATAGCTGTGCTTGAGAGAAAACGTATCTTAGAGCATATTCAAACGGCTGATAAATTAGTTAAACAAGGGGAACTAATAAAAGCCAGAGCGCATCTTGAAAAGGTCAAAGGCAGTGAGTTTTTGACGGAAGCGGAGCGGAAGCAACTCGCAGAAGGGCTTGGGAAATTAGGTAATCAACTGAGTGGACAGACGAAACAAATTGCTGAGCTTTATAACCGCAGCGTGGAATTTTACCGTGCCGGTCAGCTCGAAAAGGCCCTTGAAGGCTTTATTAAAGTTGCTGAGAGTGGCTTATTAGTAGCACCGGCAGGGCAAACGGCAGAAGATTATCTAAGGTCGATAGCTGCAAAGATGAAAACAAAGACAAAACCTGAGAAGCTGCCGAAGGCCCCCGTTACACTTCCAAAACCAAGAGTGCCGGCGGCTGTCACCGAGCCGGTAACAGATGTGGGAGTTAGCTACATCGAAAAGGTTACTCGCAAAAGAAATATCCGACGAAGCTATACGAGAATAGTTGTTAATGATGCCGTAGCCAAAGCACAAAACTACATAAGTCAGGACGAATTCGATAAGGCGAAAGAATTGGTTGAGACGGCTAAGCGAGCCGTCTACGAAAACCAACTGGACCTCGGTGACCTTCTTTTCAAGCAATGCGACTCACAGTTAAAGGAACTGACTGATGAAATAGTCCTCCGACAGAACGAGAGGGCCAAGCAGTTGGAACAAGAGAAGCGCTTAGCAGCGATGGAGGCGGCACGGCAGCGCAAACAGCAAATGGAAGCTGACAGAGCCAGAAGAATAGCCGAGCTGATGGAGAACGCAATAGCTTGTCAGAGGCAGATGCGCTATGAGGAAGCTCTTGGTCAGTTGGAAAGTTTGCTTGTGTTAGACCCACTGAATAACGAGGCGCTGATACTGAAACAGACACTGGATGATACAGTTAACTTCCGCAAACAATTAGAGGTGGAGAGGGAAAAGGCTAAGGAAAGAGTTGGTATTTTGCGAGAAACTGATATATCCTCAATTCCATACCATGAGGAGCTTACTTATCCCAAGAATTGGCGTGAAATTATCGCGAAACCGACACGCAGACCGGAGGAGCCAATCGGACTGGACGCGGCTGATATAGAGGTCTACAAACAATTAGACGAAGTTGTTGACCTTTCAGCACTGACGACGGAAATGCCTTTTAGCGAAGCGATAGAGGAATTAAAGAATTCTGTTGACCCGTCGTTGAGGATAATTGTGCTCTGGCGGGATTTGTACGACAACGCTGATATCTCGCCGGATACGGCAATAAATATGGATGGAATACCGGCAATTGGGCTCGGCGCAGGACTGGAGAATTTGTTAAAGGCGGTTTCGGGCGGATTTGCAGATCTCGACTATGTTGTGCAGAAGGGAGTAATCACCATAGCAACAGTAGGTTCACTTCCGAGCAAGCTGGTAACAAGAGTTTATGACGTGACCGACTTGCTTGGCCGGCCGGCACGTGGTGGCGGCATGATGGGCGGCATGATGGGCGGCATGATGGGCGGCATGATGGGCGGCGGGATGGGCGGCGGTGGTGGTATGTACGGCGGCGGCGGCGGTATGTACGGCGGCGGCGGTGGTATGTACGGCGGCGGCGGTGGTATGTACGGCGGCGGCGGCGGGGGTATGTACGGCGGCGGCGGCGGTGGGATGTACGGTGGCGGCGGCGGGATGTACGGCGGCGGCGGCGGGATGTACGGCGGCGGCGGCGGTATGTACGGCGGCGGCGG
>JAUXAB010000026.1 GCA_030615025.1 Phycisphaerae bacterium | reverse complement strand
ATATCGGGAAGGCCAAGGCGGCAGGCCAAAAATGCTCGGAGGCGTGGTTTTCTCCACGTTGAGAACGTTTTTGGCTGACAACGCAGGCATCGGGCTTTGCAGCCGGCCGCAATAGAGCGGGTTATTTGGATAGGCTCTAAGTAAAGTGTCTCGCAATAACAGCATTTCTGATTTACTATTAACATATGGACAATGAGCTTTTCAGTTTATCAGGTAAAACGGCCCTGGTTACCGGAGGCAACAGGGGTATCGGGCTTGCGGTGGCAAAAGGGCTGGCAAGGCACGGGGCCAATATTGCGATAATAGCCCGTAACGAAAGCCAGCTTCAGGCTGCCAAGGAGCAAATTCAAGAATGCAGCGGTAAAAAGGTGTGGACCTTCTCATTTGACCTCGAAAATATAAAGGGAATCGAGGGCCTTTTCGAGAATATAATCTCCGAAACGAAAGAAATAGATATCTTAGTCAATTGTGCGGGGACGACGACGCGAGCACCGGCTGAAGATGTTGAGCTGGAGATGTGGAACCAGGTTATGCAGGTAAACCTGACTGCTGCGTTTGTAATCTCACAGTCCTTTTGTCGGCATCGAAAGGAAATGAGTGAAGCCGGCAAGATTATTAATATCGGCTCGCTAATGTGCCACGGAGCCCGGCCTACAACAACGGCGTACGCGGCCAGTAAGGGCGGTTTGCTGATGGTGACGAAATCGCTGGCGGTAGAGTGGGCAAAATACAATATCAATGTAAACGCAATCGGGCCGGGATTTATCGCTACGAACCTTACCGCACCACTGCAGGCTGACGAAGATTTTAACAGGTGGGTGCTTTCAAGGACGCCATTTGAGAGGTGGGGTCAGCCGGAGGATATTGTCGGTGCGGCAGTCTTCCTCGCCTCGAGTGCCAGTGACTTTGTGACCGGGCAGATTTTGTACGTTGACGGCGGGTGGGTCGCAGCGCTATAAAGAATAGGAAGTTATATCGCGCGATGCGTGTCGCGTATGACGCCGTCGTGCCAGCGACGGCTAAACAACCGCCGGTAAAACCGTTGGTTATCGTGCGTTTTTTTGTTCGAGGAATGCTTCCAGGATTTCGGCGGCGGCGACGGCATCGAGACGCTTTCTTTTCTTGCCTCTTGTATAATCGGCAGCGGCCAATTTCCCCTCAGCACTGAAAGTGCTCAGTCGTTCATCCTGGAAGTGGACAGGGATGTTGAGACGCTCTTTTAATTGGTCGGCGAATTTGAAGGTGAGTTTGGCCTGGGGACCCTGCGAGTCGTCCATATTCAAAGGCAGTCCCAGCACTACGGCTTCGACATTTTCGGCCTGGACTACATCTGCAATCTTTTTTAGCAGCTCTTTTTGGCCCTGTATTACAGCGAGCGGCGAAGCGATTGTCTCGTCGTGGTCACAGATTGCCAATCCCGTGCGCTTATCGCCATAATCTATTGCCAGATATCTCATTTTTCGTTATGCCTATATCATGTTGTGTACTGTTGTGTTACAGGAATTTTTCGCCGGTGTGCTGCTTTATCAGCTCGAGCAGCTCCTTTAGTCTGTGGGTCTGGTCGGCGTGACAAATGAGTGTGGCATCGGGGCTGTGGGCCACGACAATATCTTCCAGGCCAATGGCGGCGATTAGATGCCCCTGGTCTTCGGTAATCAGGATGCTGTTTTTGCAATCGAGCAGCTCGCTGGAGCCGGCAACGACGATGTTATTGTCCTTGTCGGAACTGATAATGTCGGCGAGAGCGGCGAAAGAGCCCATGTCGAGCCAACGACAGTCCAACTTTATGGCGTAAACCTGCTCGGCCTTTTCCATAACGGCGTAGTCGATGCTGATTTTGGGTAATTTTACGAACCACTCCTGCAGCGTTTTCTGCTGATTCGGGCTGTCCCAGTCGGCTTGAATTCTGTGGAGCGGTTCGTCAGCTTCGGGCAGGAATTTTGCCAAATTGGCCAGGATTGTTTTGGCTTTCCAGACGAACATGCCGGAGTTCCAAAAATACCGGCCGGTGTCGAGATATTGTTTTGCGGTTTTTTCGTCCGGCTTTTCCTTGAACGCTTCGACGGAATAAATTTCGTTTTTACAATGGGGACACTTTCGGGCGGCGGCACATTTTATATAACCAAGCTGGGTGCTGGCGAAGGTCGGCTGGATGCCGAAAGTGATCATATCACCCGGGTTATTATTCACAAATGCCAGCGCATCTTTGAATGCCTGCCGGAGTACTTCCGCAGGCTCTATTATCTGGTCGGCAGTAACAACAGCTATTGTTGCATCGGGGTCATATTTGGCCAAGACGGCTGCAGCCAAACCGATGGTGCTGGCGGTATCGCGCACAGCGGGCTCGGCGATGACATTATTAAAGGGCAATTCGGGCAGGTTTTCACGGACGAGGTCTGCGTAGCCGGCGTTTGTGAGAATAATTATGTTTCTCGTATCAAATATCGGCGAGAGGCGTTCGAAACAACAACGCAGAAGTGTTTGGCCATCGAGAAGCTTCAGCACTTGTTTGGGCCGTTTTTTTCGGCTGAGCGGCCACAATCTTTTTCCGGTCCCCCCTGCCATTATTACTGCATAGTCCATTGCCAAACCCTTTAATCTGCCAAACAATCAGATATGGGTAAGTTTATCAAACCCGGAAGTTTTTGTCAATTTTGGTGCGAGAACAAATTTCCTTTGCCCATTCCTGATATGTATAGCCGGGCTTGTAATCACCCTGCTTGCCCTTGAGGGCAAAGGTTGCCTGCTTGCCCAGCTCAACAGCAGGCTGGTTGTAAGGGTTAATTTTGAATAAGGCACCGGCAAAGGAAGTCGTTACTTCATATAAATAGATAAACTGGCCGACAGTATATTCATCTACCTTATCGAACAAAACCGTAAGACAGGGACGCCTGTCCTGCAAAAGTGCATACTCAGTGGCCTTCTTTTCGTTGTTGAGCAGCGTGCTCAAATTATTACCGGCAAGAAAGGCCATCTCGGGAGCACAACGAGGGGCCGCTCCTATCTTGGGGTCCTTATCAAAACTATTTACCTGAAGGAAAGTGAACAATTTATCGTTGGGTCCTTCGCGATATAACTGGACCTGGCTGTGCTGGTCGGTTACGCCAAGTGCCCTGACGGGTGTGGGGCCGATATGAACCAGCCTGCCTTTCAAATTTTTGGCCTTGCCGAGACTCTCGGCCCACAGTTGGCGGTACCAATCGGCTAAATCTTTCAGGGCGTAACTGTAAGGCATCATTACTGAGATTTTTTTGCCACGATTGTAAAAGTGGTAGTTAATTGCTGCGTTGATTGCAGCGGGGTTTTTATAAAAATTCTTGCGACTAACTTTCTTATCCATATCGCGAGCGCCTGCCAAAAGGGAATCGATATCAATCCCACACATAGCGGCACTGAACAGACCAACCGGAGTTAAGACGCTGAACCTGCCACCTACACCCGCGGGGATTTCAAGGCAGGGCAGAGCCGCATTTGTGGCAATTCTGTGAAGAGGATTATGGTTGAAACAAGTGGTCACGACCACGTGTTTTCGCAGACTTCGGGCGCCGAACCTGCGCGAAAGCAATCGGCGAATAATCATAAACTGGCTAATTGTTTCTGCGGTTTGTCCTCCCCTGCTGATGACATTAAAAACAGTTTTACCGAGCTTGTTACCAATCCAGTGTAAGAAAGAAGCAAATTGCGAAGGGTCAACGTTATCAAAAACAAAAAAGCGAGGACCCGTTCTTTTTTTCTCATAGATATTGTGCATATAGGGCTTTAGCGCGGTTTGCAGGGCAATAATGCCGAGGGCGGAGCCACCGATGCCGAGCACAACGAAGTTTTCGCATTTGTCTTTTAGTTCAGCAACCACTTTTTTGACCCGTTGAGGAGTCTCTTTGCTATAAGGGAGGTCTCTGTACGGAGTATTGCCGGCTCTTCTCTCTTCGTTCAGCTTGGCGATCAATGGCGAGGTTCTTTTTGCAAGAGCTTGCAACTGCCGAGCCGTGATGCCGTGCTTTGGTCCTATAGCATCTGCCATAACATTTCCATAGTAAAATTCAATCTGTGATCTTGGCATTGTTTTTATTCCTTTCGCATTAGCTCTTAATCTCTCCGCTCACAGCCGTGATGGGGAGGTTGGCGCATCAAGACTGTAGTACCCAACACACTCGCCGTAATGGCAAGCCAAGTGTGCTGTGCTTGACTTCGATGCCAGGTCAGTTCCCTGGGCCATGATGCTGGTCCATCCGTCAGATGTGTACGACCTTAATTCCGGCAAGATGGCAGTAGGCCTTGAAGGGCAGCTCGAGGTCTCCGTATATGAACAGTTGGTGGAAGCCCTTGGTGTCGCGTGTGTCATCCATATCGTCCATCTCAATCTCAACGGAAGTTCTGCAGCCGCCGGCAGGCGGTGTTTCAATATTGCGAAGTACCCGTCCTGTTCCGAGGATGATTTGGCCCGGGCCATTAAACTCCATAACGGTTACTTTTTGGCCGATGCGCCAGAGCACCTGAGGCGAAACGCCAAGCTCAGACTCGGAGTGGTTGCGGAGGATGAAAGGCTCGGGTGGCTTGTCGAAGCCGTCAAGCTTCGTGGGACAGGAGCAGTGTGCGCCCATCAAGGTGTTGTTGACAGTGTTTGGCGCAGGGTCCTGCATAAAGCCAGGCCGGTCGCATAGAAGGCTGGTGAGCCGCAAAGAGATAGCGGCATTCCAGTCGGCCTCACAACAGCCGACGGAGCCTTCGTCGTTGAGCTTCAGCCAGGCCATGCAGGGCGGGCAGGGAATCAAACGGCTCCCAATCAAGCCCAGACAATCCATCGAGATGCCCTGGCAGTTCTCTGCTGCCATAATACGCCGGGCAACTACATAGCACTTTGCTGAGTTGAGGATATCCTGTTTGTTCGGCTCGACAATCTTTTTGGCTTCTTTGGTGTAGTAGTCGGCGATGGCTCGCATCTCGTTGGTGGTATCGGCCTTTTTGAACTCTTCCGGGAAGCGGCTGCGAGGGATGTAGTGCAGGGTTGTGCCGATGACGTCGAGCTTGCGGTCCTGGGTCTTGTTGCCTGCGATGATGCAAAGGCGGGTGTTCTTCATCTTGTGGATGGTGCTGAGCATTCGCAGGCCGAGGGCAAGCCAGTCGAGGTCCTGGGTTGCAGCAACATAGACGCCTGGGATATTTCGGGTTGCCTGGAGGTCGCCGGTGAAAGAAGTTCCCATTGGGCTAAAAACAATCGTCGGGATATCGCCGCGATTCTTTGCGATGTTGTTGGTTTTGCTCCAGGAGCTGAAGCCGGTATGGTGGAGGCACATGCTGATAACCATGAGGCCATCCGGGGGATTTTCTTTGACTTCTTTGAGGAATGCGCTGACGAGGTTATCGGTGTGGAGAGGCTCTGCGGTTATCTGCAGGTTAACGCCTAATTTTTTGGCGGCATCGGTGAGAATCCTGGTGTATTGTTTCTGGCGGGCTTTGATATCATAGCTGGCACCCGGCCAGCCCATCCAGTATTTGTCGATGTTCGGGCGTATAAATACTGCGCGGACGCGTGGCTTTTTGGTGGACTTCGGCTCAGCGGCAAAAAGCGAAGAGGTGAAGTCTAACAGGCTGGTCTGCGTGGCCGCGGCCAAGGCGCCGGCGGTTGCGAGGAAGCCGCGACGGCTCATTGTACAGGAACAGCAGGATTTGGTACAGTTTTTGTGGGTTTGCATTGTGAGTCCTCCTTAAATGTAGCGGTATATTGAACTTAGCCTTTCTGTAAAAAACATAACACTATCTACAAGCTGTATTCGCATTATAACGTGTAAAATTTGAGATGCAATTTATTTTCCTATTTTTGAGAAATATTGCCGAACGGCAAGGTGAAGCATTTGGAGTATAAGAGAGGGCCGAAGCCGGACTGCTGCCCAAAAAGATATTCAAATAGGCGATGAGAATTTAATTTGAGGATGCTCAGCGCGAATTGAAGTAATCGATAAGGGGGTACACCTCATCGTTGAGTTTCTTCATTTGCTGAAGCATTGCAAGATACGGCTCGTACTGATAGCTGACTATTCCCTTGTTCGAATCCCTATTTGATGGGTCGGTACTCAAATCCAGCGGATTATTATCCCTGTACTTAAACCAGTGCCAGCCGACGCAAGATTTGGATTCAAGCAGTCCGAGTGTGAAATTCTGATAAAACCATGCCCTGTCGTTTTGGGTGGGAACGAGCCAGCCTGCACCTGAGACGTTCGGCAGGCCGGAGTCGTGACCCTTGGCGTAGAACTCGGTAATCATAAAGGGCCTACCCGACTCGGCAGCCCACATTGCCATCCTCTTTTTGTCCGGTCCCCACGCGCCATAATAATTTACCGCTATCACATCCAGATACTTTCCCGCCGCCCTGAATATGGTAGGCATACGGAGCGCTCTTCCGTGGAGCCTTGGGCCGAGACACAGATGGTTCGAGTCGTACTTGCGAATGGCATCTGTGGTTATGCGGAAATAAGTGTCAAAGGCATAGCCCAGGAAGGCCTGACGGTCTGCGTCAGTTATGTCCGGCAGGGCTGCATCTTTGCCCTTTCTTTTTCTGAGCCAAATCCTGGCGGCCTCGCAGCCGTAGCGAAGGTTTGGGTTGCTCACATCAAGCCGCAAGGACCTGTCGAGCATATCAGATACAACGGGCAGCTCATTATCTGAAAAATGGCCTATCAGCCAGGGTTCTTCTTTGGTTGTCGTGAGCATTTTTGCGTAATCATCGCAGAACTTTTCAAAATCCGGATGAAATACCGGAATGCACCTGTCGGGATAGCCGAGATGTCCCGGCTCCTGCCGGGTGAGCTTCTTTGACTTGCCGAACGAGCCCATGAAGCTCCACGAAAGGGTATAGGCCAAAGGATGCGAAGTTGCGCGCAAGACGTGGGGGTCCGACCAGCCGCCCGTACCATTGAAGCCGTATTTGACAAGAAGGTCGGTAGAGAAGTCGGCCCATTTCCGCCATGTGCCGAACTTTTCGATGGCTGGCTTTTGACTTATCCGGGAACGGCCCTTTCGGATGCCGCATACGCCGATGTTAATGAACAGATTGCCCTTGGGGTCCACGAGCCACCACCGGTCACCGATCTTCCTGGGATAGAAAAAGCCTTTCGCTTCGGCCTTTTTATCGAGCCGGCCACCATATTTGCTGCACCGCATTTTCTTCGAGCCCGGCTGAAAACCCTCGAGCAAATCGAGTGTGCGGGTATCACGCAGTGTCCAATCACTGTCCGTGGGCTTTCTCTTAACCATCACCTTGATATACTTTTGCTCAGAGGCCTGTCGGTCCTTATTCTCGGCCTGTGCCAGAGGATTCAGATTACCTGCTGCGGCAGAAAACCACGCCCCGAGGATATAAACAAAAAGCACTTTATGCACAAAAAAAGCCTTTAGACAATAGACAACCAGAGTTTTTGCAATACGGAACCATTTTGTTACATACGCCTTATGACATCCTTTCGCCTGACTTTTCCTGAATCGACACCTTTGCTCATGTCAATTGGACATCTTTCGTTTTCTTTACACCCTTATCGAACGAGAATGTGCCGGTCAGCTGGCGGCCAGCAATGCGTGCGGTGACTTTGTATTGCCCGCAAAAGCCGCGGAAGCGTGCTTTACCGCCTCGTGTGAGCGTTGTTCTGGTCCGTGTCCACCATTTGCCCTTGATGAGGCGCTGTAATTGGTCGTAAGCGGGCTTAGGCGTCATATCTGTCCGCAGGAATCCGGCTGGCGCTCGCTGCCATGCGCCCTGGTCGGTGAAGTCCCACCAGGTGATGGCCTCAACGGCTGGGTGCGAGAAAAGGACAGTATAGAACTCCGCCACCTGCTCGGCCTGGCGCTTCTCGCCCTCCGGCGTTGTGTTCCAGCCCTGCTTTGTCTTGGGGCCGGAAACGACCGTCGTCTCGGTGAAATGCAGCGGCTTTCCAAATTTGGCGAACGACTGACAAACTTGCCAGGTTCGCTCAACGGGCCAGCAGCCTCCGTGCATGTGCGATTGGATGCCAATGACATCGTAAAGCGGTTTGCCATTATCATCAACGAGCTTGGAAATTACTTTGTCGGCATAGGCAGGGTCGGTTCGATAGTCGTTGATGAGCAGCGTAGCGTCGGGATTGGCCTTGCGTGCCGCCTTGAATGCCTTGCGGACGTACGCTCCGACTCCCATTCTGCGGATGGCCTCGGTCAATTTCGGAACATTCTCCTTGGCGTGAGGCCGGTCGTAATGTGTCGCTTCGTTGACGACGTCCCAGATGTCGATGTCGTTTTTGAATCGCCGAACACAACGCTCGATGCGGTTGAACTGTAGCTGCATCGCTGCTTCGGGCTCGTCGGGCAGCCACTTCTGTTCTCCCCAGTTCCAGGCGAGGGGATGGCCCTTGGTCGTAACGTTGTGGGCCTTACACCATCGTACAATCTCTTCAGTGCGGGCATCGTTGGTTTTTCCTCGCTGTCGCTCGTAATTCCACCAGTAGAAAGGCAGGGTTGCGAAGTTTAGCAGCGCAGCGAAGCGCTTCGCATAGGCGGCGTTGTCCTCAGGCGTTCTGCATCGGCTCAACTTGAAGATGTTGCATCCGAAGAGGAATTTGTGGCGAGTCTGTGCGATGTTCACAGTCAGAGAAGCCTCAAGCGGTTTGCCGTTCGGCCCAAGAAGTCTCAATACCGCATCGGTCTTGCGGTGCTTTTCAATGCGGGCGTCAGCCTGTTTGAGAATTCGGTCGCTGGATTTTTCCGCAGCGGCAAGCAAAGACGCCGGCATCGCCAGCGACGCTGCACCCAGACCCGCAGCTTTGAGAAAGAGGCGGCGATTCATCCCGTTAGAAATATTCCTTGTTGTAGAACGTTCGGCAGTTATAGGATTGTTAACGGTGTTTAGCATATTATTGCTCGTTTTAGAATTTCTAACGGGATTCATAAAATTCCCTTTCATAATAGTTTTTGAGTCTTCTTCCAAAACAGGCATTTTACAGAGGTGCTCTGTATCACTCAATATTTAGATAAAAAAGGCACAACCTAACGGCGGCTGCGCCTTTACAGTTCAAGTAATGTGTCCGGTCATACTACCTCATTTACGATTTCAATTTCTTTAAATCTGCAGAAATGCTGAAGTTCCTGGGTGATATCCCCGTAGCATGTCTGGCGGTGCAATCCATGTGACCAGTTTTTCCATAATTTCTCTACATCGCCGTCCACCTTGACTGTGATTTTGGTACGGCAGCCCCTGTCGTGCTCAAGGGACACCGGGGAATCGATAATTTCACCTGTGAAGTATAGTAAGAGGTCCGTACCAACCAATTTCGCCTGAGTGACTTTTTGGCCAAGGCGCATTTTCACCTGTGGGACAGCGCCCTCTCGCCGCTCCATAATGCTGCGTAACTTATACGGAGCAGCCGGTCCATCCGGGCCATCCATTTTTGTTGTGCCCATACAATGGGCCAGAATTATACTGTTGTTGGATTCATCCACCGTAGGGTCGCTGATAAAACCAGGCTTGCCCACCAATCCCTGGAACAGAATGTGAGTCATAGCGGACTGTAAATCCGATTCACAAATACCACCTAAACCCATGTTATTGAGCCTGATAAAACCAATACAGGGGTAGGCATAGGCCTGGCAGAGTGGACGGTGCATAGTGCCATAGCAATCAGCAGTCACTACGGTTGCATCTTCTTCGTCCAGCAGCTTTTCAAAAGCCAGCGCCATTTTGCAGGACTTGAATATTTCCTCCCTGGAGGGTTCTACAACCCTTTCGGCTCCCTTGATCCATCGGTCCGCCTCTGCTTTTGCCCGGCTATCGTCAACAGACACACAGGCATCGAGCACTCGCTTGAGCTCAATTTTTTTAATCTCTGTGCCAAATTTATTTTTTATATTGTCAGCATAACCAGCAAATGAGCGGGTTGTAACGTTGAGAATTTTAGCTTCTCTTAAATGATGGATGGCACGAAAAGGTCTAATAGCAGCGGCCAGTTGGTTATAATCCTTTGTGAGCATGCATTCCATTTTGGCTCCCTGGGGCTGCTTCATTAGTCCGCCAAATCCGGTCCATCCATGCCCGGAATACGGAACAGCAAAGACCATCGTCGGCTTCTGTGCTTTGAGGATTTCCTGGATAACGCCCCCTGTTCGCATCGTCAGATGAATCACCAGGATGCCGTCAACATCCTGTAATTTACCTTTGAATTGAGCAACCTCATTCGGCGAGCCGACCAATTCATTCACAACGAATTCGACATCGGACAATTCGTCTTTTAGTTTTGCAAATTCCGATTCGTAAAATCGGACTTCCTTCTCCAAATCCAAGCCGGGTTTGGGCCAATAGTCATTAGCCGCCTTTCCCATATAAATCCTGGCAACTTTGACTTTTGTTCTTCTACAGCCTGGGCTTATAAGCTTTGGTGCTGCTGCCGTGGACATGACCGCTGACTGCTGACAGCCGATACCGGCAAGGCACAAGGCACATCCCCCTGCTGTTAGCTGTAGAAACTCTCTTCGATTAATTTCTTTTTCCATCGTAATCTCCTATGAATAGATGTTACTTAACTACCTCACTATTCTTCTCTACACTACCCTCTAAATAAATTGTATTCGCATCTAAACCACCCTTAATAGAAGGTGTATACTGATATTTTTGATAACTGGGATCAATTTGATTAATAGTTTGCAAAGTCTTAGAGAATGCCTCTCCTATGGAAATCCTGCCGTTATTGTCCGCGTCAGAAGAAGCATCACCAAAAGCATCAAAGAAAGCCTTTGTAAAGCACTTGCATGTGCCAGACTCATCCTGGGCAGCTCGACAGACAAGAACAAAATTCTCTCGTGCTTGTAATTTTGTGCCAAATCCACCCGCGTGACACTGGTCAAAAACCAGAACGCCATATTTAGGATGAATGTCCTCTATTAGATATTCAAATTCGATTTCGGAAACAGTGGCGATACGATGTGGGAGCTTACAAACAGGACAAATCTTTCGGATACACATTTCAGCAGCATCGCCCTTTACGGTCCCATGACCTGTTCCATAAATGAATAAGAAATCCTTATCATCAACAGTGTCAGACAAAAAGCGAAAGACCCTCCGCAGATTTCCAAACGTGGGAGCATGAGCCGCAATCTGTTCACCTTTGGTATTTTTCTGATACGATAGTACAAAGATATTTCGGTGCATGAAATCATTCTGTTTCAAGAGATTATACACTAACGAAACATTTCGAATATGGAGCGTTGAATTGTCCCCGTTGATTATCACAGCATATTTATCGGGCAAATTGTTTTTCTTCGCTTGCATTCGTTCTAATTTGTCTTCGAGGCGTGGAAATGTTAGCCGTGGGCCTTCACTCGAGGCGATTCGCATGTGACAGCCAATAGAGGCAAGGCATAGAGCGATTCCTGCTGCTGTTAGCTGCAGAAACCCTCTTCGGTTAATTTCTTCCTTCATCTCTAACTCTTTTAGTCTTTATAAGGTCTTTTGGTATCCCGGTATAGCGGCATTAGAGAAGTCTTATTCATTCTCACAGGCCGGTATTTCAAACCGCTGCCCATTAAAGACTTCATAACTTCGAAAGGTGGGCGTATTTTAGCATCATTGATTTTGTCTGTCCAGAGTTAAATTCTACCTTGACGATGCTATTTTCGCCCATATCAACGAAGTTTTTGACGGTGCCGAGGCCGAAAGTTTTGTGTTTTACCCTCTGGCCTGGGGCAAACTGCGGGGTGGAAGTGGTTTGTGAATATTTTTGAGATTGCCGCGCATCGCTTCGCGATGCTCGCAATGACGAAGGGACCTGATTGCCGTTTGCACGGGAATGACAAGAAAAAGGGGTTTCAGTGAATTCGGGGCCAAGTTCAAAAAGAAACTGCGAGGGTATTGTTCTTAGCAATTGGCCTCGCACTGTTCGGTATCGGGCACAACTTATATGAAGCTGTGCTTTAGCACGGGTTATGCCGACAAAAAAGAGCCTGCGTTCTTCTTCGAGCTCTTCCTGCTCCTCGTCGGTGTTACTCCTTTCGTGGGGCAATAAGCCGTGTTCGAGGCCGACAATGAAGACGTTTTCAAACTCGAGGCCCTTTGCGGTGTGCAAAGTCATCAGAGCGACACGGCCGGCGGTGGCGTCATAGGCATCGGCATCACTGAAGAGCGCAATTTGCTGGAGATAATCGAGCAGTGAGGGCTGCTCCGCATACTGGTCATATCGAGCGGCGGCATTTATCAGCTCGTTGACGTTTTCGAGAGCGGTTTCGCCTTCAACGCCGGCGTCCCGAAGAGATTTTTCCAGGCCGGATTCGACAAAGACGCGCTGGGTGAGTGGTGCGACTTCACCCTCGACGTCCTTCTTGAATTGTTCGAGCATATTGACAAAGACGGCGAGCTTAGCTTGTGCAGCTTTGGAGAGAGAATCAATATGCTCTGCTTTCCTGAGAGCCTCGAAGAAAGAAATATTATTTTGGACGGCATAGGCGCGGACCCTGTCGATTGTGGTTTTTCCTATGCCGCGGGCGGGTGTGTTGATTATGCGCAATAGTGCAATTCCATCGTCAGAGTTGACAAGGATTTTCAAATAAGCGAGCAGGTCGCGGATTTCCTTTCTGTTGTAGAATTCAACGCCACGAACAATCTGGTATGGTATCTTATTGTGGATAAGTACCTCTTCGAGTACACGACCCTGGGCATTAACACGATAGAATACAGCTATATCGCTTAGAGAGGTGCCCTGGTCAGCCAGCTCTTTGATCTGGTGTGCGAGGCCTTTAGCCTCATCGTTTTCATCCTCGAAAACACTTACGACAACATCTTTGCCGGATGGTCTTGTGGGGATGAGCCTTTTTTCTTTTCGACTTTTGTTGAGTGAAATCAAATTATCAGCCCGCTCAAGAATATTGGGGGTGCTTCGGAAATTTTCCTCGAGTTTGACAATGGTGGCATCCGGCCAATCATTTTCAAAGGCCAATATGTTGCGGATGTCGGCGCCGCGCCAGCGATAAATGGACTGGTCGGGGTCGCCGGTTGCGCAAATATTGTTGTGCTCAGAGACAAGGGCTTTGGCGATTTTATACTGGGCGTGATTTGTGTCCTGATACTCGTCGATAAGCAGGAATTTGAAACGATTTGAAAGCTCGGAGCAAACATCGGGACAGTCCCGAAGCAAGAAAGCGGTTTTGGCCAACAGGTCATCAAAATCCAGGGCGTTGTGCTCTGTCAGAATGTGCTGATAGCGGGCATATATTTTGGCTAATGTTTTAGTAAAAAAATCGTCGGCTTGTGCTTTGAAAGTGTCAACATCTATCAGATTGTTTTTGAGGCGGGTAGAAATTGCATCAAGCATTCTGGCAGGTGGAAAATTTGTTGCATCAAGTTCGCAATCTTTGACGGCCTGTTTGATACATCTGGCCTGGTCGGACTCGCCATAGATACTAAAGTTTGGATTTATGCGTGCGCTGTCTGCGTACCGGCGAAGGATTCTAACGCACAGAGAGTGGAATGTGCTGATATGCGGGCCGGGTGGAGTGCCCAGAGCCATTGCCCTTTGGCGCATCTCGTCAGCAGCCTTGTTGGTAAAAGTTATTGCGCAAATATTGTGCGGGCTTATGCCTGAATCAATAAGCGCTGCGATTCGATATGTGATGACGCAGGTTTTTCCGCTGCCGGGGCCGGCAATGATAAGTAAGGGACCTTCAACGTGAGAGACAGCTCTTTCTTGGGTAGGGGTTAGTTGAACTTTGAATTTTGAACTTTGACTTTTCAATTCTTACTCTGTGAAGTCGGCAGCCTCTGTGGTAATAAATAAACGCTATACGCCAAACGGTGTGTCACTCTGGTTGTTGTGCTTTTTTGAGCAATTTTTCTTCCTGCTGCATCAATTTCTTGAAAAGGTCGGGCCTTTCAATTCTTATGCGACCGAGCAGATTGCGTCTTAAGTTAAGCGGATACTGCCAGTCATCCAGGAAATCGCGAAGCGCCAGGTATCTTAACAACGGGAACTCAGGCATGTCAATCCTGGGCAAGTCGGGAAATTTGGACATATAATGCTTATAAACCTCTTCTGCCATTTTTTCTCTTCCGAATGCCTCGTTGTCGTCACGGACTGCATATCTGAAGTAACTTTCCCGCAGAAGCATTTGAATAATTTCTGTTGCATTATCTATGCCGAGGCTTTTGAGCTCATCGATGAGTCTATTTCTTGCAAAGACGACGAGCGGTACTTTAAATTCATCCAAGGGATAAAGCTGCCTTAATTGGACATACATTTTTTGTGCCTTGCGGATATGGCCAGCCTGGTAGAAAGAAAGTACGGCGTTTTTCAGCATATTTCGATGGCTGTTTTGCAGGGAGACATAGGTACCGTCCTTCAGCTTTTTGTACTTTTCGAGGACTGCCAGCATCGCCTCGTTGTATGGCTCAAACATTCTCAAATCCGGCCGCAAAAATATCTGGCGGCTCATGGCTCGTCGCTCGCTGCTCGTGGCTTGCTCGACAGTTTCGGCACTGCGTGGCACCGGTACATCGTAGATGAATATTCTTCCATAGCGGAAGAGGTTCTGCAGACTATGGACAACGATGCGGTCGGTATTAGTTTCATCTATAGAATAGTCCCCTCTGCCGGCTGTCTGCAGACCTTTGACGGCCCAGTAAACTGCGTGACTATCGGGGTGTCGCCAATCCAAAGGTAAATGTTTATTGGGGTCATCCCAGTCGATGGGGCCATAGATTTTGTTCAGCTCATGCATTAAAAGCGGGTCAAGTTTCCAGGTTTTACGCAACTGGTAGGCCTTTGCGAAAATATCAAACTTTAATAGTGCTTTTGTGCCTCTAAAATTATCTATTGTCTCAAAGGCGGCGGGATTGAACCTGCTGGGGTTCTGCCTCAAGGACAAATAATTGCTGACAAACTTGTCATTGTTGGCAAATGCCTTGTCGGCGGATTTGAGGGCTGTAATCAGCGACAGCACATTGGCATCTTTTACCACTTCCGGCCAGCCGGCTGGTGTTTCGGCAAGAGCATCGAAGTATCGGTTATCTGCGGGGCCGATTAGCGGTTCCATCGCCAAAGCCAGTTGCAGTTTATAATATTTGTGCGCCTCATCCGATACGCCACCTATTTTGTGCTGGAATATTCTGGCAAGCTCACGATAAAGCAGGATGCTTTTCGGGTTTTTTTCAATGCCCTGGTCACGAAGCAACTCGTAGCCATTCTTGACCCATTGCCATCGTTGGTCCGGCTGGGTCGCAGGTATTGTGACGGAAATATTATAAGCCATATTCCAGGCCTGGAACTCCCAAACCGCTGCGAAACGAGGCTGTAAGGTGGTTATCAACTCTGCAAGCTGTTTTGCGTCGAAGAATTGCCCCTGTTCTTTTAGCCTGTCTGCCCGGATCCACAAGGCATCTACAAGCAGGCCACGAAAGGCCCCCGTTGCGATGGTTGCAAATGCCAGTGAAGGAGGAACATTTTCCGGCTTGTCGATTATCAGATTCATATCCTGGCGCTTAGCGTTTATGAAATCAAGCTGCATACCAGCGGTAATAAGCAAAGCGACCGCAAGAACAACGCAAACAGACCAAATTATTGTGTCGCGTAAACGCATTTCTCGATTCTCGATGCTCGATGCTCGATGCTCGATACTCGAATATCCAGCATCGAGTTTTGCTTCAGTTTCAGATTATGATTTTTGCAATTTCTCTGAAACTAAAAATCAGCAGGGCAAGAAGCAACAATAAAAGTGCTTTGATACAAACCATAAGGCCGGCGGCTTTGGCCAATAAGGGCCAGCTCAATAATCTGGCAGGGACCAGGAATTTTGCAGGGCTAAATTTGTCAAACTGCGGCAAGAGCAAAATGATGGGCCTAACAGTGTAAAAATAGACCCAGCTTAAGTTTTCGCCAAGATAGTCAAAGGACTCTAAACAGAAGCCGCTGAAAGCTGCGGTGAAAAGAATGCAAAGAGAAAGTAATATGGCCACAGGAAATGAGAGGAAAGTCGAGGCTAATAGGCTCAAAGACGCGAGGAAAATCAACCGAAACAATATTAACAGAACTGCCCTTATGAAATTAGCGGTGAAAGTATCGGCTTTGTAAAGCACTTCCAGGCCGTCGGGAGGAAAGATTACCGTGGTCTCGTTTCGCTGCGGGTCATTGAGGAATGCGACAGCGAGATAGCTATCTTCTGCCACGGCATCGGCGGGGACTTCTATTTCGTGAAAAGTACGTATGAGGTTCTTGCGGTCGAACTCATAAATTGGGGTTTCTGGTGTTGTGCCATACCTAATCTGTCGGTCGTCCCCTACGAGCCATCGGCTATAGACCTGCAAATCGGGCGGATTTATGGAGACATCATATTTGTACCTTATAAACAAAGTCTCGTTTGGGTCGAGAACTTTAACGTTATTAAACTCCCAAACCAACCATTGACCGACGACAGCAGCTCGTTTCTCAAGCTGCTTGCGCCTGGTAAGCTCGGCCATGATTTTACTGCGCGGGACATCCGGAGGCAGTTGGCCGCCTTTTTCAAGCTTCTCGTAGGTATCAAGCACCTCCTGGGTGACGTCGACTTCGGGGGGCGTTAAGACGGCGCGGGCGGTGAAAAACTCATTGTCGACCTGGATAAGGTCGGCTTCGTCGGCATCGAAAAGTTTCGGTGTGTAAATAGTAATGGTGTATATTATAGCTGAAAAGAGGGCGAGCAGAGCTGCACTCAATAATATTACGCCGAGCAATTTGCCGAGAAGTAGCTGATAGCGGCGAATGGGCTTGGTAATGACAGTGTATATCTGTTTTTGCTCTATATCGTTTGTTAACGTATAGATTGAGACTATTATCGTGAGCAGACAAAGCAAAAGATTAGTGAGCGAAAGGCCGTAGCTTACAAAGGTCTGGAGCCTGCCTTTCAGGGTGCCGTCGCCTGTCATCGAAACACCCATAACGGGCAGCAGGACAATCAGCAGAATTATAAAAACAGCGGCAATTTTCATCCGCAAGGCCTGCTTTATAGTATTGGTGGCGACGGCCCAGATACTATGCATTGCCCGAGTCTCCCTGTTTTAATTGGCTATTTCCTATTTACTATTGGTTTTGTTAAATGGTAATCGGTCAAATGGTCAAATAATTTCCACTCATCAGTTACCCAGATTCAATTGTCAATGGTTACTTACTATCGCTATTCTCATCCTCATTTTGAGGCGTTGAGCGGCCTGTGAGCTGGTCTAAAATGCTTTTTCTGACTTGCTCGGGCTTCGGGGCTTTGGGTTTAACCGGTTGTGTTTTTACTTTTTTATCGCGAGCAACAGGCTTGGGCTGGGCCGGCTTAGATAGTTTACGCAATAGCTGCTCATCAGGTTTTGGTTCAGAAGTTTCAATCCGCCTGTCGGCGGACTCTGTTACTGGAGGTTGCGTGGGAGTCTGACGCGATACCGGCGTCGAAACAAGCTTGTCGAGAATGTTTTCCTGAGCGGCCTCGGCGGCAAGAAAATCGCTTATTCCCGTAGTGCTGACCGCACCGCTTGTGGTCAGGGCCTGCTGCTGGGCGTCTTCAACAGTTTTGATGAAAAATGTTTCGAGCTTGTCCATTGGTGATGTTACTTCGTAGTCAGCGTGTTCGTCTTTAATTAGCTGCTTTATCCTCTCAATAGTGTTATCGCTTATGGCGTCGGTAGTAATCTGCACCTTATTTGACCGGAGCAAAAGGTCTCTAACCTGACCTTCGGCCTGGACTTTGCCGCCGTAGAGGATTGAAATTCTATCGCATACATCTTCGACGTCGGCGAGCAAATGACTACAAAGCAGAACTGTCTTGCCGCGCTTTGCAAGCTCCAGGATTAAGTCCTTTATCTGCCTCGTCCCGATAGGGTCAAGTCCGGTTGTCGGCTCATCCAATATAAGTAATTCGGGGTCGTTTATCAGGGCCTGTGCCAGACCGATTCTGCGTGCCATACCTTTTGAAAACGTTCCAACGGGCCTGTTTGCAACGGCCTTTAGCCCAACCATATCAAGCAGGGCTTCGATACGCATTTTCCGCACTTTTGCAGGCAGGCCGAATAACCTGCCGTAGAAGTCCAGGGTTTCGCGAGCGTTCAAATATCTGTAGAGATAGGACTCCTCAGGCAGAAAACCGATACGAGCGCTGATTTTCGGGTCGGCGCCGTCACCGCCAAGGACAGCAGATCTTCCCTTTGTCGGATAGAGTAAGCCAAGCAGCAATTTCAGAGTGGTTGTTTTTCCTGAGCCGTTTGGCCCTAAAAGGCCGAAAACTTCATTGTAATGAACCTGCAGATTCAAGTCGTCGACAGCATAAACTTTGTCCCGACCCCACCAGTCGGAAAAAATCTTGGTCAAAGAAAAAGTTTCAACAGCGTATTCCATAATTTCGTATCTCGCATCTCGTGAAGCGTATCTCGTATTCCTTTCGCTTCACGATTCACGCATGTGGTTCGTGGCCGAGCTCCTCGCCGTATCGGACAAGTCGAGCGCTGTTAAAAACAACAATTAATGAGCCGGCAAAATGCAAAACCGCCGCATAAATTGCGGGCAGCCACCCTGCTGCCGCCGCTACATCACCAAGAATAATAAACATTATCCCAAAGCCAAGATTTTGATTTATAACTGCTCTTGTTTTTCGTGAAAGTCGCACGAGGAATGGAAGCCGCTTTAAGTCATCGCTCATCAGGGCAATCGAGGCAGAGTTTATGGCCACATCGCTGCCGGCAGCTCCCATAGCGATACCCAAATCGCCGGCGGCTAAGGCCGGAGCGTCATTTATGCCATCTCCGACAACGACGACGGTGTGGCCGTCTTTTTTCATCTGCTCAACAATCGAGAGTTTGTCCTGAGGCAGACAATGCGCCTTAAAATCGGTACAGCTCAGTTCGGCAGCAACCCTGTTGGCGACCTCGTTCCTGTCGCCGGTTAGCATAGTTACCCTTTTTATGCCGATATCGAGCAGCTCCTTGACGGCTTGTTTGGCTTCGGGTCTGGTTTTGTCCTGCAAACCGATCCAGCCGATGCACTTTGAATCCTTTGCTACATAAAGGGTACTGAAGCCCTGCTCCTCGTGGAGTGCGGGGTCGGAAACGTTGCTTATATCTACCTTCTTTTCCTTCAAGAAAGTGTCTCTGCCGACAATAATTTTCGCTGAATCGACCAGAGCAGTTACACCTTTACCGGGAGTTTCCTGAAAATTATCTGCTGCTGGCAAAGACAGATTTGCCTCTTTGGCGACATCCTGGATGGCTCTTGCGGCGGGGTGTTTGCTCATCTGCTCAGCGGAAGCAGTGACGGCTAACAACTCGGCGGGTTCAATATCTTCAGCGGGGGTCAGTTTGGTCACATACAACCGACCGGTCGTTACCGTCCCGGTCTTGTCAAAGACCATTGCCGTCATCTTGCCGGCAATCTCAAGGTCGGCAACATTTTTTATCAGGATACCGAGGCGAGCAGAGGCCGATATCGCCGCAACCATCGCCGTCGGAGTCGCCAGAATCAAGGCGCAGGGACACGAAACAACAAGTATCGTAATCGCCCTGTCGATATCGGCGGTGAAAAACAAAACTATCGCGGCAATCATCAAAATCGTGGGCGTGTACCACTTAACATAACGGTCGATTATCCGCATAATCGGTATCTTTGTCTGTTCAGCCTGTATAATCAAGGACTGGACTTTGCCGAGAGTTGTATCCTTGCCGGCTTTGGTTACGGTGATATCCAGCACGCCTGTAAGGTTGCTTGTGCCGGCGAAGACCTGCATTCCCGGCACCTTATCGACAGGCAAAGATTCGCCTGTTATCGTGGCTTCATTGACGGAGCTAAGTCCTTTTATAACTTCGCCGTCAGCCGATATGTTATCGCCCGGGCGGACGCGAATGCAATCGCCGGCCTTCAAGCTGCTGACTTTCACCTCTTTTTCACTACCCTCACTGTCGAGGAGATTTGCCTTTGTAGGCGTCAGCTTAATCAGGGATTCAATCGAGGCACGAGCGCCGAGGGCGGTGCGTGTTTCAATAAGCTCGCTGAGGAGCATAAAGAAAGCAACGACACCTGCGGTGACATAGTTTCCTGTTACAAAGGCGGCAATTATTGCCAGGGCCACCAGTTCATCCATACGCATCTGCCTTTTTATAAGACTCTTTATTGCATGCAGAACGATGGGGACCCCGAGCAGTATTGCGGCGGCCATTGCCAAAAACTCGGTTTGAAAACTGTCGCTGCCATAGACAAATTTGAAGCTGGCTATACCGCTGCTTATCAGCAGCATACCGCCGGCCAACGTCGCCAGCAGAGCCATACTTACGCGCACCTGCTTGCCGTGAGTGTATTCAGCGCTAACGTCTTCCTTAAAATGTAAGTGCTCGTGAGCCATATTTCGTATCCTATGGTGATTGCTCTTTCTTGGATTTTGGTTTTATCGTTGGGTCTCTGCTGATGACGATTCTAACTTCTTTGCGTCCGGTACCTTCAGTAGGTTGAATAATCATTTTTTCATCTGCATTTTCGAGGACGTATTCTATGGCATCGAGATAAATTCTTTGCAGAACAAGCCTGGGGCGTTTGCGATATTCGGGCAGCAGCTTTTGTAAATATTCGGCATTGGCTCTGGCAGTTTCGACAACTTTCATTCGATAGGCGCCAGCGCCGGAGATTTTCTCCTGAGCCCGGCTGGCGGCTTCGTTAAGAGTGACTTTAGCATCACTTTCGGCCTGGCTGATAGCGGCCTGGCTCGCCTGACTTGCGCTCATTAAGGCCTGGAAGGCGTCATTGACCTGCCGGGGCCAGGTGGGGCTGATGAGTTTTACCTTCACGACTTTGATACCGCTTTCTATTTTGTTGAGTTTTTCCTGCATTAATTTTCCAACGCCGTCCGGGATTCCACTATAGCTGGTAAGCACATCATCAATGGTATAATTGACCATTGTTGTTACAACGGCATCATCAAACAGATTTTTTAGAAGCGGCGTTATGCTTTCTTTCATAACATCAAAGTAAATCTCACCCGGTTTTACATCCTCATCTTCGACATAAACACTTTTGAAGAAGAGCTCCGGCTTATCAATTTGATAAGTCAGAAGCCATTTACAATGGACGATGTTATAATCGCTGCTGGTAGAGCCGGAAGTGGTTTGGCTTTGTTTTTCACTCCGTGTAATACAATAGCCATCGAATATAGGATTTAGAGTTGGACCTGGGCGAGTCGTGTCTTTTGGGCCTCTGGAAATTTCAGCCGGACTCTGGTAATACCAAAACGAATCGATTGGCAGGTCAACCTTTTTCTCTGTGGGAATTCTGATAATTTCTTCTATCGGATATGGAAACACCCAATGGAGGCCCGGTTTGAGAAGTCGGTCTTCGCCTAAGCCGCGAATCTTTCCAAATTGCAATACGAGCGCCAGCTCACCGGGACCAACCGTTTTGAAACCTGAGAACAAGAAAAGACCAACCAGCACGACCATTATTATCTTGAGGATAATAAAGCTCCATCTCAATGCCTCGGACAGGGACCTGCCAGCGGCATCAAGCTCATTGGCAGGTCGTCCCTCAGGCGATCGAGGTTGTAAATCCTGGCTACTTTCGTGATTTTGGTCTGTCATACTATTTAACCATTCCGACTCGGAGAAAGTTATTATTTCGGTTCGCTCGGCTCCCTGGGTATAATGTCGGGCATTTTCTTTAACCATTTGAAAGGCTCTGTATCGGCGCTAAAGACAATCGTCGAGTTTTGTTCTAATATTTTCTTGAGTGCTTCAAGGTCTCGCAGGAACATCGCAAACTGCGGGTCGTCGTCGAGCATTTCATAATATTTTGCGGCTTCGGCATCGCCCCGGCCTCTAATAATCTTTGCCCTGGCCTCAGCGGCAGCGACCAACTCTTTTTCCTTGTAAATGGCATCATCTCTTATCTTCTTGGCTTCAGCATCTCCCTGAGAAATAGTCTCCGCGGTCCTGCGGCCTCTTTCAGCTGTCATTCGGGCAAAAACAGCTTTGCTGACATCCTCACTGACTTTGAGCTGCTTTATGCCGAGGGTCTTGATTTCAATGCCGTAATCATCTATTACCGCCTGCTGAAGGGTGGAGAGCATTTTTTCCTGAATCTCCTTAATTTTTATTTTTGATTTATCACTATTTACGAATTGGTAAAAATAATACTGACCGATTACCTCGCCTTGTGTATTACTAAGCTGGCTGCGCAAATAATCTTCGGCGCTCACAACGGCTCCAACGGCTTTGAAGAATTTCAACGGCTCGGCAATTCTCCAGACGACATAAGTATTTACAATAATCGGCACATCGCCTTTTGTTGGTGTTTCAGTGATCTCGACTTCTAAAACCCTCATTCGAGAATCAAATTTATGTATTCGCTGGATTGGAAACGGCCATCTGAAATACCAACCTGGTTCCTTAATCTGGTCTTCGCTCGTGGCCTTGCCAAAGGTTACTTTCAGGGCCGACTGTGTTTCTCTTACCTGAAACGTGACAAGAAACAGAGCTAAAACGGCGACTAACAATGCGATGAAAATTGCAATAGCTATATTTTTCATTTTTCGCTGCTCCCCTCAAAGCCGGGTATATCCATATCATATATACTCGGCGTTAGTTTTTCCGTAACATCGACTATGAAAACCTGTGTATCATTCCCATCGGCAACTACGACATATTTTCTTATACTCTCGAGGGCCTCTTCGTATACCGTTAATATTTGTTCTCGTTTGTAAATTTCTTCGGCGGCCCTGTATGCCTTGAGCTGGTCGCCAAAGCGTTGTCCGGTCGCTTTTGCAAGTGTGGCTTTTTCAAAGGCATAACTTTGTGCCCGTCTTAGAATCTTAAAGATGTCACCCCTTGCCTGTGCGAAAGCCGCGTCCAGGGCTTCGCCAAGCTCTTCGATTTTCTCAGGGTCGTTTTTCTCTACGGCCTGCTGATACTCGACGGCAAGGCTATGAAGCTCATTAGCGCCTTTTACGGAACCGACGAGATTGCTTAGTTTGCTGTTTCGCTCGGCATGAGCTGTGAGTATTGCGGTCTGCTTCTTTTGAACGGCGCCGACAACCTCTTGATAATCTGCTGCAACTTCAACCGGCGGATGGATGCCCTGCAGGCCCAGGAATACGATTTCAACGCCCAGGCCAGCTTCGTCAGCCTTCTTTTGAATTTCACGGGTCAAGGTCTCTTTGGCCTCGGCACGACCGGCTCCAAGGATGCTATGATTCAAAGCAGCTTCGTCATCAACTTCAATCGTCGCACCGGCCGCATAGGTCGTAAGCTCGCGATAACAAATAGATTCCAGCAATCTTTCAGGCTCTTTATTTTTGTATAGAAAGGCATACAAATCCTTTATTCTGTACTGAACAGGTACAGCGGCTATGACAATACTCACGGGGGCAGCGCCGGTATCTAACTCTGCGGTTGTCTGTTCACTGGCAACGAGTAACTGGTACTCTTCTTTGTGATGCTTCTCGCCCCACAACAGCGGCTTGCCGCGCAGTAATTCGCCCGTCTCCGGGTCGACCTCTGGGACAAAGCCAATGCTGATTTCTGAAAGCATTTTCGTAGGGTGCTTGTAGGCGATATCTATCGGCCAGGGCCATTTCCAAGTAAATCCGGGCCCGACAATCCTCTTTTCCCCGGCTCTGGTTAAAGGATTTCCGAAACGCTCTATTATCGCCTCTTCGCTGGGGTCTACTATGACGATACAACTCAATAAATACAGGGTAACGGCGGCAAAAAGAACCAAGGGTACAATTGCTCTTTCGAGGAGTTTATAAAACCAGGTTTGAGAGACTTTAAAGCCAAACTGATAATCGATAGCGCCTGCGGCGGTACGGAATATTCCGCCCGGCTCATTTATAATGCCCAGCAGTCTGCTGTCAAAGGCGGCTCTGCTGTACTGGTATTTCAGCCTTGGGCGATATATGTCCAGAACGATATTTAGAGCAGTCTCTGCGCCAAGGACGATGAGCAAGATTGAAATCGCCCAGGCGATTACATTGACCACGACGAAAATCTGGAATTGTGCCAGTGCCAGGCCTATTGCCAGAGCAAAGCACAAGACAGCTATGGCAAGCAGGAAGCTGCCGCCGGCCCTTAACGGCTTCCACTGCGGCTCAGCTGACATACCCGTAGCGTAGCGGGACATTAAGAAGCTGACAAACGCTATGGCCGTCATAAAAATGGCAACAAGCAGCGGCTGCTTTGGCTCGACATCAGAAGGGGCGGAAACAGCTTTCAATAAGTACAGCCCGATAGCTATCTGGTAAACGGCTATAATAACTGAAAATATTGGAATGAACCATTTCTCGAGTATACCGAGACGGCGTTGAGCGACGGCAAATAAAGTGGCATGCTCACCTTTGGCCTGAAAGATTGTAGCATCTTTCTGGCTCGTAGCTAATTGGCTCATATCGAGCTTTTCCCGCTCGGCCAAGCTGCGTTGATGGAACTGCAAACACAAGACGAACCAAATAATAGCTGCGGCGAGGATGAGCCAGCTCACCACAGAGACGGCAAAGAACCCGCTCCATCGGCCTACAAAAAAGGTGATGCCGAAAAAGATGACGCTTAAAATCAGGGACGCCAAGGCTACGTGTTCAGCGCGTTTGGACGATGTTGTCATTTGTTATCCCAGTTTTGCCCTTCGAACAAAAGAACTACAAAGATAGTATATATTCAATACACGTGTAAGCTCTTTACAAGTTAGAAGTTCTGTAATATAACAATAAGCGTCATTTTAGTATAGAGACAATTACGAAAAATTATGTCTCGGAGTCGGTCCGGAAGACAGATGGCACTGGTGCGCAAAGCTGACAAAATGGGCAATGAACCATGCACAAACTATTTACGATAGCAAAAAACACTTTCATAGAGACCCTGAGACAGCCGGTCTATGCCATAATAATTATCGCCGCTCTGTTTCTATTCTTCATAAGCCCGTCGCTGACGATGTACACAATGAGCGACGACAATAAACTCTTGCGCGAGATAGGATTATCTACGCTGTTTTTGGCCAGCTTGTTCATAGCAATATTCTCGGCTTCGGGGGCCGTAGCGGAGGAAATCGAGAACCAGACCATAACAACGGTTTTGAGCAAGCCGGTGCAACGTCCTATATTCATCATTGCAAAATTTCTGGGTGTGTCGGCTGCGGTGATTCTGGCACACTATATCTGTACTATCGCTCTGCTGATGGCAATCAGGCACGGGGTTTTGGAGTCAGCATCGGATACGCACGACTGGACGGTTCTGGGGACAGCAGGAGTTGTCGTTGCCGCAGCATTTCTGCTAAGTGCTCTTTTTAACTATGTTTACGACTGGAAAATTTCGTCAACCGCAGTTGTATTAACCGGCATATTTGCTACATTGGGCATAGTGTTTTTGTCCTTTATTGACCGAAACTGGCAGTTTAACCCGCAGGACAACGGCCTAAACACAGTGGATATTTACGGCTCGGTGCTGCTTCTTTTAGCTGCGATTATAATTGTGGCTCTGGCGGTGGCACTTTCTGCGAGGTTTAATATAGTGGTAACGCTTTCGGCCTGCATCGGGATTTTTTTGTTAGGGCTTGTAAGCGATTATACATTCGGCAGACTGGCGGAAAAACAGTTTTTGTGGGCCAAATTGTGGGCCACGATAGGCCGGTATTTGGTGCCGAACCTGCAGATTTTCTGGATAAGTGACGCCATTTACGAAGGCAGCGAGGTCCCTGTAAAATATATTATAATAACCGCTTCTTATGCGGTGTGCTACACAATAGCTATCTTGGCACTGGCCATTGCGCTGTTCCAAAGACGGCAAGTCGGATAGAAAACTGGTAATTGTTGATTTCATAGCTGCCTGATGACGGCTATTTCATCGCAATTTTGCTGTTTGGGGCACATGGCACAATCGCTCCAGACCTTCATCGGAAGTTTTTCTTTCTCAATTATCTTAAAGCCCAACTTTTCAAAAAAGGCAGGGTTTAGTGTAAGGGCGAAAATCTTCGGCAGGCCAAGCTGACGGGCCTGCTCGGTGGCTGCGGCCACGAGCATTTTGCCGACTCCCTTGTCTTTGTTGGTTTCGTCGACCGCCAGAGATTTTATTTCCGCTAAGTCCGACCAGATAATCTGCAATGCGCAGCATCCGGCTACACGGCCATCGAGTTCGGCGACAGTAAAGGCCTGTAGGTTCTCGTAAATATCAGCCATTGAACGAAACAACATCTTATCGCGTTCGGCGTAGAAATTGATTAGAGAATAAATGGCTTTGACATCCGAAATCTTAGCGCTGCGTATATTCATAGATAAAAAGTATAGCCACCAAGACGCAAAGGCACAAAGAAATTAAAAGTTAAAAAACGAATGTAGCTAAACCTTAGGGTCTTGGTGCCTTTGTGGCAAAAAAGAGATTGCTTCGCGGAGTTTATCCTTGAGTGAAACGAAGGCTCGCAAAGACGGGAGCGTTTGGGGCCAGGAAGATAACGAATGGATTCCTGCCCCCGCTTTCACAGGGGTGACAACCTTGCGCAGGAATGACGCAATAAAGCTATTTAACACCTGCCAGCCAGTTTCCGGTAAACTCCCGCAAATCATCCATAGTCACTTGCCCGTCGCCGGTAAGGTCGGTCCCACTGCACTTGCCACAGTCGGTTTTCAGCCAGTGCCTTGCAAACCGGGCGAAATCAGCCATGTCCACATCGTAATCATTGTCTAAATCGCCCGCAGGTTGGTAAATGATCCCATCACTACAACCGCAAAGGGAGTAGTACCCGATGGTGTTGCGGGCTCGGACGGAGACGTAGTAGGTTTGGCCGGCGACCAGCGGCGTGTCGGTCAGATCGATGGTGGCGCTTGTTTCCGTATCGACAGAGGTCCAATAGCGCAAGTCGGCCTCTCCAGGAACGGTTCCCACGCCGTACTTATACTCAGCGATGCCGCTGCTGTGCGATGATGACCACGAGGCGTGTAAAGAGATGGGATTGTTGGTGGTCGCCCCCTCATCCGTAACGGTCGGTCGGCTCGGTAACCACGCTGGATCCAGGTCGGACGTTAGCAAGACAATGTCTCTGGTCGAAACGGGCCCGAATGCGAAGCTCGGGTCTGTATCCAAGCTGCCGACGAACAGGCGCGTTCCCGACTCGCTAATCGCATAGTCGATATCACTAATAAAGGTTCCCGAACGGCCGAAAGTAACCTGGGTCAGGCAAGACCACGACGTGCCGTCATATACTGTTTCATAGATCTGAGAAACTGATTGTCCCTCAGAAAAATAGGGCTGGGCCCTCCTTACTACGTGCAACTGATCATCGGGGCCGATCGCGATCACAGGCCGCTCTGCACTACCTGACACGTACGTATCCATGATCACCTCAGGGTTGGACCATGTGGTCCCGTCGTAACGCCGATAAGATACGTCATCTGCGGTTGGAGCACCGTAGACCAAATGGAGTTGGTTTTGTGAATCGAGCCCAAGCGAAAAATAATAGCTGAGGTCAAAGGTTGTGGTTACTAACTGCGGCGAAGACCAAATCCCCTGTTTCAGTATCATCATGTAAATTGACTGATCGTCCGACTGTCTCCAGAGCAGGTAGCCTGTCCCCTCCGAGTCGAAAATCACATTGAGCTGCGAGACCCAGAATGGATTGCCGGGGGGTGTTGTAATCACTGTTTCGGGGGACCAGCCTGTACCATCGTTGTGCATATAATAAAGTTCAGCCTGACCATTTCGGCAGTCCACCCAGACAATATGGGGATGGTCCTGGGAATCAACGCCTATCGCGTTTTCTCCGTCAATGCTGGAACCGTAGATCTCAGCATTCGTCGTAAGTTGGACCGGCGGGCTCCAGGTTTGGTCGATGGGATCCTGACTTGTATAGAAGATTTCAGCATCCCATTCGGCAACAATCCCACGGAAACTGACGTGAGCTCGACCGGTAGTTGAGACGTCCGCCTGATATTTATCTGCGTAGGTTATTGCAGGTGTATGGGAGATCCGCACGACCGGGCCCCAGTTCCCGGACAAATCAGCACTCCGGGCATACACCTGATAGCCGTCGGTTTCGGCTTCAAGGCGCGAGCGGCAGAGCACCACAGTGCCGCCTCCGGGCTTAAGCAGTAGCTTTGGTTCAATAAAGTCCGTTGAGTTGGTATGTGGCACAACGTGCTGAGGGTCGCTGAGCAAGGGGTTCAGACGAAGTTTCATTACATCGGCTCCCAGCACGCCGGCTTCATTGGTGGACACCTCCAGGGTCAGCGACGCAATATGGTCCCCGGGCACGTTGTGGTCGATCAGGATAGTCATAGGGTCATTCCATAGCATGCCTGTCCGCTTCTGGCCGATGTCCCCCACCAAGCTGGTGTCATCGAGGACCGTGAGGTAAGGATCGGCGGTCTGCAGCTGCACGGACACTCCGGACTGGGCTGTAGCGAAGTTCTTCACGCACGTCCATAGTTCAATAGTCTCATTTGAGTCAGGTTCACCATTGCCGTTGTCGGCAGGGTATTCGACCCACAAACCCACCACACCCAGTTTTGCCGGCGGCTCGGCAGTCGTGAGCGCCTGGTCAGCGGCGACTCGGCCTGCCCCCAACAGATTAACAAAATTGTTGATGAACTGGGGGTGCTGGTCGTTGACACTGGTCGCGGTGCTGTTTAGCTGCAGTACAATCCGATCGACCGACCACGAAGGTCGGATAGATTTAATTAGAGCGGCCACGCCAGCTACTACAGGGCTGGCCATGCTCGTGCCCGTCTTATAACCGTACTTTCCGCCGATCAACGTGCTGAAGATACTGTCCCCCGGCGCCGCTAAATCGACCCAGACGCCGTAGTTTGATCCGGCATATCGGACGTCAAACTCGTCCGTACCCGCCACGGCAACGACACTGTCGAAGGCTGCGGGATAGAGCGGTTTGTCGGTCGCGTCATTGCCAGTGGCGGCAATCAGCAGAACGCCTGCAGCAGCGCAGTAGTCAATGGCCTCGCGCTCGATATGACTGATTTCATAACCTCCAAAACTCATATTGACAATATCTGCACCGTTGTCGGCGGCATAGACCAGCGCATCTGCGATAGCTACACTCTCAAGCCAGCCATAGCACCCACAGGAAGACCTATAACCTGCCCTGAGGGGCATAATCTTGCTGTTCCAGCTAATCCCGACCACACCTAAGCCGTTGTTGCCGACGGATGCCGCGATGCCGGCGACGTGCGTGCCGTGTCCGTAGAAGTCCATCGGGTCGTTATCTGGTGGACCAGGGTCCTCACCACGATAAACCTCGCAGGGGTCGACACTAACGAAGTCCCAGCCGCGTATATCATCAACGAAGCCGTTTTCGTCGTTGTCAATGCCGTCTCCTTCGATCTCATCCGTGTTGCGCCAAATGTTATCCTCCAGGTCAGGATGGCCCCAGTCGACGCCCGTATCGATAATGGCAATGACAATATCCGAGCTGCCAGTAGTCACATCCCACGCCGTCGGAGCTCCTATCACCGGCAAATGCCATTGCAAGCGATAGCGCGGGTCATTTGGCGTAACCTGCTGTGTGCATCGATAATAGTGGGGCTCGGCCCATTCGACAGCCGGGTCAGCTTCCAGTTTTTTGCAGGCCTCGATGGGCGAGACATCGGCTGGCAGGTCTACCAGATAAACGTGCTTCAACGGTCCTGACGTAGCGTTTGCGAAGACTGCGGCAGTTTGGTCAAACCTATGCTTCCGGGCAACCTGTTGGAAAAGCTGTTGGACCTGTATGGCCCGACCACAGCCCTGCCGGCCAGGGGCGACGAGCTTGAAAACTACCTTATCAGGCGCATACTTCGGCATGTTTGCTAATGTGGCCCTCGCACCGGGATCGATGTGGATGATTTCTCCCGCAGCGATTGTATGCCCGATTCCCAGCACAAATACCGATATTGCCAGCCAGATGTTTAAATTTGTCCTCTTATCTGTTTTCATTCTCTTTTACGGCCGTATTATTATCTCAAGGGATTGTGCTAATAGGACTGCACTTTGTCATCTAACCTCCTGGCGACCTTACCAGACGTACCAATTATCATTATAACATCTTTTTGCTCCATTTCAAGTAAGAAAAGATTCTCACAGTCCCACCTATGGCGGACCTGCAGCGGTAAATACGGGATCGAAGACAGGCAAAAAACGTGGCTAAGTATAAAAGCCGGGTAGTCCCTGGCAAAATAGCTTGAAACATCTGTATTAATTAAAGGAAGTTTCAAAAAAGTGAAAAAAGGCTGGAAAAATGGTTGCGTATCGCTACAATGTCGAAAATTAGCATATAGGAATAACAGATTAACCGCAGAGAACGCAGAGAAAAAATCAAAAATTAGAAAGAAAAAATCAAAATGACAAATCAAAATTCAAAAAGAAAAAGAGAAAAATTTTGCATTTTGCAATGTAATTTTGATATTTAATTTTTGATATTTGATTTTAGTATGAGATTTATACTTATTGACAAGATTGTTTCGCTTCAGAGCGGCAAGGAAATAAAAGCGGTCAAGAACGTTTCCTTAGCTGAAGAATACCTGGCGGACCATTTTCCCACGTTTCCGGTGCTGCCGGGTGTGCTGCTATTAGAAGGACTGATCGAATCGGCATCGTGGCTGGTGCGGGAGGCGGAAAATTTTGCACACAGTATGATATTGCTTGCGGAGGCAAGAAATGTAAAATATAAAAGCTTTCTGGCACCAGGCGGCCAGATAGAATATACAGTTGAGGCCAGGAAAATCGAGGAAAACGTAAGTAGTTTTCGTGGCTTCGGCATCTCAGACGATGAACGAATCGTTGAAGCAAAGTTCGGCCTGAGGCACTTTAACCTGGCTGACGAAAATCCGTCAATGGCAGCGGTGGATGCCAAAGTTATCGAAGAAATGAAACGACGATGGAAGCTGCTGAAGAATTGAGAATTGAGAATTAAAAGATGACGTAGAAAAGGGTTATTACAACAAGTACGAGTACCGGAGGTAAAAAATATGGCAATGAGTCGGGACCAAATTTTTGGAGAAGTTCAGGAAGTCCTGGTCGATGCACTGGGGGTCGACGACGATGAGATTACGGATAAAGCGACGTTGATGGGAGATTTGGGAGCTGAAAGCATTGACTTTCTGGACATAGTATTTCGATTAGAGAAGGCGTTCGGAATAAAAATCCCGCGGGAAGAGTTATTTCCAGCGGAGAGTTTAATGAATAATCCCGAATTTATCAATAACGGCAAATTGACCGAAATAGGATTGACCGAATTGAGAAACAAAATGCCATACACTGACCTTGGCGCATTTGCGAACGACCCTGACATCAATAAATTAGGTGATTTGTTCACTGTGGGCACAATTGTAAATTACGTTGATAGTAAGTTAAACGCTGCGTAACAGCGAAACTATCCTCAGGATGCAATCGGCAGGTTGACCTTTGGCAAGCCTGCCGATAGTTTTAATTGGGCGAAGAATGCGTTGGATATGGATAGATAAATTTGTTGAGTTTCACAGCACCGAAAGTGCTGTGGCGGTTAAGAATGTAACGCTTGCCGAGGAGCATCTGCGCGACCATTTTCCGGGCTTCCCGGTTATGCCGGAGACCTTGATGATTGAAGCAATGGCACAGACATCAGGAATACTTGTCGGCGAGGCAAAAAATTTTCAGGAAAAGGTTATCCTTGCAAAGATAAAAAAAGCTGTCTTTTTTGACTACGTAAAGCCCGGCGATACAATAAAATTAGATGCAAAAATTGAATCCATCGCCCCTGAAGCGGCAAGTACAAGCGGTAAGATAACCTGTGGAGAGAAGTTAATTGCCGAGATAGATTTGATGTTCAGCCATATAGACCAGAACTTAGCAGGTAAGAAATTCCCAGAGGAAAACTTCGTATTCACTGCCGACACATCGGTATTCGAATCGCTTCTGCACGACGTACTTTTGGGCAATGCCGGTTCCAGCGCGCCGGAATCGGAGCAAAACCGATGAATCCAGCTCGCGTAGTAATAACCGGCCTTGGCGCGATAACCCCCCTTGGATTGACCGTCAGTGATATGTGGAGCGGTCTTTGTGCCGGCAAGTGCGGGATAGGACAAATAGGCGCATTTGACCCTGTGGGATTTAGCTGCAAATTAGCCGGTGAGGTCCCGGATTATAAAATACAACAATATGTGCCAAAGAGCTATCGCAAAGCCATTAAACTTATGTCGAGGGACATCCAACTGGCGGTTATAGCAGCCAACGAAGCTCTTACAAGCAGCGGCCTTATTACAAAGGGTATCGACCCGGAAAGAGTCAATATCGATCCGGCACGCATGGCGATTAATCTGGGCGCAGGTCTTATAAGCTGTGATTTGGTTGAGCTGGCTCCGGCGGTGGCAGCAAGCGTTACCGACGGCAAGTTTGACATTCATAAATGGGGTAAAGACGGCCTTGAGCTGGTAACACCTTTATGGCTGCTGAAATATCTGCCGAATATGTTAGCCTGCCATATAGGTATTATTCACGACATGCAGGGGCCGAGTAACACAATCACATGTGCTGAAGCGGCTGCGCACTTAGCCATAGGTGAAGCAACGCAGATTATCGCTCGCGGCAACGCTGTCTATGCTCTGACGGGAGGGGCTGAGGCAAAGGTTAATCCGATACTAATGATTCGCCAATGCCTGCTTAAAAGAGCAATAAGCGAAAACGAAAACGACCCTGCTGCCGCGTGCAGGCCCTTCGACGCCGATGCTAAAGGTTCGGTTTTCGGCGAAGGGGCCGGGATGATTGTATTGGAAAACATAGAAAACGCCGAGAACAGAGGTGCAAAAATTTACGCTGAGGTAGCCGGTGTCGGAGCAAGCAACAATATTAATCCGTCGTACGAACGTCTCGAGCCGGACGGCAAGGGTACTCAAATAGCGATAGAAAAAGCATTGGCAGATGCACAGATAGGGCCGGAGGATCTGGACCTGATTGTCCCGCACGGGACAGGGCAAGCCAGCGATGACCTGGCTGAGGCAAGGGCAATTGAGGCAGCTCTTGGCGAAGCAGCAGCAAAGACGGCGGTCTGGCCGACCAAAAGTATGCTCAGTAACACGGGGGCAGCAAGCGGAGCGCTCGACGTTATCGCGGCAGTCTGTGCAATGACAGATGGCAAGATACCTGCTGCGAAGAATTGCGACAGAAAAGCCACCGGCTGCAATCTGAATATTGTAAAGCAGCCACAACAAGTGAAGATTAATTACGCACTGTGCTGCAGTTATACATACGGTGGACAAACCGCTGCCTTAGTGCTAAAGAAATCCAAATGAATATCGAATATCGAACAGGGAATGTCGAATTATGAAGGAAAAGGATTGAATAACAAATATCGAATACCCAATATCGAATAATGAACGCCAAAAAAGAAAATGAAAACAGAAAGTATGACCTTGAAGAGCGTTTGATTAATTTTGCGGTTCGCATTATTAACATAGTTGAGACTTTACCTAATACGCGAGCTGGAAATCACATAGCAGGCCAGTTGGTTCGTTGCGGAACCGCCCCAGCACCAAATTACTCGATATTCGATATTCCTTGTTCAGTATTCATTATTCAAAATAATATTATCTTTCGAGGGTCTAATGAATAATGGCTGAACGCGTGGTAATAACCGGGATGGGTATTGTCTGTCCTCTGGGAAACGATGTGGAGACAGTGTGGGCAGGTATGTTAGCAGGCAAAAGCGGGGTGGCCAAAACCACCATCTTCGACGCTTCGACGTTTCCTACCGCCTTCGATGCGGAAGTTAAAGATTATGACTTTGCAAAATTTACAAAGCATCCGGAGCTTCACAAACACAGCAGCCGAGGCTCCGGGTTCGCTATTGGAGCAGCAGCTCAGGCTTGCAGACAGGCGGGGATTGATATTGAAACGGACGAGCCCGCCGACGGGATAGAGCGCAGCAGATTAGGTATTTACCTGGGAGCGGGTGAAGGCAGTGTTGACAATGATGTATTTTTCGCTGCGTTAGTTGAGGGATGGGACTCAGAGAAAAACGAAATGGACTGGAGGCGATGGGCAGAGGTGGCTTTCAACAGGATGAGCGCGATGCGTGAACTTGAGCAGGAGCCGAATATGCCGGCTGCCCACATCGCAATGCTTACCGGAGCTCGCGGGCCGACGAGAAGCTGTCTTACCGCGTGTGCAGCGAGCACTCAAGCCGTCGGCGAAGCGACAATGATAATCCGTAGAGGCGACGCGGATGTAATGATTGCAGGTGGTGCGCATTCGATGATACATCCATTAGGTCTCACGGGCTTTAACCGTCTTACGGCGCTTTCGACAAGAAATGACAGCCCCCAGACAGCATCAAGGCCGTTCTCAGCCAGCAGGGACGGCTTCATCCTCGGTGAAGGGGCAGCGATGTTAATTCTCGAAAGCTTAAGCTCTGCGAAAAAAAGAGGGGTAGAAATTCTTGCTGAAGTTATCGGCTACGGCAGCAGTGCCGATGCCTTCAGAGTTACGGACATACACGAGGAAGGCAGAGGCCCAATACAAGCGATGACCTGGGCATTGGCCGACGCGGGTATTAGCGAAAAGCAAGTGGATTATATAAATACGCACGGCACAAGCACAATGGAGAACGACTCGATAGAGACCAAGGCAATCAAAGCGGTCTTCAAAGAAGAGGCGAAAAATATTCCTGCCAGCAGCGTCAAGAGTATGTTCGGACATTTGATTGGGGCGGCTGGAGCGGCTGAACTGATTACGGCCGTTTGCGCAATACGAGACAATATCGTTCCGCCGACAATGAATCTAAACGATCCCGACCCTGAGCTTGATCTCGATTATGTGCCGAATAAGGCACGGAGATGTCAGGTTGATGTTGCAATGAACGAGTCTTTCGGATTCGGCGGTCAGAATAACGTGGTAATCGTCAAAAGATACAAAGGAAATTGACAAGTAGAAAGGTGAAAAACCAAACGCAATACGCACGACGCAATACGAATTATGATTGACGTCAGTCTGGCGGGAAAGTAAACTTCACGATATATAACGGCTGGAAGTTATGGTCTTCTGTCCAGGGGGACAACGACAAAGTAAAAGGAGAAAAAGTATGAAGAAGTTAGTTATTACGAAGCTGGGTGTGAGTGTTCTTATAGTGGTCCTGGCAGGTGGTTGTCAGATCGGCGGGCCTTCCGACGAAAAACTAATCAAAAACGCGATGGCCGACTGGAAAGCAGCCCTGACAGCCCAGAATTTGGACAAGGTCATGACGGCGTATTCTGAGAACTACGTGTCTCAGAGAGGCAGTGGCAAGGACTCGATACGTGAGTTCATGACCCGAGTCTTCGACGAGGGTTGGATGGAAAACGTCAATGTAAACCTCGAAGAGGTCACAACGACCATCGAAGAGGACAAGGCCCAATTTGGTCCCGTTGCATTCATCTCCGATAGTGGCACGATGAAAATCGACTACACACTGCAAAAAGAAAACGGAGCCTGGCTTATTGTAGGTTCCAAAATGCTGGAGCAGTAGTATTTGAGTCAGTACACTGAATTGCGCATCACTGTCAAAAGAAGTGAATGGCTTGCCGTAGAAAAGCAACGACCGAATACTAACAACTAAACGCCAAACAGCATGATTGATATTAAGCAAATACGCGAGAATCCGCAGAAGTTTAAAGATACCTGCGAAGCAAAAGGCTTCGCGGTCGATATCGAGAGATTGCTTGTAGTGGATTCAACCTTAATAACGCAGAAAAAGACATTGCAGGATATTGCCACAGAAAAAAACAGTCTTGGCAAGTTAATTGCGCAACTTGAGCCAAATGAACGATCAATAAGATTGGCGGAACTTGCGGAATTAAAAAAGGAGGAGAGTTTGGTTAATGAACACATCAAAAGAATCCAGCCGGAATTTGATGAGCTTATGCTGCTGGTGGCTCAGCCGGCTGATGATGATGTGCCCTTCGGTAAAGACGACACCGAAAATGTTGAAATAAGAAGAGAGGGAAAAGTAAGAGAGTTCGATTTCGAGCCCAAAGACCACGTGCAATTGGGGGTGGCTTTAGGAATTATAGATATCGAACGAGGCGTGAAATTAGCGGGGACGAGAAACTACATCTTAAAGGGTGACGGGGCACTACTGCACTGGGCTGTTCTGCGGTTCGCAATGGACTTTATGGTCGGTAAGGGGTATGTCCCGTTCTCGGTGCCGGTCCTTATGAAGGATGAGACGATGACAGGCACAGGTTTTTTCCCGGGCTCCGAAGACCAGACATACCGAATGGAAATAGACCAGCTCAATCTCTCAGGGACCGCTGAAGTACCGCTGACTGCTTATCGTATGGGGGAGATATTAAAGGCCGAGGAGCTGCCGTTAAAGTATGTGGCGCTGTCAAGCTGTTTCAGGCGTGAAGCGGGTGCTGCGGGCAAAGATACGTACGGGCTTTACCGAATCCATCAGTTCGACAAGGTTGAGCAGGTGGTTATCTGTAAAAACAGTGTTGAGGAGAGCAACAAGTTCCACACTGAGATTTTAGCCAACGCCGAGGCTGTGATGCAGGCACTGGAACTGCCCTACCGTGTTGCCAATGTTTGTACCGGCGATTTAGGTAGAGGGCAGGTGAAAAAATTCGATATAGAAGCGTGGATGCCATCGCGAAACAATTACTGCGAGACGCACAGCGCAAGTAAATTGTACGAGTTTCAGGCAAGGCGTATGAACCTTCGCTACAAAGACCCCAAAACGAAGAAAAACCTGTTCTGCCATACGCTGAACAACACCGTAATTGCCTCACCTCGAATACTCATCCCCCTTCTTGAGCTTTACCAGAACGCCGACGGCTCGATAACAATACCCGAAGTCCTTCGCCCATATATGAATGGCAAATCGCAAATTGAAATAGCCCCCAAATTCACCTAACCGAGCCCCAAACGTAAGTGCGGGGTCATTCTGAGCGCAGCGAAGAATCTGATTTTGTCACAGAGGAATACAGACAGGAAATCTTTGTGCTTTCGGTATTTTTTGATTAGGTGGAGTAAAACCTAACGTCTTTTTCTTAAAAACACTGCGCCAAGCCCCAGCAGCAGAACCATAGCCGGCTCGGGAATGGGAGTAGCTTCGAATACTAATTTTGCCGAATCAAGTTGGCCAAGTGGGTTTTCTATTGTAGACCAAATGGCGGGGCGGATAATCCCCCAAAAAGATACTTCAATAGTTCCTCGCCCATCAAGAAGAAGCGACCAGTCATAATCACTAAACGCTGACCGCAAATCAAATGGCTCTGGAAACGGATACGTTGTCGTCCCTGTCTGTACAGATGCCCTGCCGCAATAGTCATCAGAATCCAGATCATATAATGTTGCCACAAACTGGGCATCTATAGGGAAAGGATCTGCAAGACTACCTATTAATTCAGCCTTAATCGAGCCTGACCAGTCAATGTGTATATTTGATATCTCTGTGAACGCGTTTCCAATATCGAAGTCTGTTGCCCAGGCTTGACCAAGAGTGTACTGTCCCTCACATGCCAAAGGAATTTCAACGGTAACCGCATTTACCACGGACGAGGCTGCTGATACTATTATCACTATTGCTAATACAAGCATTGATTGTCTTTTCATCTCTCTTGTCCTTTTTCATACAGCCACAAAGAACAAACACAAAAGCATTATAACACATTTTTGCTCCATTACAAACAAAAAAACATGGATTCCCTTTTGCGGGAATGACTTAAGGGAAAATCTCCGTGGCTAATTTCCTTTAGTGCCTTTTTGTGGCAAAACAAATCCGTGTTAATCCGTGGTTAAAAAAAATCTGTGAAATCTGTGGTTAAATTTACTTTACATCTAACATTTCCTGCCGTATAATATTTATCAAACTAAATATTGTTATATTGATACACTTAAAAGGCGGAAACCCCTTAGGGGAACTACGAACTATGAACTACGAACTACCAACTACAATCTACCCAAACCGCCGTAACGCCCCAAACAGCCAAAAGGTTTTTGAGATTCCCTCTATTACTATGTTTCTTTGTGCATTTTGTGCATTTTGTACATTTTTATGGCTAAAAAATCCGTTTAATCAGCGCAATCCGCGATTAATGAACTATTTACGTGCCTTCGGCATCTTTACAACTGTAGAGAGATCTCTACAAATCAGCCCTTTATTATGCAAAACGAACCCAATTTGCCGAAAGCCCAAATGAACGTAAATAAAGTATTAACAAAGGATTATGAAAAATGGACACTTGGTCAACACGGGAAAAACGAACCCAAAACGAACCCAATCAAAGCCAATTTGCCGGATGACCAAATGAACGTAACTATATACATAACAAAGGAATATGAAAATATTGCCAATTGGACACTTTGTGAAAACAAAGCCAATATAAAGCCAATACAAAGCCAAACAAAGCCAATCCCCCTGCCCCCAAACCTCGCCGATTTGGCTGGGCGGAGGTGAACTAAGAATCAGATTGTGGGAATATTATGCGAAAAGTAACTTTATTCATCTGTGCCGTATTGCTCATAGTCAGTGCGGGCACTTTCGGCCACTCAAAGACTTATGATGTAGTAATAACATCGGGTGAGATTTACGACGGTTCGGGTGGCGCATCATATGTTGCGGATGTCGGAATTAAAGATGGTTATATTACAGCTCTCGGGCAGCTCAAACCAGATGCGGATGTAGTAATCGATGCACAAGGTCTGGCAGTTGCTCCAGGTTTTATTAATATGTTAAGCTGGGCAAATGAATCACTTATAGAAGATGGAAGGTCACAAAGTGATATTCGGCAGGGAGTAACTCTTGAAGTTATGGGCGAAGGATGGTCAATGGGGCCCCTTAACAAAAAGATGAAGCGGGATATGAGACAATCTCAGGGAGACATCAAATTTAGCATAGAATGGACTACACTTGGAGAATATCTCGAATATCTTGTGAAAAAAGGAGTATCGACCAACATAGCCTCTTTTGTGGGCGCAACGACTGTTCGTGTTTACGCTGTTGGATATGAAGACCGGCCGCCAACTCGTGAAGAACTTAAACAGATGCGTAAATTAGCAGGTGAGGCAATGCAAGAGGGAGCACTGGGTGTTAGTTCCGCGCTGATTTATGCTCCCGGCTGTTATGCCGATAATGATGAGTTAACAGCTCTTGCAGAAGTGGCGAGTAAATATGACGGAATGTATATTTCGCATATCCGTAGCGAGGGTAACCGCCTACTTGAAGCGTTGGATGAATTGATAACAATTGCGCGAAAAGCAAATGTTACCGCCGAGCTGTATCACATGAAAGCTGCCGGTAAATCAAATTGGGATAAACTTGATGCTATGATTGAAAGGATTGAAAAGGCACGGGCTGAAGGTCTTAAGATTACGGCAGATATGTATAACTATACCGCAGGCGCAACAGGTCTCGACGCCGCAATGCCTCCCTGGGTTCAGGAGGGTGGACACCAAGCGTGGGTACAACGGCTCAAAAATCCGAAAATCAGGAAACGGGTTTTGAGGGAGATGACTACGCCTACCGACGAATGGGAAAATTTGTATCTTTTAGCAGGTACGCCGGAAAATATTCTTCTCGTGGGCTTCAAAAACAAAAAGCTCAAACATCTTACCGGCAAGACACTTGCAGAGGTCGCCAGGATGAGGAGAAAATCACCGGCAGCAACTGCAATAGACCTGGTTATTGAAGACAACAGCCGCGTTGGTACGGTCTACTTTTTAATGTCGGAAGAAAATGTGAAAAGGCAGATTAAGCTGCCCTGGGTTAGCTTTTGTTCAGATGCAGGCTCTCTCGCCCCTGAGGGGGTCTTCTTGAAATCAAATGTACATCCCCGTGCATACGGCAGCTTCGCCCGGCTTCTTGGCAAATATGTTCGTGAGGAAAAACTCATTACGCTGGCCGAGGCAATCAGGCGTCTAACTTCACTTCCTGCAGATAATCTAAAACTTGACCGGCGGGGAAAACTTGAAAAAGGATATTATGCAGACATTGTCATTTTCGACCCTGAAACAATTATTGACCATGCGACGTTTGAAAAACCGCACCAGTATGCAACAGGCATGATCCATGTTTTCGTAAACGGCACACAGGTACTAAAAGATGGCAAACATACCGGTGCTAAACCCGGCCGCGTTGTGCGCGGACCGGGTTGGAAAAAGTAAACCAGGAAAGATATAAGGGCAAATCTCCGTGTCCTCTGTGGCTATTTTTAATTTTTCAGTTTTCTCGGCGTGCTCTGCGTCCTCTGCGGTAAAATTGCTCTTGAGTCTTGGGTCTTGAGTCTGTAGTCTGTTTTGCCATGGATGACATACAGCGGAAATTAGCTCTGATTGATAAGCAGCTCTCCTGGGGCCTTGCAAATATTCATAAACAAATCATAAGCACAACCCCCCTGCTGTTTGTAGTCGTGGGCTTGATAGCAGGGATTCTTATACAAAATACATTTCATTTGCCGATATCGGTCTGGCTGATATCCATAGGGATTTGCATAGCTGCCACGATTATTTTGTATGTCGTATGTCGTATATCGTATGTCGGCAAAGATGAACGACTCCCGTACATATTAGCCTATACAGCGTTGGGGAGTTTTGTGTGCCTTGGTGCGATCCGGCTAACAGATTATTACCGGCCAAAGGCGGATGATATCCGCAATCTCGTTGCGGATGAGCGCAAGCTGGCGACGATTCGCGGCGTAATTGTTACTGATCCGTATGTTCAGAAAAACGAACAATGGAAATTTGCAAAGTTCAAGTATACCGACCCAACCAGCAGTTTTTACCTTAATGTCAAGGAAATAAAAACTATTTCCGGCTGGGCAAAGGCAAGCGGTACTGTGCGAGTGCAGGTTGGTGGGCCGGTGCTGGACTTGAAGGCGGACGACTATATACAGGCATACTGCTGGCTGGACAGATTCAAAGAGGCTACTAACCCGGGGCAATTCGATATAGCAAAATACCTGGCTCGGAAAAATGTTTTTATCGCAGCATCCGTCAAATCACGAGACGGCGTTAAATTGTTAGAAAGCGGCTCTGCGGATATCTTTACAAAGATGAAAAGAAAACTAAGAGAAACAGCCATGCAAGCATTAGTGGGCAATCTATCGCTGGAAGATAGAAGCCGAGGCCTGCTGGAAGCGCTGCTATTGGGCTATAGACGGAATATCGACAGTGAGACTTACCGGGCCTTTCGCAAGACGGGCCTGCTGCACTTTATCAGCCTCTCCGGAATGCATCTGGGTATCTTCGTGGGGATTATCTGGTGGTTATGCAAAACAGCGGGATTGATGAAGCGGGCGCGGGCGACGATTTGCATAATTGCGATAGTTGTTTTTCTGCTGATTGTCCCGCCGAGAGCGCCTACGGTGAGAGCGGCTATTATAGGTTTTGTGTTCTGCGTGTCATTTTTCTTTCGCCGGCGCTCCAATTCCATCAATACACTATCATTGGCAGCGATAATTCTTTTGCTGACGAGGCCGACAAATTTGTTCGAGGCCGGCTGGCAATTATCGTTTGCATCGGTGTTTGGGCTTGTGCTTTTTTGCCACCGAATCCACTTCTTTCTATATGAAAAAATAACGGGTCTGCCCTGGCGTAAGAAGGCCCCGAAAACAAGGCCATTTTACCGCATCATTTCGAGGCCGGGGCCATATATATTGCGATTATTTTCCACAGGTGTTACAGCGTGGGTGGGTGGTGCCGGCATTTTATTGTATCATTTTTATACGATTAATCCCCTCACAAGTCTCTGGACGGTGGTTGCTTTTCCATTCGTAGCTTTGATTTTGACTATCGGATATTTGAAAATAATCCTGTCTTTCCTGCTGCCAACTGCGGCGTGGGTGTTGGGCTTGATAGTAACAGGACTAAGCGATGCCCTTATTTGGATTGTAAAGCTTATCGCACATCTGGACATTTCACAAATACTTATAGGTCACGTGTCGCTGGTGCCAATAATTTTGTATTACTGCCTGATTCTTTTTGCCGGCTTTGTTTATCTTCGGCGGCCTTTAATAAAAAGAGCAGTTTGTACGGTCATGGTTTTGGCAATGATTATTTTCTTAGGTATTTTGAGGTGGCAAAGAACACATCGGGGAAATTTAGTTGTCACCTGTCTGGACGTCGGCCATGGGCAGGCAATATTGGCTCAGCTGCCGGGCGGAGCCAATATTTTGTTCGATGCAGGTTCGCTGCATAAAAGTGACATCGGCAGACGAATTGTCGCACCATTCTTAGACTACAAGGGAATAAATAAAATCGATGCCATTATCATAAGCCATGATGATATAGACCATATCAACGGGATACCTGAGATTGCCGAACACTGCGAAGTCGGCGGTGTTTATGCCAATAACGCATTTTTCAACAACATAGACAGTAAAGACTCCTTAGCAAAATTTCTCTACGAACGGTTAAGTGAAAAGGGTTTTGAAATAAAAAACTTAAAAGATTTAAGTGTAAATGGTGCCGCAAAGATAAAATTTGTCTGGCCGAGTGAACAAATATGTGAGAATGAAGAATTAGGGGATAATGACAAATCGCTGGTTTCGTTGATAGAATTTGCCGGTAAGAAAATACTTTTGTGCTCAGACATTGAGAAATTTGCACAACAAAAAGTTCTTGAGCTTTTTCCCGATCTAAAAGCCGATGTGGTAGTAGTTCCACATCACGGGTCAGTCAAAACGTTGGAGCCGTCTTTTCTGAAAAATCTTGGGGCGGATATTTTGATATGCAGTTGCGACCGAAGTCAATACGAAAGGCAGCAGACAATCAAGCGAAAAGACAAGGCAAAATCGTTCTATACAGCCAGGGACGGAGCTCTTACTGTTTGCATTAACAGAGACGATGCGATAAGAACCGCAACATTTGCAAGGGTTCCCATTTTGCGGGGTCCCTAAACGACCTTTATTGCGTTCAGCCAGTCCCCCTCATATAAACAACGATTTCAACTCTGCGGTTTCTCGCTTTACCGCTGGCAGTTGTATTTGAAGCGATGGGTATGGCCGCTCCACAGCCGACTGCCCGGATCCTTTTTTCATCAATGCCGCGTTCGATAAGGTATCTAACCACGCTGAGAGCACGTTGAGACGAGAGTTCAAGGTTGTCTTTCCATTTTGATTTTTTGATAGGTTCGGAATCGGTATGGCCGACAACGTCTATCTGTTTGTTAGAATACCTCTGCCGTAATACCGACCGAATATGGTTAAGCTCGGTACTTCTTGCTTTCTTGAGCGTCGCTTTGCCCGA
>JAUXAB010000084.1 GCA_030615025.1 Phycisphaerae bacterium | reverse complement strand
TAGACCACAAAAAATGGCGGATAGCCCCTGTGAAAAGCCAGTCGCTTATCTGTGCAGCTGCACAGATAAGCGATTATAAACCCTGAAAAGTGTTACCTATGTCGTCGGCATAGAGTGTTACCTATGTACCAGTTGACACACCTTAACATTCATTTTTCCCTTCTCACCGCCAGTCCCTGCATGTCGTAGACAGGGACCCAGTGTTTCTACTGCTCAACTGTTCTCCTGCTCAAATCCTCTAATTCCAGGGATCCAGACTTCTTATTTAAACAAATCACTTCCGCCGTCTGCTGAAATATGAACTTTACAAAGGAACAAGGCAGCCGCAAAACAGCGGACAGGATTAGCCACAACCTTGCGTTGCAGTTAACTAATATATACCGTTGTGGTTTTACTGGTAATGGATATAATACCACTATGAACTGCCTTTAGGCAGACTGCCTTATAGGCAGATAAGTAATGATTGTAAAGGGGACAGCCAAAGAGATGAAAACTTCTTTAGCACATTCATAGAAAAAAATGACACCAATAGTAAATCGTAAATTGAAAATAGCTCGCCAGATGCGTAGAACTGTTGCGAGAACAGACAGAAACCAGTTGTGAAAAGAAGATGGAGAGCTTTGGAGAATAATTAACTGATGAGCAAAATTGCAGGGATCCGTGAGAGAATTGTGAAATGGTGGCAATCCTACAACTTGTGGGTATTCGTTGCTTTAGTGTTCTTATTCGTGATCATACTTTGGATTGCAGACCACGAAAATGGTAATTATCGACATCTCAACACAGCAAGCATAGTTGTTTCCATCGTGCTTAGTCTCGTAGTGATTGGTTATGCCTTGGCTCAGAATATAAAGGCGGATATTGCTCAGGACAGGATGGAACGTCTTGTAGAACGAGTCGAAGATAGAATACAAGTCGTCGGAAAAGGTGTCGATGAGGTAAAAGATGCTGTTCTTAATAATGCAGCGGCGCAGGTCGAGACAAAAGAGGCCCAAACCAATGTTGGGGATGATAATAGATACATTGGTAAGGGAGAAGCTTATCTTAGCTTTTTGAGTACTTCGGATATAGCTAGATTATTCGCTTATTTTCTATTAAGATCCAATACACTGGGCAAGGCGCTGTCCATTGATCAATTCACCCCAATTGTTTACCCATTATTTAAGATGCCTACATCGGAGGTAAACACTTACGTATTAGGTATCCTTCAGGGTATGATTTGTGGTCTCGAAGGATATCTCTATATTACGGAACAGAAGAATGTCTACCTGAAAAAGTTACCAGAGAATTATGAACAACAAATAAAGATACTTATAAGCTGGATGAAAGATCGCTATACAGATATAGAAGGATACCTTAATAAAATTGACGCTATTCAATAGACTGGGATATTCTTCGTAAAGACAAGTCATATGCGTTGAAACATAAGAGATTGGATGAGTCCGCCCCCATAAGGGGTAAACTCCGGCGTATAAATATTGAAGAACCAACGGGAACTTGTTATTATGTAAAAGTAAGTCTGTGTTTCCCATTTTATACAGACTATATGATTATTGTTCGCATAAAAAAGGAATTGACATGAAAAACCATGTAAAGTTGAAAACACTCAATCTTAAAAATCATTCCGAATATAATGAAAAATGGTTGCATAATGTTATTGCCGAAGGAAATTAAAGGTGTCCGCCTGCACCATCAGGTGGTACTTTTTTGTAATTTAGAAAAAAGGATATTTTTATGCTAACCATGCGCTCGGATAATGATTTTGCCAAGTGGTATCTTTATTTGCTGGCAACTATATATGTTTTTATTTGTGGGCCATGGTGTGTGTATTACTTTTATCAAGATTTGATTATTTCAGGTGCATATGTCTCTTGGGTGGTTCAAATTGCTTGTTTAATTGCTGCTGTATCGTCAGCACTATATTTTGCCAGACCACAAATTGGGCATCATGGTCTTTTTTTAGCTACACTTTTAGCCATTTTTTATTCCGTCAAGAGTTCTAACATAGCTGCTATTTCTTTTCATACTGTGGTACTCATTATTCTTTGCATTCCAGTAATAATTGTTCTTCGCGGTTACAGTAGATATTCTGATTAAAAGCACTTTTTTGGTCATTTTTTTGTTCTTTTTGTGCATTTTTGGTTATTTTTGCTAAGAAAGACAGAATTATTATGGTTCTTATCCGTTAAACCTGTGCCCGCGAAAGCGGGTATCCGGTGTTTAGGCTGGGTTGTGAATATTTTATTTTATTTTTATTGAACAATTATTAGTTATCTTTGTATAATAGCCGATTAATTATATGGGCATATTCTCACGTCTCTCAGGAATATCCTCTTTAACAAAATACGAGGGACAAATTTTACGGCCATTTAGTAGGCCAAAGGAGCACTATTGTGAGCACAGGTACAGTAAAGTGGTTTAACGGAAGCAAAGGTTTTGGATTTATCACTCCCGATGACGGCGGCGATGATTTGTTCGTTCATCACTCAGAAATCAAGACGACCGGGTACGCAAATCTTGATGAAGGCCAGAAGGTTGAGTACGAGGTCGGTGAAGGTAAAAAAGGGCCTTGCGCCACCAGCGTAGTTCCTGCTTAATCCAAAGCAGTAATAAGGCTAAAACCAAGGGGCTCGGCTTAGACGCCGGGCCCTTCTCATTTTATCTATACCCAACCAGATCGGGGATGCGTAGATGCGTTAAAATGGGTAAAGATTCCACAAAAAATCAACCAAAACCGGCCATACCTAAAACTAAAAACCGGAAAAATAAAATTTTTTTTACTCCTTTACCCAAATCGACTTACGCCAATCCGGCATCGAAAATCGAGCCCAATTTTCGCATCAAACGCGCACATTCGTCCAATTATAGAGGGGATGTTTTTTTTGCAGAAGGCCGAAAAGAAGGAAATGGTGATTGTTATATGGCCAATAGTCAACTACCAACGGAGCTTGTCCTGAGCGTAGTCGAAGGAAACTACGAACTATGAACAGCGAACTACTCATAAGTATCGTGAATCCAGTTATTTACGTGCCTATTATTTACGTGCTTATAAAGCACTACAACTGTAGAGTTATCACTACAAATGTAATGATATCACTACAAATCAAACTTTTTATGCAAAACAAAGCCAATTTCCCGAAAAGTCAAATGAACGTAAATAAGGTATTAACAAGGGAATACGAGAAAAAGGACACTTGGTGGAGTGGGAAAAAACAAAGCCAAACAAAGCCAAACAAACCCAAATTCAAAAAGGCCAAAATGAACGTAAGTGCTATTATAACAAAGGATTATGAACATAAATCGCCAATTCGGCCCCCGAAAAAACAAAGCCAAACTTCGAAACGACAAAAAACAATGCAAACCCCTTTACCGCAAAGGATTATGAAAAAAACCGCGCTTTCGGCCTCCGACAAAACAAAGCCAAACAAAGCCAATTTATCGCGGCGTAGCCTCTGGCGAAGACGGATCAAACCCATATTGCCACAAGCGAACATTAGCAAGTTATAGACGTATAAGGACGAAACTATACAGCCGATGATAATTTATTGAGGAAAAAAATGAAAAGACAGCAGGTAAGAAAGTTTATTTGCAGGATTTGGAAGGAATGGCGAAACACCATTTTTTTCATAGTCTTTGTGTTAATACCTGTAAAATCAAGCTTGGCGGATTGGAACTGGGTCCCTACCGGCTCGATGAACCCTACTATACTGCAAGGCGATTTGATCTATGTAGACAAATTGGCGTATGATCTGAGATTTCCTCTTACCTTTTATCGGCTTGCAAAATGGTCAGCCCCCAAGCGAGGTGATATTGTAGTTTGTTTTTCTCCTGAAGATGAAACCCGGTTAGTCAAGAGAATAATAGCAGTACCAGGAGATACAATCGAAAGCAAAGAAAACACGCTTTTTTTAAATGGCCAGCCCGCTGGCTATACAAAAATCGACTCAGGATACTTAGAATATCTCTCTTCCAAGTTGAAAGAGCGTTGCATATTAGCAACAGAAAATCTGGATGGATTTACTCATGCAGTAATGAGCACTCCTTCGATCCGGGCAATGCGAAATTTTGGACCAATCACTGTACCACCGGACAATTACTTTGTTATGGGCGACAACAGGGACAGTAGCAAGGACTCAAGACATTTCGGATTCGTGCAAAGAAAAGCAATAGTCGGAAAAGCAAGGGGAGTGATTTTATCATTCGATATTACCGACAAGTATCAGCCACGATTGAAAAGGGTTTTTGCCTCTTTGAAATAACCACTTTTGAATCGAAATTATAGCTGGTCCCGATAAAACCGCAGTTCATTATTTTCTCTCTCAGGCTCTCAGGCTGATTCTCTTTTTTGTGGCAAAAAAATGAAATCCAGTGTAGTCTGTGCGAGCTAAAGCTAAGAAAGTGGATTCCTGCTCCGCCGAAGGCGGATTCCGTCAAACAGATGCCGGATCTTCGACTTCGATTTCGCAGGAATGACAGAAATAGAGGATTTGCTGAAGGACTTTATAATTGAATCAGGATGCTTATCGCAAACTGGTTTCAGGTGAAAGCAGCGGCTTGGGTGCAGCGCCATTGCGTTTCTTTTTAGGAATCGCTTCTCAAGTTTACTTAGTTGTTATTGCTCTACGCAATTTCTTATATTCCAAAGGGTGGTTGAAAACACATCGTGTGAATGCAGCAGTGATAAGCATCGGTAACATAACAGCCGGCGGGACAGGTAAAACGCCCCTTGTAATCTGGCTGTGCAAACAGATAATTTCAGATTCCAAATTTCAGATTTCAAATTCTCAGTGTGCGATACTTACGCGTGGGTACAAGGCAATTCAAAATTATCGAGATGAGCCGGCAATTTTGGCCGAAAGCTGCCCGGAGGCCAAAGTAATTGTAAATCTGGACCGTGTCGCAGGTGCGACCAGAGCTGTTAGCGAGTTCGGTGCAAAGGTGCTAATTATGGACGATGGATTTCAACATCGCCGATTAGCCAGAGACCTGGATATCGTGACAGTTGATAGCACGGTGCCTTTCGGCTACGGTAAGCTCCTTCCAGCGGGGCTGCTGCGGGAACCTGTCGCTGCGCTGAAGCGAGCTGATGCTGCTGTTATTACCAGGTGCGACCAAGCCACTGAAGCTGAGCTGACCCAACTCGAAGACAAGCTCCAACGGATAAATCCAGAAATGATAATTGCAAGGTCAATACACGCCCCTATTTGTGCAAAATCTATAGACGACAGAGAAATCAGTCTTGAAGAGCTAAAGAGTAAAAAAATATTTGCCTTCTGCGGGATAGGCAATCCGGATGCCTTTTTCAACACAATCAAGAATATCGAGGCCAGGCTGGTTGATTCGAAAGTATATAACGACCATTATCACTACACGGACGATTGTTTAGCTGATATTTATGAACAAGCCAGACGTCTTAAGGCAGATTTGATACTGACAACGCAGAAAGACTGGTTTTCGTTATTCAACATTGGAAAGTCGAAATTCGATATTCGATTCGCATATCTGGCAATTGAGCTAAAATTTGTTAGCGGGGAGGACAAAATAACACAGTTGATTGAAAGGGCATTAGCAGGTAAAATCCCCCTACTGCAATAAAACATTAGTCAATAATAAATAGAAAATAATAAATTGATTAGATGTACGAAAAGCTATTAAAGACGGTAACGAACCTCGGCTCGCCGAAAATTCTGCTCGTCGGTGACTTTATGCTCGACGTTTATACTTACGGCGATGCGCTGAGAATAAGCCCGGAGGCACCCGTGCCCGTGCTGAAAGTTTGCAGGACCGAGCATAGCTGCGGCGGAGCAGGGTTGGTAGCTACTAACCTTGCCGCTTTGGGTGCGGTTCCTGTTTGCCTGGGTGTTATTGGAGCAGACCGAAACGGTGAAAGAATTAAAGAAAAACTGACAGAGGTTGGAGCTGACATTGCCGGCCTGCTTGTTGTGAAGGATCGGCCTACTACCAGCAAACAAAGACTCGTCGGCCTGGCACAGCATCGTCATCGGCAGCAATTGATGAGAATTGATGAAGAATCTACAGAGCCGTTACCTGATGAGCTGAATGAGGCGATTTTACAAGCTTACAAAGACAAATTGAAAATTGTCTGTGTCGTTTGCCTGCAGGATTACAATAAGGGTTTGCTCAGTCCGTCGCTTTGCAAACAAATGATACAATTTGCAACGAAAGCAAAGAAAAAAGTCCTCGTTGACCCCTGCCTGACCAGCGATTATTCAAAGTACGTCGGTGTCACCCTCATTACTCCAAATCGTCAAGAGGCTTCGGAGGCGGTTGGTTTCGATATAGAAACTGCAGAGACGGCGGCCAGAGCAGCAAAAGAGCTTGCCGAAAAGTTAAAGCTGGAAGCTATAGTAATTACACTTGATAAGGAAGGCGCATATCTCAAGACGGAAAAAGAAAGTCAAATCGTTCCCACTACCAGACCACGCAGTGTTTATGATGTTACTGGAGCAGGCGATATGGTCCTGGCGACGCTTGCGATAACTTTGGCTGCTGATTGTGATTATAAAACAGCCGTGCAGCTATCCAACATAACCGCCGGCATAGAAGTAGAAAAATTCGGCGCCGCAGCGGTTACTATTGAGGAAGTTATTAACGAAATCGTCAGTCAGAATCGCGGCAAAAGCGGCAAGGTGCACTCGATTGATTCTTTGGTAGACGAACTTACCTGGCATCGCGGACAAAAAGCCACTATTGTCTTTACAAATGGCTGTTTTGATGTGGTACATAGAGGGCACACCGAGTTTCTGAAATTCTGTAAGTCGCAAGGTGACATAGTTGTTGTCGGACTAAACAGCGACAGCTCAGTAAAAGCTATTAAAGAGCCCGACCGGCCGATTAACAACCAGTATGACAGGGCCGCTGTCTTAGCTGCATTGGAAATGGTCGATTACATTATAGTCTTCGATGAGCCGGACCCACTCAACGTAATCAAAAAAGTAAAGCCTGATATATTGGTGAAAGGTCAGGATTGGGCACAGAAAGGTGTCATCGGTCAGGAGTTTGTTGAATCTTACGGCGGCAAGGTCGTTCTTGCGCCGCTTGTTGAAGGCAAAAGCTCAACTACAACAATCGAAAAAATGAAGGCATTGAAGGGTCCCCATTCTGCAAATAATTCCAGAATGGTGTCCCCGGAAAGTAAATCCTGATGGACAACGAGTCAAAAAAACAGATTTTGGAAGCGCTGGAAGCGCACAAGAAGATGGTTGCCGAACTGCAGACAAACGGCATTGAAACAATCACTGCTGCTGCCGAGGCAATAATAAAGTCGCTAAAGCAAAACGGCAGGGTTTATCTCTGTGGCAATGGAGGCTCAGCAGCAGATGCTCAACACATAGCCAGCGAGCTTGTCGGCAGATTCGAGCGCCATCGCAAGGCACTGCCGGCTGTCGCCCTGACAACTAATACCTCCGTGATAACATCGATTTCCAATGACTACGGCTATGAGAATGTATTTGCCAAGCAGGTCGAAGCGTTGGTTAGAGAAGGTGATATCTTCTGGGCCATTTCGACCAGCGGGACCTCGGCGAACGTTGTTGAGGCCGCTCAATTAGCTAAAAAAAAGGGCGCTTGCGTACTGGCTTTTACCGGCAAGGCTAATAGTAAACTGGAGCAAATTGCTGATATTTGTTTTTGTGCAGACGGTTCAACGGCGCGCAGTCAGGAGATTCACCAGCTCGGCTTTCATATAATTTGCAAGCTTGTAGAACAGAGTTTTTGCGAACAGTAGCATAATGCAGTTTGTCATTCTGAGTGAAGCGAAGAATCTCATCGTTTCAGGCAGGAGAAGAGACCCTTCGCTACGCTCAGGGTGACATAGGCGAAGAGCTATGTCTGACAAAGTGATATTCTTAGATTGTGACGGCACTTTAATTGAAGACCCCGGCTATATCGATAATCCGGACCAGGTAAAGCTGCTGGACGGTGTCGCTGAGGCACTTATTGAGCTTCGAGCTATGGGATATAAGCTAATTGTTGTCACTAATCAATCGGCTGTTGCACGTGGAATTGTTAGTGAACAAGTTCTTGGTGAAATTCATAACCGCTTAAGGCAACTGCTGACCGAAAGGGGAGCTTATTTAGACGAGATTTATTACTGTCCCTACCATCCCGATGGAGTTATCCCAAAATACCGTAAAGAAAGTGACTGGAGAAAGCCGAATCCAGGGATGCTGCTGGCCGCAGCCGATGAAATGGATGTCGACCTTAGCCAATCCTGGAGCATCGGCGATGGCAGCCGGGACATTGAGGCTGGTTTACGAGCCGGCTGCAAAACTATATTAGTAACCCGCTTTTCACGGTACAAGTCCACCTACGGCGAACCAGCCGAGCCAAATCCAGACTATAAGAGTGTAAATATGAAGGAGGCGGTAAATATCATTAAAAAATATCACCGCTCGTCCGGCGACGTAAGAGTCCGAACTCAGTCAGCCCCGGAGCCCGAACCTCAGCCAGCCGCAGAGCCCGAACCCCAGCCGGCCCCGGAGCCCGAACCTCAGTCAGCCGCAGAGCCCGAACCCCAGCCGGCATCGCAAACCACTGAACAACCAAATCAGCAGCAAGCGAACCCTGTAGAGCAAGACGCCCCCGCTGAGGGGACCGAGCAATTGCTCAGCAGCATTCTGGTGCAGCTAAAAGGTATGCAACGGGCCGATATGTTCGGCGAATTTTCCATAATGAGACTGATGGCCGGGGTTGTGCAAATTATTGTGCTGTTTTGCCTGCTGATAACCATATGGCTTCTGATGAGCCCAACCAGGCAAGACAGTTCGGTTTTAATTGCGCTTGGGTTTGCTATGGTTCTGCAGTTGATGTCGCTGACCTTTTACATTATACAGGGGCGAAAATAGTGATGCCTTAAACGTGAAGCGTCCCGCACCAATTGAACCCAGGCTCACGCCTAATTGGTACGAGACGAGATGCGAGATGCAAAACACGGGATACGAGATTTTAGTCTGGCTTCCTTCTCCTGTAGGTGATGCTGTTCTTTGCACGCCGGCCTTGCGAGCTATACGTCAACATTTCAAATCCTCCAAGATCACGTTTTTTGCCAAGCCCGTTGTTCGCGGGGTTTTATCGCCAAGCAGCTTTAACGACAGGTGGCTGGAGCAACGGGACAAGAATCCGTCTGCGATTGCAAAAATGCTCAAGGCCGATAAATTCACACATGCAATTCTTTTCAAGAATTCTTTTGCTTCCGGCCTGGCGGTTTTCCTGGCAAGGGTACCATCGCGCATTGGCTATGCTCGCGACGGACGAGGACTTCTGCTCACTGACAAACTTTATCCGCCGAAACTGCCTCATGGCAAATTCAAGCCCATTTCTATGATTGACTACTATCTTGCGATTGCGTCCTGGCTCGGTGCAGATACCGCTAATAAAAATCTTGAACTGTTCATCGACCAGCAAGACCAGGAAAACCTAAAAGCCAAATTACCGGAAATTGCCAAATCCGAAGGGCCGGTCATCGTTATCGTCCCGGGTGCATCAGCCGGGCCAAGTAAGTGCTGGCTCAGCGAAAGATTTGCCCAAACAGCAGATTGGCTGATTACTAACTATAATGCAACAGTTGTCATATCCGTTGCACCTACGCCTGTCGAGAAGCAGATTGCAAAAGAGATTTGCGATTCAAGCAGACTGTCATTGCAAGCGCAAATAGCCTTTAGCCCTGAGCGAAGTCGAAGGGGGAGCAATCTCAAGCACAAACTTATCAACTTGGCAGCCAGCCCTATAAGTCTTGGCGAATTAAAAGCGCTTTTTGCCGGCGCCGACCTGGTGATATCGAACGATACAGGGCCACGGCATATAGCCATAGCTCTGCGGCGTAAGATTATCAGTCTGCTCGGACCAAATAATCCTGCCTGGACAGACTTCAGTTATGAAAATGAAATTCGGATAATTGGCAATGCCCCTTGCGCTCCCTGCGACAGGCCAATCTGCAAAAAATCCGAACATTTATGTATGCAGGCAATCACGGTAGAGATGGTTTGTGACGCTGCGAAAAAATTACTCGAAAATAGTCACCAGAAACAGCAACAGCTATGCGAGAGCAAAAATTTATAGAAATTTCAAAATCGTCCTTCATCGACCCTGACTATAAAGCGGCATTTAGTGAATTAGGCTTAACTTCAATCGATGCCGTCTTTTCCTTTAATGCCGGCAGAAATTTAGCTAAAAACAATCTTGCGAGGTACCGCACGCGCCTGCAGTTTGAAATAAATTCGCCGGCAGTTACAGTCTTTTTGAAACGCTATGATAGGCCGCCGGTCTTAGCCCAGCTCGGAAACTGGCTCGCGGCTCGCAGCCGGATAAGTTGCGGCGTCTTCGGTTTTAAGTCGGCAAGTGAGCTGGCAGCAGCGGGTATAAATACACCGAAAACCCTTTTCTACGGCGAGCAATGGGGTGCTTTCTTTGAGAAAAGAAGCTTCATAATCACCGAAAAAATTCCAAATGCTGAATCCTTAGAACGAAAATTGCCCGACTGTTTCAACGGGCCAGCTACGGTTGAAAAATTGAGGGTGCGAAGAATCTTTATCGCTCAATTAGCTGCGTTTATAAGAAAATTTCACGAGACAGATTACCGTCATCGAGACCTTTACCTTTCACACATATTCTATAGTGACAGCGGCGATTTTTATTTGATAGACCTGGCGCGGGCCTTTAAGCCAATTGCATGGCGCCGGCGATTTCGGGTAAAAGATATTGCGCAAGTTCATTATTCGGCTCGGAGCCAGTATTTTTCGAGGACCGACCGGCTGCGTTTTTACGTTAGCTATACCGGCCAGGAAGGCAAGCTGACCAGGAAAGACAAAGCATTTATTCGCAGAGTAATGAATAAGGCAAGGCGGATGGCAAGGCACGATATAAAGCACGGCAGAGAAGTCCCGTTTGAAAACTGACGGATTTCAGCTATAATTGGGCGATGAAGAAGAAAATCGCAATCATAATAGAACGTGCAAATATAGCCTTAGGGGGAGCGGAGCGCTCGGTTTTTGAGCTGGCAGCGGCACTCAAGGCGCTCGGCCTTGAAGTGGACATACTTGCGGCAAAAGGCCAAACGAATGCCAGGAGCATTCGCATTCTATGCCAGGACAGCCCCGGCAAGCGCGCCCGTTACTTTACCTTCGCAAAGGCATTAAAAAAATATCTATCAGAAAATCACTATCATCTAATTCACAGCATTTTACCTTTTGACTTCGCTGATGTTTATCAGCCGCGTGGGGGTACATATATTGAATCCATTTTGCGTAATGCCGTCAGTTATCAGAACAAGCTTCTTGAATCTTATAAAAGAATGACAGCTTTTGCCAACTTTCGCCGAACAACGCTCCTGCGTGCCGAGCGGAAGCTGTGCAAGGGACCGAACGGGCCGGTAATCGCCGCGATTTCGCAGTATGCTGCTGAGCAGTTCAAACAACACTATGGAGTCGCTAACGGACGGATAGTGGTTGTGCCTAACGGCGTAAAAGTAAATAAGCGAATCAACACCGTTGAAGCCGGCAAACTCCGCACCCAAATACTGGCTCAACTCGGTCTTAAGGAAGCCGACAACCCGGTCTTTTTCCTATTCGTAGCGAACAATTTCAGATTAAAGGGATTGGCTGTTCTACTAAAAGCAATGTCCGTCTACAGCGAAGCGGCGTGCCACAAAACCGGCCGGCAGGCTTACTTAATTGTCGCCGGCGGCGGCAAAACGCACAAATACCGTCGGCTCGCAAAAAAACTTAATCCGTCTATGGCGAACAGAAAAATCATTTTCTTAGGACCAATCAGGCACATTCAAAACGCCCTGTCTATAATCGATGTCGCCATTCTGCCTACCTTCTATGACCCGTGTTCACGGTACATTCTCGAGGCGTTGGCGGCTGACAAGCCGGTAATAACTACCAGATTTAATGGCGCAAGCGAACAGTTTGTTAATAATCGGCACGGCAAGGTGATCGAACGGAGCGAAGATATCCCGGCTCTGGCAGAAGCCATTGGCTATTTCACGGATACAAACAATATCCAAAAAGCATCGGAAGCGATTGTTGCAGACAATCTCAAAGAAAAAATTTCCATCAACCGAGCTGCTAAGCAGCTAATATCTGTTTACGAATCTATATTACAAAGGAAATACCAAAAATAATGTACGCGATCTTCGCACTCGCTGTTATATTAGCATATTTGCTCGGTTCGATACCCTTTGGAGTTATCATTGCCAAAGCCCACGGTAAAGACCTGCGCAGCATCGGCTCAGGCAATATCGGTGCAACCAACGTCTCCCGTGCTCTGGGCAGAAGATGGGCCTATTTTTGTTTCGTGCTCGATGTGCTTAAAGGCCTGGTCCCAATGTTAGCTGTCAGAACCCTTATAGAAGTGCCCGAGCCAACCCCCGGCTTACTTTCTTTATGGCTTTTGGTGGGTTGTGCCGCTATCTTGGGCCATATCTTCCCCATATACCTGAAATTCAAAGGCGGCAAAGGCGTTGCAACCAGTCTCGGCGTAGCACTCGGCCTGTGGCCGTATTATACAATCTGCGCAGCCCTTGCCTTTGCAGTATGGGCAGCGGTCGCTTTGATATGGCGATATATCTCGCTGGCTTCGATTGCCGCTTCTATTGCTTTTCCCGTCGTTCTGGTTTTAGCGATAGTGCTAACACCAGGCTGGGATTTTGCTAATCTGTGGCCATTACTTATTGCGGCAACCGCAATACCACTGATGGTCATTGTCCGGCACCGAGAAAATATAAAGAGACTATTGGCAAAAACTGAAAACAAGGTCTTTAACCGCCAAGGCTCTGGTGAAGGTTCAGGGTCTTCTTTTTAAAAACAGTGCACCGATGCCAAGGAACAAAAGGGAAGCCGGTTTTTGGCCTCAAAATGTGTTTTCTTGAAAAAGTCACCTGCCCAAGAAAAATGAAAAAGTTCTCAAAAGTCTAAGAAAAATCCTCGACTTTATCGGATGGTCTAATATAATTTGTAATCAGCCGAAGTGAGCTTATTACTAATCGTCTCCAAAAAACCATGATGGAGCTTCGATAAAGAGTGCAAGTGTAGCTTCCGAGGGCAAAAAAATTCGGTTTGTTGTTTGGAATATGGATTTTTTGGGAGGAGATAAAAAAAACGTGATTCTATTAGGAGGATTTCCGGAAATATCTCTACGTTAGAATCGGTGCGCACGGTGTGTGCTGAAAAATATTAATAATTTTTTGAAAGGAGACAGAAGATGAAAAAACAACTAATTTTTATGTTGGCAATTGTGATGATACTGCTGGCAGCTTCGCCGCTAAAGGCCCTTCACAGTCCTAAGGAGTGGTACAACACCAGGCTCTTGAATGACAAAAACAACAACAAGATTGAGGATGCAATCGACGATCTGATGGAAGCGGAGCCCGATAAGCCGATAAGCGTATTTATCTGCTTCCTCAATGACTGTCGGCCAGATAATCGGATGCAAGAACTCGAACAACTGGTTGAACGATATAAAGGCCGTATGGGCTACGCCTCAACGGTGGTAGCCAGCGCTGTAGTAGAAGAGATACCTGCTGAACAATTTTGTTGTTTAGCAGCGATGTGGTCCGAAGTGGGCTACATCCATCTGGACCATTTGGTTCACAACCAAATGGCAACTGCAGGTCAGGCCCTGAAAGCTCACACGGGATTTTACAGCCCGAACACAGCGGAAGACCAGGGCTTCGACGGCACGGGTATTACCATCGCAGTTCTCGACACAGGTGTCGATGACCCCGGTGGGCCAGGAACCACACACAATGACTTACCTCCAGCCGTCGGAGGTCTTTTCTTGACCAACTGTAATCCCGCAACTTTCGCCTGTACCACCCTTAATGTGGGCAATCCCGACGACGAGTGGTGGCACGGCACGGGAGTAGCCGGCTGCGCCCTTGGACGGGGCGGCGCTGGTGGAAATAACCGCGGAGTGGCTCCAGGTGCCAGCCTCTTCGATTGTCGCATCACACCGACCTGGGCAACGGGCAGCACCGCTTCGAGCAATATCCAGCAGGTGGTGGACTGGATTACCTGGAACGCGAATACGGTTGTACCGCCGATCCGTGTGGCAAACATCTCCTTCGGTAGTTATTGCGAGTCATCGGGTGATGCCCTGACTGCTTCCATCGAGGCCCTTGTGGCCAGCGGCGTAGTTGTTTGCGTATCAGCAGGGAACCAGAATACCTGCCCAGGCAACCCTCCCGGATGCTTTGGAGCCCCCATTGGGTTGGGCTCCATCGCTGTCACCACGCGTGCCATCACGGTTGCGGCCGCCACCCATCAAGGTACGGTGAACCGTAATAACGATATCATCGCCAATTACTCAGGTACCGGGCCGGGCATAGGACCCGTTCAAAAGCCCGACATCACCGCATATGGCAACCAATGTACGCTGCTCTGTCCCAGCGGGTGTGTCACAGGCACCAGTAGTTTCGGCATACGAGTCCCAAGATTTAATACCAACACCACTTATGTTGACTTTGGCGGGACGTCGGCAGCCAGCCCCATGGTCGCGGGCGCCTCTGCTCTCATCATCGAGAGGAACCCCGCTATCACCCCGCCGGCGGTCAAGAATCTCCTAATGACCAACGCCGAAGACATGGGCGCGGCAGGCTGGGATGCCACCTGGGGTGCCGGCCTGATGGACTTAGGTCCCATCTTCATGGCTCCACCTCCTGCCTGCGACCTTGCGGTGACTTCTGTTAGTTGGTGGACAGCCAGCGGCACGGTTCAATGTTACCAACCGGTGACCATAACGGTGAGGGTGGAGAATGTCGGCACTACGACAGTCAGTGATTTCGTAGTAGACTGGGAGCGCTGGTACTTCGGGCCCAGCCAACCGGCACAGCGTTTACCCATCGGGTCCGGTCCGACAGCCAACATCGCCAATCCCTTGAACCCCGGTGGTACGCGGGACTTCACGCGGACGTGGACCCCAGGCACTTCGGACAACCTGCCCCTGAGTCTGCATAGTTGCTTCTGGGGCATTGTCAGCGCCGCCTGCGACACCAATGCCGGCAACAATGACCGTAACGTCAACGTCGACATTATAGGCGTCACTGCGAGCTATAGTTGCAGTCCCCCTGCCCCGCTTAACCTGGATGGAGTTATTGAGTTCCCGTTCCGCCTTGGCCATAAGGAGTTTGGAAGGAAGGTCATTGATATCTGCCTGAAAAATCCGGATCCGCAAAATTGGTTTGTGGAGGTGGAGGTCGGAGGCGAAGCCAGTCAGTCCTGCTTGAGAGCTTATGTCGATAACCAGGACTGTGCCGTCTGGGGAATCCTGCGCATTAAGCAAAACAACCCGGAATCGCCTCGTGTCAAACTAAAAGTGGAGTCCTTCGATTTGAAAGGTCAACTTCTGGGTGAGATGGATATAGTGGTCGATGTCACTGACAAAGACAATGACGGCATCCCTGACGTCGATGACAACTGCCCGGAAAAGCCGAACAAGGGGCAGGAAGATGCCGACGAGGACCGCATCGGTGATCGCTGCGACAACTGTCCCAAGGCCTTCAATCCTGACCAAAAGGACAGCAATGGCAATGGTCGCGGTGATGCATGTGACCCGCTCTGCGAAATATTAGGCGATCTGGACGATGACTGTGATGTTGACTGGTTTGATGTTTCGTTGTTAGCCAGGGACTGGTTAGCGGGAAAGTAGGCACAGTTGACTTATCCGGTCAGAGCTTGTGCTGCTTGCCCGGCGATAGTAGTAATGTGCCTTGGCTATGTTAGCTCGCTGCGCAGAGGGTGCAGCTAACACGAAGCCAGTGCCAACAGATTAGTTTAGTTACTGAGTGGGCAAGTCTTTTAGTCTTTAGACTTGCCCACTTTTTTATGCGCACTTGATAATGTAAATTGGTCCTGATGTTTCGCATTTCACTGAGTGTTTTTGTGGATTGTATTGAACTTGTGCCCCAGGGCCTTATCGTTCAGAACTTAGCTAAACAATCTTTATAACACCATGACATATCCGGGATAGGCTAATGAGTTCTTGGCGGTTGAGCTACCAAACAAAAATCAGCTATTCGGGCGTCTCGCCGGTCAGCATACGCACTTTGTCATCCTCTATCAGCTTGCCGGTTGACTTGTCCCATTTTCGTGTGCGATAGCCCAGACGGTGCTCCCCGTGGCAATTCGTACAGTTTCCTTCTTTGGTGCCGGTTTCGGACAGGACGCCTTTGTGCACTGCGATAGCAATTTTGTCCCTGGGGTGACAGCCCATACAGAATGGCCTGATCTTCGCCGCAGGATACATAATATCAGGCGGCGTAATATTATCTTCGTCGGAGCAGTGTGCATCGGAGGCACCATGGCACTGCTCGCAGCTGATGTTGGCCTGTGCGTGCGTGACAGCCAAGACCTCGTCCTCGTAGTTTATATGGCATACGTGGCAGCGGCTATTGTCCGCTACAGGACCGGTCTCCTCATCCTCAAGCAATAGCGGTGGTTCTTCAAGTAGTAGCGGCGGCTCCTCCCTGATTTCCTGCTCACAGGCCAACATCCCAACAGCTACCATTGCCAGCACAAGCACCCACAGACAATTCCTAAACTTGCTCACGAAAGTCCCTTTCGTATCGAGTCGAGCCGGCCAGCGCTGCCCTTGCACTGCCCGTCAAAGCTCCTCAGCCTTCGATAGTCCTTACACGTACTCCCAGTCCTTCAACCACTGGTAGTTTGCCGGCAGGTTGGCCCACGCCTCGTCCATGCCCTTCTTGAGCTCTTCCGCCTCGGCAACGTCCAGTTTCCGGCGCTCTTTCACAGCTCTGGCCACATTGTCCACCTGGTGGGTACTGGCAAGCCCCGGTATCGGTGCCGTAATGACCGGGTTGCACAGGATATACCGGATGGCAAGCCGCGCTCGTCGGTCGTCTTCTTTAGCATTAGGGTCGTCTGGTGCGCTGCTGCCCTTGAATAGCGAGTTGCTCGCAAAGGGCTTAATGCCAAAGACGCCTACGTCACACTTCTTTACCGCATCGAAGAGACTGTCTTTCGGCGCGACCTTGCTCTTGGCCGTGTAAGGAAAGAGAACAACCTCAAGCTGGGGAAAGTATTCTATCATCATTTTCAGCCACCGCCGGTCGTGCGAAGAGATGCCGATGAATCGCGCCTTGCCCTGCTTTTTGGCTTTTTCGAGCGCCTCGACAAGCTCGCAGGATGTGTTGAACGAGTGTCTGCCGCCGGGCTCGTGACAGGTGATGCGCCACAAATCGGTGTATTCCTGATTCGACGCCTTTAGAAGTTCGTCAAGGCTTCCCAGCAGC
>JAUXAB010000127.1 GCA_030615025.1 Phycisphaerae bacterium | reverse complement strand
CAGGTCGCCTTCCCTCGGCGGAAGAGGCGGCTTGTTGCTGGCGTTGCTTGCCATAAACTCGCTGATGATTATGTGGGGTTCTACTACCTGCCAGTTTTTTGCCAATAGGGCAAAGTCAGCCATATTTACCCCATCGACGCTATCCAGGTCGGCAACGCAACCGGGGGTGAGACAGCCTGGGTCCAACCACTGCCAGGCAAAAGTGTGTAGGTCTTTGAAATCAACTACATGGTCTGCATTCAGATCACCTACGAGGTAAGGGTGGGCACCAGTCGAACCAGTCAAAGACACGGTTAGCACCACAGTGAGCAACGAGATTTTCACAAATCTGGGCATCTTTACTTCCTTCCTCACTGCTGTTTTCGGCCACCCCCCTGCTTTCTTGCGAAAGCAAGAAGGGGGGCAGTTTTATCCTTACGGGTCCCCATTTCGCGATCTTTTGCAAAATGGGGTCCCTGTAACTTATGGGCCTTAAAATCGGGCATGGTTCAGTCTCATATGTCCAAGGGTAACACTTTTCAAGGAAGTATAATGGCCAGAAATACTCATAACAATTTGTTAGAGCAGGAGTTATGATAAATACGGCAATTCCTCGGGCTCAGAAAAGTGTTACCTTGTTTTGAACCAGGCCTAAAATCGTAATTATCGGTTACATGAGTCTTCTTTGTTTTAACATATGTTGAGTAGTTTAGTCAAGGATTATTGTCCTCAGGCTTCGGGGTTTTCTCAAAATTTCCGTTGTAGCAAGTCCTCCTGAGGTCAGAAACAGGCTTTTATCGGTCGGTTATACCCCTACATCAAAACGCCTGTCTATGAGCTTACACGATTGTTTGGATATCCGGCTCTGAACTGTTCACAGGTTCCAGGAATGTTAGGTTTCGAATGCTTACAAATGTTAACATTGGCCGCTTTTTAATTGGCGACATTCGTACAAGAATAGCCGTCAAAAATATCCTCTGCGCGCCCATTTTTGCGATATTTACCAGTTGCTAAGTGCTGTAATCGGCGGCACTTGCGAAAAAACAAAGATTTGAAGAAGTTTTTCTCCCAGGGGGGATGCTTCTTGGCAAAGGACGTTTTAAATAAAGATAGTTTCATTTTTGAGACCGATTTGTTATTTTAGTAGCAGAGAAGTTTAACGGTATAGCTAAATCACTATTAAATGAGAAGTCCCGGCTGGGAAATCTCGGATAGCGACATGGAGGCTCAGCAGAGCACTTGAGCGATCCCTACGTCGGGTATGTTGCAGAAAGGAGTAGATTAATGAGCTTGACTACGAAAGTTGCGCTGGCTTTATCAGTGTTTGCCGTGGTGACGACCGGTTGCGTAGAGGAAAAGTCCGTACGAATTGTCGTCTGGGATGAACGACAGCCCAAACAGCAATCTATGTACGAAAACTTTCTTGGAAATCACATTGCTAACTATCTGAACAAGCAAGAGGGATTTTCCGTCCGTTCGGTTGGCATGGACGACCCGCAGCAGGGCTTGCCGGACGTGCTGCTCGATGATTGTGATGTTCTGATTTGGTGGGGGCATGTCCGGCAAGGTGAGATTTCCATGGAGACGGCTCGGCGCATCGTCGAGCGGATCAAAGCCGGGAAACTCAGTTTCATCGTGCTGCATTCTGCGCATTGGGCGACGCCGTTTATGGTGGCCATGGAAGAGCGGGCCAAGCAAGATGCACTGGCCAAGCTCTCCGCGGCGGAACGGACTAAAGCGAAGATTGAATGGGTTGGCAAATTCCAGCGCAAGCCACCCAAGCGTGATGCTGAGTTAACGCCCTCGGTATCTTATGAAAAGGCAGAAGATAGCAGCACGCTGGTACGGATCGTCCGACCGAACTGCTGCTTTCCAGAGTACGCGGCCCATGGCAAGCCAAGTAAGATGAAAACACTACTTCCCAGCCACCCCATCGCCAGCGGCATTCCTCATGAGTTCACCTTTCCCCAAACGGAGATGTACGGCGAGCCGTTCCATGTGCCGGCTCCCGATGCCGTGGTCTTTGAGGAGACTTGGGAAGCAGGGCAGCGATTTCGCAGCGGGGCGATCTGGAACCTGGGCAAGGGCAAGGTGTTTTACTTTCGACCGGGCCACGAGAACTTTAATGTCTTCCACCAACCGGAGCCGTTGAAAATCGTCGCCAACGCTGCCCGGTGGTTGGGAAGTGAGATCGCAAAGCGGAAGCAGCAGCAATGAGGAGAAGAAGGGCGCTCTCTTGAACGGAAGCATTTACCAGTTTCGTGTTTGAGTTGTATCAATAAGAGGATAGAACCAAGAGCCTTTAACCATGGATTACATGAGCCAGTGAGTTGCACCAAAATTTGCACCAAAAGCACTCGTTTAGGCTTCGTTTGCACTTCGGTTGCGCTTCGGCCAGCATCATAAGTTCTTTTTTGACAATCATTAATCCTTTGACCATAAGGACTTACAAAAGCCTGCAACGGGCTGAAAATCCGTGTGTCGACGGTTTAGGTGCGTTCGACCGGCTGCAGCCTAAGACTTGCTCGTAGACCTGTCTTGAAGAACAGAAGGACGAATTTAGGTGAGTAAAAAATCCATCGTCGTAAAACACGCTTCACTGTCAATTTAGATGACATTACCCGCAGCGAGCTTCAGACAACGTTCAAAAAATGAAGTTGACCGTTGTGTTAGCTTTCTCAATAATAGACTCCGAAGGTTCCAAAGTAAGGACGACGATAAGCATTCGAGACAAGCACCATTTTCAACGGAAGTCAATAATGAAAATGAGTCATCTCATACCGCTCTTTGTCATATGCTCGACCGTGAGTGCTGCGTTTCAAGTTGCGCATTCGGCGATAGAAGAATCGCCCGGCGACACCTCGGGGCGATCGAGGCCTGTTGGTGTGCCGCGGATTGATCCCAATTATAATATCGAGGTCGACCAGTGGTGGGCGAGCGCCGTTAGAAATCCTGCCTTTTCTATGATAGTCCCCGTTTCTGGAATTTCTAACGTGGCGAGCCATCCCTTCAACCCGGAGTCACCCAAGTACGAGCCACAGATTAAGTCCCCTGTACCGGTGCTCAAATTAACTGCTGGTCAGAGCATCCAGGAAGCCATCAACAAGCTTCCACGCCAGGGCGGTACAATCAAGCTGGCTCCTGGTGTCTATGGCGGCTTCAGGATCGTTGCCCGCAGCAATATCCACATCATCTCCGACGGCGGAGCGGTTATTAAAGGTAGTTGCCGCATAGCCGTGACTCCGGAGGCTATGGATTACGGCAATTACGACCGCATGGCCAGCAGAGGCCAGCGGGACACACGGGTATGGGAACTGCACAAGCATCCCACCAGGAATTTCTACTTCAAGAATCTAACGTTCTCGATTCTCGAATCTCGATTGTCGATTCGCGCTCCTCGATTCTACGAGTATCGAGTATCCAGTATCGAGCATCAAGTGGGTTTCTCTACCTGACCAACGATGATTTCACGGAAGATATTAATGAGAACGGCAAAATCGACAGCCAAGAAGAGCGGACTGCCAAGTATATCGTCATCTATAAGAGCACTTTCAATGGTAGCAACCATACAGCCGTCCAGGTAACAGGTAACTGGTAACTGGTAACTGGTAACTGGTAACTGGCAACTGGTGACTGGTGACTGGTATATTCGAATAACCAATTACCAATTACCAATTACTAATAACCAAAGCATGATTAACCTCCTATGCATTATCAAACAGGGCGTCTAACCGTATCCCGGATTCTCCACATTTCGTCATCTCGTTGAGGTTGTCGAGGCACAACCTTGACCACGTCTCTAAGGTATCTCGGAGCTTTTGCAGCTCGTCAGGGCTCATGAAGGCCATCTGGGTGATCATCTGTTCTCGCTTGCTGACCTTCGATGAGTCCAAAGTCCAGTAGTGGACAATTCCAAAGTGCACGCGTCCGACCTCGTTGGACTCGTCATTGAGGAGAGCAACAACCCGATTAGTGTAGTTTGCTTCAACGAGCACTTCCTCCGCCACTTCGCGCTCAACGGCGGTTCGGTAGGCCTCGCGGAAATCAGTGTCGAACAAGGGCATGTCATCGGCGGGGTTTATGTGACCTCCTATACCAATGGACCTGTGCCCGACAAGCCGTACCTCCCCGGCTCGCCTGCCCCGCACGTAGCTAAGGTACTTTCCGCCATATGCCATGATCACGTAGGGAATAACCTGCTTATAGGCTGGGTCCGCTTCCGCCTTCGACCTGGGTATGAAGCGGAGAACGCCTGGAACGAAAAGCTTCCGGAGATAACGAGCCACATCAAACTTGAGCCCGTGGAACATCCCTGCCTGCTCAAGGACTTTTCGCTCAAAAACCAACACATGTTCTTCCTTCGGCATACAGTCACTCCTTATTCTGTATCTTGAGAAAGTCTCTGGTAACTGGTTTATTCGAATAACCAATAACCAATAACCAATAACCAATAACCAATAACCAATCACCAATAACCAATAACCAATCACCAATCACCAATCCCGGGCCCCACCTATCATCGAGACAAAATACCTTATTTTGTCCCCGCCGTAAAGATAATTTAATACTGCAAAAAGGACTTACTCGTGCCTCGCCAGGACGTGAAGGTAGTCAGCTTTGGTTTGCTTAGAGCCTATCCCAATAACCCGCTCTATTGCGGCCGGCTGCAAAGCCCGATGCCTGCGTTGTCGGCCAAAAACGTTCTCAACGTGGAGAAAACCACGCCTCCGAGCATTTTTGGCCTGCCGCCTTGGCCTCGAACTTTTC
>JAUXAB010000126.1 GCA_030615025.1 Phycisphaerae bacterium | reverse complement strand
GGGATATGAAAATAAATCGCGCTTTCTGCCTCCGGAAAAACAAAGCCAAACAAACCCAAACAAAGCCAAATTCAAAAAGGCCAAAATGAACGTAACTTCTATTATAACAAAGGCTTATGAAAATAAAACGCCCATTCGGGCTCCGAAAAAACAAAGCCAAACTTCGAAAAGACAAAAACCAATGCAAACCTCTTTACCGCAAAGGATTATGAAAAAAACCGCGATTTCGGGTCCCGGCAAAACGAACCCAATACGAACCCAATCAAACCCAATTTCAAAGGCAAAAAAATGCTCGGCCGAACAGAGCGGCTTAGTTTGTCCCACTTCAATGCTTAATTTGATTGACCAGTACCTCGAATATCTTTGCATCGTGCGTAGGCAGCCGGAATATATCATAATCGCCGTCGCCTTCCAGATCGCCAACCTGCCCGTTGTAAATCCCTACCTCGGTAACGCGGTACCGTTGCCAGAGCTGGTTGTTACTCTGGTTCACATAGACGAAGACTGGCCATTTCTCCAGGCCCAAAGCCTTAGCTCGACTTCTGTTCATCCCCGCCAGGACATCATAATCTCCATCAAGGTCCATATCAAAAACCTGTAGCGTATGGGCTGCAGCCATTTCCTTGGCAATTATATGTTCCGTCCAGCGGCCCTGTCGGGGATCGCGAGAATGATACCAGGAAACCGGATACCCCTTGCGTTCGGAGTGCGAGATAAATACTTCTGCGCGACCGTCACCGGTGATATCGCGGCAGAATACCTTGGTGGCATTTTTCGACCAGTCCCCGCTCTGATTGTGCCATTTGCTGTCGATGTCATGGACCTTCCAATTACCGGTTAGGTCACCGCCAGGATTCTCGACCCAGTAACCGTTCGTTGCTACATCAGTATCGCCATCGCCGTCTATGTCGCCGACATCCATACCCTCATGCAGGTTTTCAATCTTGAACTCTTTGGCCTTGACCCAAGATTTCGGTGAGTCCTGTCGGAAAATCGCAAACTTATTTTCGGCATAAGTGATCACCACTAAGTCCAGTTTCCGGTCTCGATTAAAATCAGTCAGGTTAAGATTCTTAATAAAGTCAGACGCTTGGCCAATCCGATGGTGTTTCCAGCCGGGATTCTCAAACCAGAAAATTTCAGTTGGGTCACCCTCGCCGTCCCACTCTCCTGGGTGTTTGAATCCGAGAATATCCAGATCGCCGTCGTTGTCAATATCTCCGATGTCCATATCTCCGCAGGCAAATGTTCCGCCTCCCGGCGCCTCCTGTGCTATAATGTGGCGTTTCCATGATTTACCCGCGTTTTGAGCCTCATACCAACCCAGCCAACCTCCGTGACCGTTATTATTTTGCAACACCACGTCCAACAGTCCGTCACCGTTGATATCTCCTAACGCTCGAGCCCACCATAGATTGGCGTTATCTTCGATACGTATAGGGCTGAAACTCAAGCCGGATTGCCCCAACACAACGCAATGACCAGTGAAAGCCATGAAGCAGACAATAACCGTGAGATGGCGAATTTGATGGACCATCTGTCTCGTTTTTATACACTTTTTCCCTTGCATTGCTTTGTTCTCCGCTCTTTTTGAAAATGTTTGCCCATAGGATCGGCGTAGCTTAATCTTCCAAATCTGTGTGGTGTTGGGTCACCAACCATTTAATTAACATATTCGTAGCTTCCAACGGGAGTATAGGCTTACTAAACAGCCGTTGTCAAGGCAAATCGGCGGTGCTGTTATCAGAGGACGGTGCGGGGACGGACAACTGCAGGGAAGCTTTTGAGAGGATTGCCCGGCAATAATTGTGCTCCCACTCATCTTTATCGCGTCCAACTTTACTGAGCGACCGAGCAGAACCTTGGCCGGTGGCCAGTCTTATTGCCAGTTGCAAGAAATATCAGTTTTTGCACTGTACGCCGACAGCTTTAGACTGCCGGCCTTTGTAAGTCCTGGCGAAGGTCCGCCGTTCTTGTGGCGGGGCGATACCGGATTGGAGCGAAGCGCAATCCGGCTTTAGACGGACTCGCCCCGAAGCCTTGCCATCGGCCAAACAGGCTTATATGCACAGCATAGGCTGTCTTATCATTTCTTTAACGCATCCCGTATCCCGCCAATAACTTACCCATTAGGATGAAGATTACCTTACGTCTCTCTGATTGTTTTAACAAGCCGTGCATAACTTCGCCGACCCATGCCATATCCCTCCAAACATAAACTTCAATCATTTGTGCAAAGGTTTAAAAACAAAAATCAAATTTCTTGAAAAATTTTTAGTCCTTTCACAATAACCACTTACGAAAATCCATACATGAAAAAAAACCACAATTTTCAATCAAACACGCAGATCGAGCCAAATATGGGGGGACGCAAAATCTTGTTCTCTGTTTCATCTTGAGGTTGATAGCTATTATAAGCATTTTCAACATCACACATTGGCTTCACAAGATACTGTTATTTCCTCTGCTTTCCTACCGCCGTCTTCGCTACGGTTACCCTTTCAGAAGAATCTCACTAACGCAAGGCAAATTCGCAATCGTCGACCCCCAAGACTACCCCCGCCTCGCAAAGTACAAATGGCACCTCGCCAAAAGCCCTACCGGCTCATACGCCGCCCGCTGGCAGCACCTTCAAAACAAAAACGCCAGAACCAGAATTTGGATGCACCGCCAAATTATTCATATCCCAAAACACCTGGTCTGCGACCACATTAACCGCAACGGCCTCGATAATCGAAAGGCAAACCTACGTCCCGCAACCGTATCGCAAAACCTCTGCAACCGCACCAAGACAAAGGCAAAAACTCGCTCAAAATACAAAGGCCTTGAATGGGACAGAATTCAAAGAAAGCGGAAAGCCAGAATTCAGCTTAATTACCGAAAAATATACCTCGGCTCTTTCGCCGACGAAATCGACGCCGCAAAAGCCTACGACCACGCCGCAAAAACCTACCACCGCCAATTCGCCTGCTTGAATTTCCCCGACACGTAACCGCTGAACCCACAGAGCCCCAAGTGTAAACGCGGGGCCTTTACGCAAAGGAAAAGACCAGCAGCTTTCATCTGCCGGCACTATACTTACCAAAATCCCCCAACTGACCAACGCAGCTGGTCATCCCGAGCGCAGCCGAGGAATCTCATCCTACTCGACGAACTACGAACTAAAAACTACGAACTCCAAATTTTGCTTTTTGCATTTTAATTTTTGATTTGACTATCGCCCCACCAGTTCCTTTTCAATATCCACTTACCTGTTGCTGATCTCTGATAAATAGATTATACTTCCTGTCGTTTCTAATATAATTACAGAAAATGTCGCATGATTTATAAAAAGTTCTTATGTTGTGTCTCGTTGCTTTTGTTATCTTCCTGTACGTTGATGACAAATACTGCTCCCGCCCCCGCACAACTGAATGAATTACTAAAGCAAAACTTAGTTCTTTTACCTGATGATAAATTTGAAAATTTACCATCTTCTCTAAAAGAAAATGAGATCATATTTCTCGGTGAAATACACAAAGTTAAACCTTTGGCTAATGCAGCAGACCGGTTGGCAGTTCACTTGGCAAATTATAGGCCAGTTGTCTACGCTCTGGAATGCTGCTATGGCGCACATCCATTAATGGAAGCGGCTAGTTTAGGCAACGAAAAGATAATTAATCCCATGCTATATCCTGAGACCATTCGAGCGTTCAATTCCAATCAAACTGCAGATAAGAAAATATTAATGACTGCGATTGATATAGAACACGCAATTTATCATACTAAAAAAGAGACTAAACTTTTTTTGCAGGAATTGGCAAATCGTTCTACTTCTGATGCCGCTCGTCGGATAATACAAAAAGACATTCCTCAACTGACCGCTCAGGATACGTATGATAAAATGAACCGTTATTTAAAGAAGCTTAAAAAGGTATTCCTGCAGCATTTTGACACATTTTCACCTGAGGACCAGGATGAAATACTGTTTTCGATGGAATTGCTTACAGCCTCAAATCGATATCAATACATTAGTAAAGGACTCAGAAAAAGTTGGCGGAATCCTCATGAATTAAGATACCGTTACTTTAAAAAAACAATCGAACGCGCCTACCAGAAAGCCCAAAAAAGAAAGGCAATCTTACTATGCCGTGTTGGTTCACGGCATATCTCTTTGGACTATAAATGTGAAGCACGCTATTTTGCAAGGGACTACTCATTGACAAAAGGAAAGGTGGTTACCATTCGGCTGGCCCCTCTGTATTATGATACCACAAAAGTGGATGATGCTGATGCAGAGAAACACTGTGATATTGATTCAATTGTTAAGATGCTAATGAAAGATTACAAGTATAGCTATCTTTCGCTTTCCGAATTGCAACAAAATACAAACAATTCTTTTAAATGGAGCAAATATTATAGCAACAGTGGTCCCAAATATGATGGACTATTATTTGTGAAAATAGAAGAAAATTCAAATTAGTCTTGTCATCACCTCAATAACCTATTATTTATTAGAATTACACTTTAGGGAACATGCGGTTAGCAAATCTCATTAACCCTGTTATCCCATCTAAAGACCCTAGTGTTTTCGTGGCTAATTTAGCGCAAAGGAAAGGCCGACCAGCTCTCACTGATCGGCCCCATAATTCCTGGCGATACCTACTCTCGCCCGTAAGGACTACCATCGGCCGGACGGGCTTAGCTTCTGAGTTCGGAATGGGATCAGGCGTTTCCCCGTCAGTATAGTCACCAGGAAATTCATTAGATCCGGGCCTTGAAGCCCGGCTCTATTCAATATTCTGTCTTCTGATTTCTGTCTTCTGACTTCTAAACAAGAGTATGCAGATGCGGATATGAACACTTACCACTCGAGCATCGAGTATCCAGCATCGAGCATCGAGTAATTCAACCAAAGATTGATATGGTCAAGTAATTGAGCGTTAGTACCGGTTAGCTGAACGCATTTCTGCGCTTACACACCCGGCCTATCGACCTGATAGTCTATCAGGGCTCTTCATGCTGCACCGAAGTGCGGCAATGGAATCCTAATCTTGAAGCGGGCTTCCCGCTTAGATGCTTTCAGCGGTTATCCTTTCCCGACTTAGCTACCCGGCGGTGCCCCTAGCGGGACAACCGGTACACCAGCGGTCAGTGCTTCCCAATCCTCTCGTACTAGGGAAACATCTCCTCAAGATTCCTGCGCCCACGGCAGATAGGGACCGACCTGGCTCGCGCCGGTCTGA
>JAUXAB010000022.1 GCA_030615025.1 Phycisphaerae bacterium | reverse complement strand
GTGCAATGCAAGCTGCTCTATAATTTGCTGCTACAGAAGTCGAGCACTTAGAGCTTATCCGAATAACCGTCTCGTTATGAGGCCGAGTGAAAACTTGTCCGCCTATGGTGGAGTTCGAGGCCAAGGCGGCAGGCTAAAAATGCTCGGAGACGTGGTTTTCTCCACGTTGAGAACATTTTTTCACCGACAACGCAGGCATCGGGCTTTGCAGCCGGCCGCAATAGAGCGGGTTATTCGGATAGGCTCTTGGGCTCACGCCTGGGTTCCCATTTTGGGTTCCCGCCTTGCGGGGGCCCAATAAGCCGCAAAATCCAGGCCACGCTTGACCGAGTCATGGTTATGGCGGGAGAGTCCCGACAAGTCGGGAGGATGCCCTTCAAAGAAAAAGTTGGGTCATCAGGAAAAAATTGTTTTGACTTTTTGCTCTTCATAGCTGTGAGGGGCATTGCCGCCTTTGGCGGAATTTCGAATGGTTGAATATTGTGGCACTCTTCAAACCGAAAGGGAAGAGAAACCCGGATATCAAATTAAATCTAAATGGAGGAACTATATTATGTCTACTCGACAATCAATTAATCGCAGAGAATTTTTGAAGGGTTCAATAGGTGCCGCCGCAACCTTAACGGTATTGTCTCGGAGGAAAAGTTTTGCAGCAAACGACAAAGTTATTATTGGAGTGATGGGACTTGGCGGTCGAGGAACCTACCTGGCCGAGAGGTTTGCGAGCAGGCCGGACGTAGAGGTCGCATATCTTTGTGACGCGGATACCAGACGCTTTGCCTGGGCAAGAAACGTGGTCCAAGAGGCCCAAGGCAAAAAGCCAAAGATGGTGCAGGATTTTCGGAGGATTCTTGACGACCCTAATGTTGATGCGCTTATCAATGCGACCCCCGACCACTGGCATGCCCTTGGGACCATCATGGCCTGCCGGGCAGGCAAAGATGTCTATGTAGAAAAGCCCATGGCCCATAATATTTGGGAGGGGAGAAAAATGATTAAGGCTGCGCGAAAATATAAGAGGGTTGTTCAGGTAGGAATGCAGACGCGCAGTGCCCCGTATATGAAAAACGCTGCCGAGTACATACGGTCCGGCAAACTCGGCAAAGTGTACCTTGTCCGTGTTTTTAACATGATGAAACATCCAATGATGAAAAAAGGGCCCAACCGGCCTGTCCCGGAAGGATTTGATTACGATATGTGGTGTGGGCCTGCGCCCAAGCTGCCATACAATCCGAGCCGCCGCTGGCTAAATCAGTGGCAGTATAGTTGCGGTCCCATAGCCGGGGATGCCATTCATCAATTAGACCTGGCCAGATACCTGCTCGGTGACAAGCCTTATCCTGATACCGTTTCCCATACAGGCGGGATTAACGCACTGCGTGATGGGAGGGAAATTCCGGATACTCAATTAGCGACTTATGAGTACGGCAGATTTACGTTACTGTTTGAGGCTGCCCTTTGGACGCCTTATATGAAGAAGACGCCGTCGAGCATCCGGGATTCAGACAAGTTTCCCAGCTGGCCGTTCAGCAGTACTAAAATTGAAGTGTTGGGTACCGAAGGCTTTATGTACCTTGGCAGACATGGCGGCGGATGGCAGGCCTACGATTCAAACGGCGAATTAGCTCGTTCGGAATATGGCCGTCAGGCAGATAAAGAGCATCAGGACAATTTCATTGATTGTATCCGCACCCGCAAGAGACCTAATGCGGATGTTGAACAAGGCCATTATTCGGTGTTACTCTGTCATCTGGCCAATATATCGTATCGGGTCGGTAACCAAAAACTAATGTTCGAACCGAGAACCGAATCCTTTGTCAATGTCCCGGTAGCCAATAAATACTTAAAACGTACGTACAGGCATCCGTGGATAATACCTGATAGAATATAAAGACCGTTGAAGATACGCGGCAGGTCGCGTCGTGTGCTATCGGGCAATTTCCTTGCGCAGCCACTCAAGGCTTTTCTCAACCATGTCGGGCGCTGCCTCACATTCTATGGACAGGACACCATCCCAGTTGATTTCCTTGAGCAGTTCGATACATCCGGCAATGTTGTCGGCGTTGACGCCTTCGCCGATACTCACTACAGACGTGGCGATACCGGTCTGGCCGCCGCGTACAGCCCGCGCAAGCTCTTCGCTGACGTCCTTGATGTGGCAGTGCGAAACCTTGTCACGGAAGCGGCGAAGGAACGCCACCGGGTCTTGCCCGGCAATGAAAATGTTGCCCGTATCGAGGTTCATCCTCAGATAGGGTGAGTCGAAAAAGTTTAGGATTTGCTCCATGGTGTCGGGGTTCGTCGTGTAGGGTCCATGTGGCTCGACATTGATAATAATATCGTGGCTTTCGGCCCACTCCAGGACCACGCGGTAGTACTGTTTCATCAGTGCCATCACTTCATCATCGGTGTATCCTTCCGGTTTGCGGCCGCCGTCGGTTGTGTCCACGCATGGGCATCCAAGGGCTTTAGCGAACTGGATGGTGCGAATCGTGTAGCCGATACCACGATACTGGCCCTCGGGACACGACATCGGATAGGCGGCGTCAAGCTGCGAGGTCTTTAATCCCATCGAATCCAGATAGCCCTTCAGTTTCAGCGGGTCAGAGTACAGCGGGATGTGAGGATTATAACCCAACGCCTGAACGAAGTAGTCCCCGTCAATCGTACCAAACTCGACGTACTCCATCTCGTGGTCTCTGGCGAACTGACAGGGAACTTCGTATGTCACATCGAAGTGTCGCCAATTGTCTACGTGCATTCCTAACTTTAGCATGATTTTACTCCTTTTGCATAGCTACTTGCGGCTTTTTGATTCTGTGATTACCGTGGCAATCCGTGCAAATCGGCGCCCGTTTATGTGAGGCAAGCTCCTCGACAGGGACATCGTGGCTTTTATGGCACTTGAGACACATTACATCGACCTGGTCGCGCTTGAAGCTGACGTCCGGCGGCGTGGCACCAATGTCTTCGTCGTTGGCGTGACCGGCGCTTAGACCATGGCAGCGGATACAAGGGACCTTTGCTCGCAGGTGGGTCCTACTTAGCTCTTCTTTGACGAACGTCATGTGGCACACGTAGCAGGCTGCATTGGCACCCAGTGGATTAGTCTCGTCGAACTGTGCGGAGGTGGTTTCGGTGGCGGACGGATTACACGAGCACAAGCAGGCCAGTAGTATGCATCCGGCGATGACACCAAAGCCCGGAGCCCTCATCATACTGTTTCCCAATTCCTTAGCCATTGATACTCTCGAGTAAGGTTCGCGTGGTAGTTTTCGGCGCATTGGCGGACAGTTTCTTTTTCCCTGAAGGTTAGCGGCTTATCGCGCTCATAGGAGCCTTTGACGTTCTCTTCGAGCTGCTCTGTCGTATTAACGCCGGGAATGACGGCGGAAATGCGAGGTTCCTGGAGCATTTTTTTGACGAGGATGTGGGCATTCTTGTCCACCTTGCCATGGATCTCGCGGGGCTTTATACCGAAAGTGGTTCCGGCGCCGAAGGGCTTGATGCCAATCACTCCGACGTTCTTGTCCTGCGCTAGTTTCAAGAGACTGTCACCGCCGAGTTCTTCGGTAAGGAAAAGATAAGGGAAAAGTATCACTGAGAATTGAGGGTATTCGTTGAGAACACGACGGAAAAGCTTGGGATTGTGTGCTGAGATTCCAAGATAGCGAATCTTGCCCTGCCGGCGTACTTTATCATAGACCTCAACGACCATATCGAGGACCTTGTGGCTGACCATAAGCATGGTTGGCATCGAAGTTTGGCCCTCGCCCCAGGTCGCGCCGACAGGCCGCCAGATGTCGAGCATATCGGTCTTGTAGTGCTTCAGTCGGCCGTCTATCTCGTCGAAGAATCGCTGTCTGGACAGTTCCTTTTCGTATTCTTCGGTGAGTTTTTGCGGCCAGGAAGCGAAACCGATATGCCAGTTCTTTCGGTTGCCGCCAAGTGCCTTGCCATAAAGCTCACACTCGTCGGTGATATTTGTGTCAAGGTAGTTCATACCCAATTCGGCGGCGCGTTCGAGCACGAAAGCGCGGTTTTCAAGACCAAGTGAGCCGTGACCACCCAGGCTGACCTCAGAGAGCACCAGGCCGGTCTTGCCAAGCCGGCGATAACCCATCTTCGGGTTATAATTGAGTATCTTCGATGTATCTATCTTCGAGACATCGTTCGATTTGGAAGTTCCGCTCCAAGTGCATCCCTTTCCAGCTAATGCACCTGCAATTGCCCCCGCAGCAGCTAAAGAAGTACCTTGCATAAAAGTCCGTCTCGAAAGTTTGTTGTTGTTCATAGATTTTCTCCTTTTTCAAGTCCGTAAAGTCGTCGGAGTTCTTTTTGACTGGCAATTATACCCGAATCCACAGCTAAATTAAATCTTTTCTACAAACAATTACTGTCCCGGAAATTGGGCTTTTAGCGGCTTCTATATGGGCGTTTCGGCAAGGATAACACCAGCTTGCCCAAAGATGTATAATTTTTACGGGGAGTACCTGTTTTAGGGCTTAACCGTGCCTCATCCCCTTGCACCTGGCAACAGGCAACTGATACCTTCTGAAATACGCTCTTGAGTTTATCCTGAGCGGATTTATACTGAGCAGTAATGTCCACGATATTTTTTCATTGGATACTCGATGAGAACGTCGCGGATCAGGCGCGGCTACGCGACAATAAGGTGAATTGTCTTGTTATCCAAACCTATATCTCCAAGCTCTGGCCTTGGCGACCATAGTCATCCTCATGACGTATCTGGTCTTCGGCCTTCCATTCGCCAAAGCAAACCACTAACATTCGAAATGAAGTGTCATCAGTCCAAAATCTATGTTTCTGACCCGGCTCGATCATAAACTCATCATGAATATTGGGACGATATATTTCCCCGTCTATCTCTAAATAGGCACCTACATCAAGAAAATGGAATAATTCATATCTGTCAGCGTGCGAATGCAAGCTGGCACGATGACCTGGGTGAACATGGGTAAGATCCACGCTGCATTTCTGATTTCTGACAACCATGTGGATGTTTCCCCATGGGCGTTCTGATTTGATTGTTTGTTTGCCTTGTCTTGGATCATTCATAATCTAAATGGATAACGCTCCGCATAACCGGCGTGACTGTAGCGCAGCGAAAGAGGCGCCCGAGTTCATGCAATGGTTATACGGAGTTTTAGCCCCTATTAGTTGTTCGTACGCGTTCACCGATTAGACGACCGATTCTCATTGCTTCTTCCCATACTTCTTTCTGATCCTCGACCCGTGTGTATGGGTAATCGGATGCCCTGGCATCCGGTCCGTAACGTTTTCTTAATCCACTCATCTCACATTCATCACCCTCGCCACAGGTCAAGCAGGGAATGTTGCCCTTAATCCTCACTTGCCCAATAAGCTCCATACGTTCCATTTCCTTTAACTCTATGGCCAATGATTGATTGACGTTCTCCGACGCATCGGGACTCAGGTAGGTTAGAACCGTTGCACACAGCTTGCCCCTAAGCAGGTTATTGACATGTCTGAGCGACCAGAATCTCTCAAGAAGCGCTTTTGTGAAACCGTCTATCTGTTTATACGGAGTATATGCACCAATAATCAATGCCTTGGCTTTCTTGATTTTTTTTGCAAGTTCCGGAAAATCATCCTTAACTTTGCAGATGTTGTCCGGAACACACTGTTTACAGGCAAGGCAAGGTCTGATGTTAATTCGGCTCAGTTTCACAAATTCGAATTCTAATTCGGTTGCATCCAATACGGCTTGAATAAGTCGGTCCGTGTTACTGTTTTTTATGGGACTGCCGGAAATTCCCAATACTTCAATACTCATTATGATGTTCCTATCATTTTATTAAACCTTATAACGTCGCGGATCAGGTGCGGCTATTTGCCATCGCCTGAATCCGGCTTGTTAGACGACTCAACAGAAAACACAGGCTGCCACGAAGTGCGCATGGGGATAACTCTGAGATTAGATACGAGTACGTGCTGATCTGAGCCATCGGCATTCATGACCCAAATCTCCGGACGCTTTCGACGTTGCGTATCGAAGAGAATTCTCTTGCCATCTGGTGACCAGGTCGGGTTGTCACTCGAAGCTGGCGCCGGTTCGGTGGTTAGTTGTGTCCGGCTGCTCCCGTCGGCATTCATGGTCCATATCTGGCCGTAGCGATGTTCGATACCAGACCAATAGGCAATTCGTTTACCGAAAAGCCAGGCAGGAGCGTTCGCGCTGCTGCCATCCGGAGTATACGCACTTTTCTCGGGATGGGTGAGTTGTCGCGGATCTGTGCCGTCACTCCTCATGACCCAGACCTGGCCGAATCCGCGAGCATCTCCCGACCAGTAGGCGATCTTGTCACTCTTCGGCGACCAGGTTGGGCAATGGTTTGAGCCTTCTGACGTGAGCTGCCGCTCGCCTCTTCCATCAACACCGATAATCCATATCTGGCGTCGTCGCTTCGCATCTGGTCTCGTGAATGCGAGTTTCCTCCCATCGGGTGACCAGGCAGGTAAAAAACCTGATGTGATGAACCGTTCGTTCTTTCCACTGGAATCTATAATCCAGATTTCACGCTTTCGATTTCGTATAGAAACAAATGCCAGCTGTTCTCCGCTTGATGACCATGCAGGAAAGAAATTTCCCTGTTTCCCCGTCGTGAGCTGCTTTCTGTTTCTGCCATCTTCTGTGATTGTGTAGATCTGAGCATATTGTGTTGCCTGCGGACCTGGCCTTTGGTCGGGTGCATCTGCGAACGCAATGAGACCGTTCGATGGCTTTGTGCTCTGGCCAACTGATTCGCCGGATATGCGTGCTACGAAGCTGACGCTGAGAATTACGAATGTCGCAGCCCCTAAGATATACCTCACTTTGCTTGTCGGTTGGCGCGTGATTCCCATCGTTCATTCCTTCTGTAGTTCTTCTTGTCTAACAATGTTTATATGGTTTCCGTATAAGAGCCTATCCGAATAACCGGGTCGTTATGAGGCCGAGTCCCGATATATCGGGAAGGCTAAGGCGGCAGGCCAAAAAGGCTCGGAGGCGTGGTTTTCTCCACGCTGAGAACGTTTTTTCACCGACAACGCAGGCATCGGGCTTTGCAGCCGGACGCAATAGAGCGGGTTATTTTGATAGGTTCTAAGACTCCTGACCTCTACGAGTACCAGTATTACACACCTTTGCCCAAAGTACATCGTTATCCCGTATTGGTACCTATTACTTTTGCATTACAAAAAATTCATAACCATAAAACTTCGAATATTTCCTGTAAAAATTTATCTCATTCCTGAAACCTTCAAAAACACCTAACGCAGTCTCGTTTCCCTGGTATTTCTTATTCAGACGGGGCAATTCTTTTTCAATCGGTAAATAATAGTTATTTAACCATGCCGATTCCGGCAATGTAAAGTTCGATATTAAGTTAAATCCTTCTTTTTCAATTACTTCGATTTTGCCTTCAATATTGTCAATGTCAGGATACTCACTCTCAAACCATCGAACAACGGCATCGGGCGGATTGTCAGCAGTATATACAAGCTCTGTCACGGCCAAGTGGCCTTTGTCTTTTAAAAGTTGACGGCATTGTTTCAATCCATTTTGAAATCCCATAAAATACAATGCACCTTCTGACCAGATTATATCAAAGGTATTTTCCTCAAAATTCATCTCTTTCATTGACATATTTTTCGGGATTATCTTCTCTTCCAGTCCTTCGTTTTTTGCCTGTTCCATTAATTTATCAAGAAATGCCTGATGATTATCCAAAGCAATGATTTTACCGTTTGAAATCCTTGCCAATTCAATGGTCTGTACTCCGGTGCCGCACCCGATATCCAGAATCAATGGTTGTTTGGCTGCCTTACCAATGGAACAAAAAGCACGCTGGGTAAATTCATTATCGCCAGGCCCGCATCGCGGCAAGGCCTCACATAATTCATACAGATATTCAATCCCTTCCATAGAACACCTTTTTCTTTTTAATAATCAAGCACAACTATGTATATATGGTTTCCGTATAAAACTCCTGACCTCTCCGAGTGTCAGTATAACACCCCTTTGCCCAAAGTCCATAAGTAATCCCTTGAAAACGACTTACTAATTCCGGGGACACCATACTTAATTCCAGCCGATGTCTGCGTCCCAAGACTCCGCAGTAATTCAGGGTACCCGCTGTCCTCTATCAAAACCTATCATTAGCAAGCACAACTCATCGAAAAATGTACCGTACACCTTTAATTCCGCGCCTTCTCCTTTCACCATGCTTCTGGCCTAAAGCGAAAAATCCCAAGGGTCCGGGGACAGAGTCTCCAGAAGCTCGAAGAAAAACTAAGCAACCGGATGACTCGACATGATCGCCGGCAGACCTGTTGCACTTCGAGTGTTAATCCGCGTATTATTTATGTGAAAGGGATATTTTTTTCATCCATTGCCCAATACCTCAGACCATTTGACCTGTTCGGCCTTCTGTTGATATATGGTAATCGGTGTATCAGCCCCGAAGACCGATTGAAAATCAGCTTTGAGCTTGCATGCGTTTGGATCAATCAACACAATTGTGGTCGCCAGATTCTTCTTGGCCCTCTCGCACATCACCCCGGCAAAATGCAGCCGGGCCATAGTGTCGAATGCCGAGAGCGAGAATCCAACAATATATATTTCGTCCGCTTGGTATAACGCACGCCCGGCGTTGTGCCAGACTTGGCCACTCCCGGGAATTCTATCGAGGGGCTTGTAGCGGCCCAGACCCGCGATGCCGATACCGTATTGCTTGTCGCTCCGTTGGAGGATCTGATTCTTGATTCGATTGCCCAGCTTGTCATCAGGGATCCGAAGGAGCACGTAGTCGTATTCGATCTCGCCCGTGGGTTTAGGAGCGGCATTCTCTACGTTTTGGTCTTCTTTTCGGAAAAGAAGGGGATACCCAAAACTACCGACTTGATGGCGTGGTACTATAGCCCAGTTTATCGAGCCGTGCATTTTGAGGATCGGCGTTCCCTTGCCTTCTTCGATTTTGAATCCGTATCGCCAGGGTATCTTTGCCTGCGAAATGGACTGCTCTATCAATGTGTCATAATTGAACGTTACGACAGTATCGTTCTCTCGGAGAATGGTTGCGAACCGGGAAATGCCATCGGTTTTTTCAATGCCCGTCTGTTGCTGGTCCCAGATTACGTTAACAAGATCATCCTCCATATAACTGAGCCAGGCTTCGATTGCCTCAGCGGTTGAATAGGGAGTATCTCCCGAGTTGCGGCCAACCGGGCACATTTGCTGTCTCATTTTCCAAATGAGAGCATCGAAGTGTGCGAAATCAAATATTTCCTCGATGTTCAGCGACAGTACTTCGTTTTGGTCTGCATGCTTGATCCAACTTGCGCGCTCATCAAGCCACGCGAACCATTCGAGGGCTTCCTTTTGGTCGTATTCTTCGAACTTGCGACGCAGAAGTGGAGTCAGTTCAGTAGCCAAGGGCATACCCGCTTGTTTGGAAAATCCAGCGCCGAGAATAAAGACTCGCTTCGAACTCATCATTACACCTGGGCATTAGCGCCAGACAAATGGTCCCATAACAACCATTCGTGGCTGTCCCTAGTTTACTCCCAACTTTGTGGCTCTGCGGCGCGCGTTAGCGCGTCCGTAGCAGCCGTTGGTTAGCCGTTCTTTTTCATCTGTGCCGCTATTCCAGTCGCAAAAGCAATAAGATCCGTGATGCCAACTACATGGGGCTTGGATTTCCATCCATGCATCCAATGATCCCAGAATGATCCTTTTACAGACTCACGTTCATCATCCTCACGCATCCAGCCGATAATCTTTTTTTTAAGTGCAGTCGCGTATCCGATCTGCCACGAAGAATCCATCCCGTAGCGTGGCAATGTCACAAGAAGAATGTCACATTGCTCCAACAACCTGTTCGTTTCGCCACGATCGGACAACGGGTAATCACGCGGAAGAGCCTGTTGTTTTACCAAATGGTCTTTTGGGTATATCACGTTAATGGCTGATTTAGCTAAAGCGTCCTTTGTCTTGTTGTCGGTGAGAGAGTTAGAAAAAGATCCACACATGTAGACCGTCCTACCTCTAATTCTCTTCAGAACTTCCTCGAGGTCATTACAGACTTGCCGTTTTGTCCAACCATGCATGAAGTTCTCGCTATATGACCTTCGATTAATGTGGCGCTTATCGGTTGTCAAAAAAATATCCTCGTTGTAACCGATTATTCGTTTCTTCATACCCTCTGCGTAGCCGATCTCCCATGCTGTATCTAAGCCATAAGTGTCCAGATCCACGAGAATAATTTCGCTTATGTCTATCGCCGAAATACAAATATCACGTATTCTCCTAGGGTCTGTTATTCCTTTTTCGAGACCATTCTTTGCGACTTCATCATATGGAAGTTTAATGAGAAAGCCCGCGCGTGATAGGGCTGCCTTCAGCTTGTTATTCTTTGCTATGTTCCTGTGGGGCGCCCCCAAGTAAATTCTGCATTTTTGTGAACGACCTGAAGCGATATCAAGTTTAGGCTTTGAGGCATGATAAAGCTCGGAAATTGAATGTAGGCAGCTGGCTTCGGCTATGTTGGGAAAACTCGAAACCTTTTTCCGAAAGGTTGTGATTAGTTCATCAGCGGCTCTTGATTGGCGGAGTAGATCGTAAAAGAGCGCAACGGAGAATTCCTCATGGTTTGTTAGGTCACAGAAATCTTGGAGATCCGCCGCAACGTTGCTGTCCGGACTCTGACGGCATAAGAACGAGATCATTTTGGCATAAGCTAGCGCATGGGCAGCCGGCACAAGAATATTTTCAAGGTCATTTTTGAGCCCCTTGAATGGTTTGGCTCCGGCCTCCAGCTTGCGCCAGTCCAGATGCCGATATGGCTCGCGCTCAGAGATTTTCGGACCGAAGATTATAGTTCCCACGTCTTCGACTTTGTGGTGGATACGATAGGAAGGTCGGTATTCATCATTCTTGCTATCTTCAACCTTCCAATCTTTAGAAGGATAGAGCTTTCTCAGGATTGTCTGAGCTACTTTGAAATCGCAGACCAGGTCTATGTCTTGGGATACACGTGCCGAGTAGTACTGCTGGACTGCAAGACCCCCAATAAGTAAATGAGGGTGTGGCAGTACTAAATTAATGCGCTCAAGTTCGATCTTTGCTACGGCTCTTTCAATAGGCTTTCGTGTTTCTGGCATACTAGTCTCCGCCTAACTATGTATATATGGTTTCCGTATAAAACTCCTGACCTCTCCGAGTGTCAGTAAGACACCCCTTTGCCCAAAGTCCATAAGTAATGCCTTGGAAACGACTTAGGCCAGTTCTCCTTCTTATTAGGCGTCTTATATGGTTTCTGTATAACAACCCGAACTTTTCGTCATTTAGAGGAATCCCAGCCGCTGTTGTACTCTCCTAAAATACAAAAAAATTATTGCTCTTTCAAGTGAAAAATGGCGAATAAATAGGTGGTTTCTTTCTAACTTAGGTAACGGTGTACTCAACCGTTTTAATCCTTGGATTATCACTTAATTTTGGGCAATTCGACAAACCAGTTGCATATCTGGTGGATTCTCGAAGGCCGGGACCATCCAACATCCCTATCCGCTGCACGCTATACGCTATACCACCTGTTCTCCTGTTCCCCTGATATCCACTTCCTGTTTACCTGATTACCTGATAAACTTTTTTCTCTCTTCGGTCATTTTTTTGTTGACTAATGTTTGATAATATGTTAACATGCTCGTATGTTTACCAGAAGGTAAACGCCGGACGCCAGCAGGCGAAAGATTTAGCGGAGACCCGCACTAGTGGGGCCGTGGCCCACGTATCCCTGCATGCATTAGGCAGGGAGCCATTTTACACGCCCGTAAACCATTATTTGGCAAGAAAGGCAAAGTTTTGAATTTGGGTCATTTCGATTTTGATATTGTTTCGAATTTCGAGCTTCGTATTTCGTATTTTTCGTATCGAGATACGAATTTCCCCTCTACAACTGTAGAGAGCGCTTTACAAATTAACCTTTTTATGCAAAACAAACCCAATTTCCGAAAAAGTCAAATGAACGTAAATAAGGTATTAACAAAGGATTATGAAGAAAAGACACTTGGTGAACACGGGAAAAAACAAAGCCAAACAAACCCAAACAAAGCCAAATTCAAAAAGGCCAAAATGAACGTAACTTCCATTTTAACAGTGGGTTATGAAAATAAACCCAATTGGACACTTGGTGAAAACGAACCCAAAACGAACCCAATCAAAGCCAATTTCAAAGGCTAAAAATGCTGCTGCATTATAATATAACGCATGAAGTCCCTCTGGTTTTGTACATTAAATGTAAAATCTTTGTCCCGTTAAAAGTTCTTGAAAACTCTATTATGACCAGTTATTATTTAGAGCCAATACGGCACATTAAATCATAGGAGGTCGCCATGGGAAAAGTGTTGACTTGTTCACTTATGCGAATTGCTGTAGTGGTCATAGCTCTTATTAGTCTTTTATTTACAACTTCCCCTGTACAATCCGGGGAAAGTAGGGAAATTCTGCGTGCCGGTGCTGCAAAGATTGATATTACGCCCGAAAAACCGGTTAAAATGGCAGGTTATGCCGGTCGAAAAGGATTATCCGAAGGGGTTCACGACCCACTATCGGCGAGAGTTATTATATTTGAGAATAATGGTAAACGGCTGGTTCTGGTTTCAACCGACCTGCTGGGTTTTTATGGTGGAACAGCAGAGCCTCTGCGGAAAGTTATCTTAGATGAGTTCAAACTCAAGCCATCTGAACTTTTTCTAAGCGCCATTCACACACACGCTGGGCCGAGCCTGACCATCGATAAGAAAAAAGGGCACCCCAATAATCTCAAATATACAGAAAGCCTAAAGGCCAGGCTAATAGAAGTAATTCGTAGCGCATTTAACAATATTGGCGAGGTCCATACAGGCACTGGCGTTGGGTACAGCCCGGTTGGTGCTAATCGGAGAGAGCTGAAAATCAGCGCTGCCGGAGCCAGTTCAATACAACTTGGTCGCAATCCCTATGGTCCGACCGACAAGGAAGTTCTGGTTATGAAAGTCGCGAAGCCTGACGACACTGTCATTGCGGCACTTTTTGATTATGCGACACACGCTACCTGCTTAGGAGGTAAAAATTATTCTATCAGCGGCGATGTCCTTGGATTAGCAGAGCAGTTTGTCGAGAAAATTCTTGGCAAAGCTACTATTGCACCTGCGTTTGCAGGGGCATCCGGCAATATCGACCCGTGGTTTAGGGTGCTTCCTTCGTTCAACACTGAGCCCGGCTGGATTCCGGAGCCGGTCCTGCTGGGAACTATGTTAGGTGAGGAAATAGTGCATGTCTTCCGAGAAATTAAAAAAGTGTCTGCCGGTGGAGAAATTAAAACCTCTTTTACAACGCTCAAACTTCCGGGTAAACCACGAGGTGAAGTTGATGTAAAGAAAGATTACCCGTCTACTGCACTGAATATAACAGCCGCGAGAGTAGCCGATATTGCTTTTGTAGGTATTGGCTGTGAAGTGCTGACGGAAATCGGTATGGCGATTAAAGCTGCCGCGCCATACAAGCATACGTTTGTGATTACACACTGCAATGGCGCAGCCGGTTACTTGGCGCCGGAACATCTCTATATAGAAGGAGGATACGAAATCAGGAGCAGTCCCTTCTCGCCTCAAGCAGCTGCCCTGGTTGTGAAGGAAGCTGTGCGGATGCTGCATAAGTTATAACATACATCTTATCTGCCGGCACTGCTGCTTAATGCATTTCAACCGTGCAGGTGCCGATACCCGCTCTGTAAAAATTGAACTGCACATTGGGATGGTTTGCCAGCAGTGACATCGGAACCGAGCTGTCTGTTATTTTCTTGCCTATCATCAACGTGGTCAGCCGCATCCCGAACGGGTTGTCATGCGTGCCCGCCTGCCAGATGGAAACCTTTTCCGCCTGCCAGGTCTGGACCGGCCCGACGGTAATCGCCTTCGTTGGTACGCTGGTTACCACTCCTCCGCTGCTGGTACGGGCGTTTTGCATAACGGTTACCGGATGAAGGTCCACAATTCGCGTAGAGAGCTGGCCGTATTCTTGGGACGACGGCGGCGCCTGGTCGTATGGTTTTTCTCTTTTGACCGGGTCGTTGAATGCCCAGTGCTTTATATCGCCCTGACCGCCCTGCATAATTGCACACCTGACCCCTTCCCAGCTTTGGACATATTGCGTCACATCGGCTTTGGGAAAGTGCAGATTCGGTTCCGGCATACGTAACTTTTTATCAATCCGGTTGAAGCAAAGCTCCTTGTCCGCCTTCGCAAATGATAGCGGATGGTTTTCATCCACCTCTTTACCATCCATGTACCACTCATCCATTCCCCAGAAGTGTGCATTTTTCAGGTCCAGTTCGAGTTCATTAACCAGCCTGGCCACCAGCGGCAATTGTTCGATGGGACCGATCGGCCCACAAATCCCTACCGGATTATCCGCGGTCGCCTGCCGCCAGGCCTTGATATACTCCAGGGCCTCCGCCAGATAAAAATCCTCCAGTGTATCATAAAATACCACACGGAAACCCTCTCGCGAAAGAGCGAGCATATCTTCGGCGCTAAGCTTAGCCGCATCATCTAAAATCTGGTCATCCAGCGTCGTATAATCCCACCACTCGGGCGCTAAGATACTCAATTTCCGTGCCATAATGGGTCTCTCCTCAAACTAAGTGCACCAGTTCCCCCAATTCTGCTTTCAGTATATTGTCCTGGCCAAACGCATGCCCCAGGTGTTGTCGGAAACCTTCGGCGTACTGCACGCCGATCAAGCCTCCCCGTGACGATGTCCACCTTTCCATGGATGCCACGTATTCGTCTATACGGTGATGTTCTCTGAGCCAATTTCTCTGACTCTCGTGACAGCAAAGCATCTTTTTTTTGGTCTCAAAAGTAGAGCTTATATCCACCACCATCTGTGGCTGGACGTTGTTACCGAAGATGTCTTTACCTTCTACGGGGTCCATGTAGTAAAGATAAGGCACCGGTTCAAAAGCTTCTACACCTTTGATTTCTACATTGCGAACACCACCTGCAAAACACGCCGTCATAGCCACCTTACCTGCCGTAGTATGATCAACCATATAGTCCTCTGGAGCTAAGGTAAACACGATAGTGGGCTTTAGCTTCCGGAGCAGCTCGATGGCCTTGAGCAGTGTCGGCCGGTCGTACATGATAAAGATATCATCGCACTCGAGGCAGTGATATTCTCCGTCAAGCACAGCCGCTGCCTTGGTCGCTTCAGCTTTGCGTATTTTGCTAATCTCCTCACGTGTATATTCTATTGTCCCGCAATCGCCCGGTGTCATTGTGGCAATATGAATCTCCCAGCCCTTTTGATGCAAAAGAGCCAGGGTTCCCGCGCAGAGAAACTCCGCGTCATCCGGGTGTGCACCAAAACTTAAGGCAACTCTTGACGGCTCCATATTTGCAGTACCTGTGTCGGTGCTGGGAAAGCGTAAAACTGTTCCTCAAACATCAAGATTGTCTATGACACATTTGTTTTTCAGGCCTTGAAAGCGCTCAGCCTCTCCGCAGCCTTTTTGATATCACCAAATCTGTCGTCCCCGGCTTCTCGTTCGATAGCCAGCGCGCCGTCAAACCCGATCTCTTTCAAGGTTCTCAGGAAGGCATCGCTGTCGACCTCGCCCTCACCCCAGGGGACCTCTATGCCCCACGTACCTGGCGTTTTGGTCAGCAGTGCATCCTTGATATGCACATGCTTAATCCACGGCGCCAGCACCTTAATCGCTTCCAGCGGATTACCCTTGTCATAGAGAATCATATTCGCCGGGTCGAAATTCACCTTCAGTGCCGGATGGTCCATCTTTTCCAGGAAATGCTTTAGCTCTTCCGCGGTTTCCTGCCCGGTTTCCAACAGAAACTTTACGTTCTTTTCAGCCGCAGCATCAGCCAAAAGCCGGATGCGGTCATAAAATTTCTTAGCATATTCCGGCTGGGTATGGTCGATAAATCCGGCGTGCATCAGTAAGTACTTCGCGCCCAGTTCCGCAGTCACGTCGATCGCTCCCAATGCCAACTCGCGATTCTCATCCCAATGCTCGTCCGGGCCAATTCCGCCGGTCTTCTTGATACTTTCCAGCGTCGAATAATCCTCGCAGGGAAAGTCTATCATTGTGCTGCTAATCGTCCAATCCTGCTCGCGCACCGCCTGGAGGAATTTTTCTCCACCTTCCTGCAGGGCCGGCCGCACCGCCAGATTTACATACCCAATATCCAGCTTTCGCATGGACTCGGCCAACTCGTGTACATCCTGCTTTAGTGACCAGCTGCAAACCGATACCGGCCAATCGTTACAAGTCCGCATAATGGTTATCTCCACAATATCTTTTTATGAGTAGTCCTTACTCGTGTGTGTTCGCTTATTCAAGCGAAACGATTCCACCAGTCCGTATGGATTCCTTTTCTGCCTCTACTATTTTTATTGAGTCACGGGACGCATCCAGCGTTGTCACAGGTGCCACCTGCTCTCCGCCAATTACTTTAACAAAATGATCGATTTCTAATATATACCCATCTCCTTGCTGTACATCCGGCGTAAATGCCTCACCTTCGGCGGGACACACCTTAAAAGCCGGCTCCCGCGTACAGTCGTAAACAATCGTCGCTTTTTCCTGCACGATATTAAAGCTCATCTCAAAACCGAATGACGGCATCATTGCCCATCCTCCCTCTGCGGTAATCAACTTATCATCATTGTAAAGATACTGTGTGACAATGTGAGCCAGCCTTCCCATACTGTCTTTGCCGCCGAAACTGCAGACCGCCCGCGGCATACCAAACAGATAATGCACGAAATCGGTATCGTGAATATGCAAATCCAGTGCGACCCCGCCGCTGCGTTCCTCGTTCATTATCCAGTTATCGCAGCTCCAGGTCGGCACCGCACTCAATCTTTGAAAGGTTGCCGCTAACACCTTGCCGTACTCGCCGCTCGTTACAATTTCTTTTGTCTTCGCATACTCCGGCCAAAAACGCACACAGTGTCCGATTTGCAACACCTTACCGCTCGACTTCGCGGCGGCAATCATACTGTCGCACTCAGGGACATTCAGTCCCATCGGTTTTTCGCACAATACGTTCACCCCGGACTCCAGTACCTGTGTCGTGTACTTGGCGTGCAGATACGTCGGCAGAGTAAGCGAAATTGCGTCCAGCTTCTCTTCTGCCAGCATCTTACCGAAGTCGGAATAGATATTGATTCCGGTGAAATCGATAGCGTTCTCTGCCCCTTCGATGTTCCCCACCACCTTTTTGGAATCTTCAACGATGTTCTTGTTTGCATCGCAAATTGCCGCAATCTGTGCATCGTCCCTCCCCTTCCAGCACCGATAGTGCATTTGCCCCATAAAACCTAATCCCGCAATTCCTATCTTAAGCAATGTTCGTTCTCCTTATTTTCTGTACCGTTTGAGCTGGTTTTTCCTGTTAAACAATACTATAGCTGCGTCCTGAAAATTTGGTTTTGCCATAATAGCAAGTTTGTCCTGGGAATGCAATTAATTCTGGGGGGCCCCAAACGCCAAAGTTCGCGTTTGCCGAACCCCTCGTCAAACCACGCCTTTTCTTTTTTTACCGCCGAGTTCGCAGTGTACTTATTTTCGGACAGGATTTACAGGATTATACCACACATTTACATGTGTGGTATTCCCCACACGTAAGTGTGGGGTATTGGCTTCTTTCTCTGCGCTCTCTGCGCTTAGTCCTTATTCTTTTTCGGTCGGCTGTGTTTGTATCACTGAGTCGGCCATGGTCAGTTTCCTGAAGTTTGTGACCCGGTGGAAGGTGATGTAATTAGCATCATGCTGGTTATGCGCCCCTCCGGATTCATCATCGAAGGCCGTACGAGATATGGCGATGAGGTCATTGACTTCGAGCTGCCAGTCCAGATACTGAAAACCGTGCCGGTCAACATCCGGGTGATAGAGTACAACTGAACGTATTGACCACTGCCTCAAGTCAGGTGAGGACATCAAGGTAACAGCGTTTCGCGTCCGTTCCGGATTGCCTGCGAGGCAAATAATAACAATGCCGGCAGGAATTTCTGTTCGCATCGTTCAGTACCCCGGTCATCGGAGCCGCCGGTCGTCCGGCGGGCCAAATCAAAAATCAAGAAAGGGGTCGATTTTTTATTATAGCAAATAGTTGAGCGTGTGGTATACTTATTTACGTATTCTTATGCGTCAAGACCGTGCAATGAGGGCTGTCAGTTCTTATAGGTGTTACTATGAAGATACGACTCTTCAACCGGTGTCCGCACAATCCTATCATTTCATCTTTGGATTTACCCTTTCCGGCCGCAGCCGTGCTAAATCCTGGTGTAACCGAACAAGGCGATGATGTCGTGATGCTCCTCCGCGTTGAGGACCACACGGGACACTCCAGCATCCATGTGGCCCGGAGTAAAAATGGGGTCAGCGATTGGAAGATCGAGTCCGAGCCTATACTTCGCTACGGCGAGGCCCGTTGGCGGTACGAACAATGGGGCTGCGAAGACCCGCGAGTAACATACCTACCTGAAGAAAAATGCTGGTATATTACCTATACTGCCTACTCTCCAACCGGCGCGGCAGTGGCGTTGGCACGCACAGAAGACCTTGTTCACGCTGAGCGAATAGCACTGCTCTTCTCCCCCAACAATAAAGACGCAGTGCTATTCCCAAAAAAGTTTAATGGCCAATGGGCGGTATTGCACCGTCCGGATGCCGGTGGCATTGAACACATTTGGTCGGCCTATTCACCTGACCTGGTCCACTGGGGTGAGCCGCACTGTGTCCTGCCTGAGCTTGGCGGCGCCGCCTGGGACGGAGTAAAGGTTGGCGCAGGACCGCCGCCAATTCTGACGGAATTAGGCTGGCTGCTGATCTACCACGGCGTAAAGGCCTATGGCGGCCAGTTAGTCTATCGCGCGGGCGTGGCTTTGTTGGATAAGGAAAGACCTCACAAAGCCATTACGCGCGCAAGCAATTGGGTATTTCAAGCCGAGGCCCCGTACGAACAGTCAGGGTTGACGCCAAATGTTGTCTTCCCGACGGGACTTCTGGTTCGCGGCGATGAGTTGTGGATGTACTATGGAGCAGCCGATAGCTGTATCTGCTTGGCCACGGCTAAACTTGACGAAGTCCTGGCGATGCTGATAAATTGAGCTGGCGCCTTTAATAGCAACACGCTGGCTAAGAGCCTATCCTAATAACCTCTCGTCGGCCCGAGACCGAGCGAGTCGGTTGTGGGCAAGGAAGGCGAAGCAGGCAATGTACAGCATTGCCGATGCAGCCTGACGCCGACCACGGCCGGCGCAGCCGGTCGAAGCCAGAGGGTTATTAGGATAGGCTCTAAGTTGGGCCAAAATCGGCCGCCCAAAATGCAATCTGTTTGTTTTGCTCTCATTTCATGTCCTATTCTGTGAGCACCATCATACTTTATGGGTTCCCACTTTGCGATTCAGCTTGGGTGGGCCGATAGCGGGGTGAAGAGAAAAATATAAGTGACAAACATTCGCAAAATAAGTTATAATCGAATAAATGGCTTAGGTATCAATTGGATTAAGAGCTTATCCGAATCCCGATTTAATCGGGATGAGGCCGAGTCCCGATATATCGGGGAGGCCAAGGCGGCAGGCCAAAAATGCTCGCCAGAAGTGGTTTTCTCCACGTTGAGAACGTTTTTGGCTGACAACGCAGGCATCGGGCTTTGCAGCCGGCCGCAATAGAGCTGGTTATTTGGATAGGCTCTAAGAGTCAGGCGGTAAAGAAATTTAGTCTATGTTCAGTTTACTTGTTACAATCTGTTTATTAATGCCGGAATTATATGCCGGACAGAACTGGCCTTCATTTCGTGGTCCATCAGCTTCCGGTGTTGTGGAAGGTTTCTGCACGCCAGTCAAGTGGGACATCGAACGGTCGGAAAACATTCTCTGGAAAACTTCTATCCCCGGTCTTGGCCATTCCAGTCCGGCAATATGGGGTGATCGCATCTTTGTCACGACTGCAGTTAAGGATGAAGGGCAATCACGTTTGAAGGTGGGCTTATACGGAGATGTCGAATCGGTAAAAGAAGAGAATATTTTCAACTGGCGTCTTTATTGTATAGATAGAAAAAGCGGCAAGATTCTATGGAATCGACAATCTCACGTAGGAAAGCCAAGGGTGAAACGGCATCCCAAATCCAGCCATGCTACTCCTACTCCTTGTACGGACGGAAATTACGTCGTTGCATTCTTTGGGTCTGAAGGTATGTACTGTTACGATATGCAAGGCAGCCTCATATGGAAAAAGGACCTTGGCAAACTCGACTGGGGTTATTATCGCATGCCTTCTGCGCAATGGGGAGGTGGTAGTTCGCCCATCATCCATAAGCAGATGGTAATTATTCAATGTGATGTTCAGCAGAACTCTTTTATTGCCGCCTTTAGTTTGAAGGATGGTACTCAGCTGTGGAAAACACCCAGAGATGATGTCCCAACCTGGGGCACGCCGACTGTTTATTCAGGTAAGGAGCATTTCCAAATCATTGTTAATGGATATAGGCATATCGGCGGATATGATATTGAGACAGGAAAAGAAACCTGGAAAATGAAGGGCGGGGGTGACATCCCGGTTCCAACTCCCATCGTAGCTCACAATCTAATCTATATTACCAATGCACATGGGCGAATGTCGCCCATCTATGCTGTGCATCTGTCGGCAGTTGGTGATATCTCACTGGCTAAAGAGACATCGAGTAATCAATACGTTGCCTGGAGCTATAGCAGAGGCGGAAACTACATACCAACGCCCATCGTATACAACGAGTATCTCTATTGTGGTTCAGATAGAGGTAGCCTGAGCTGTTTTGAAGCAAGAACAGGCAAATTGCAATACCGTGAAAGGTTGGCCTCGGGCAGTGTTGCTTTTTCAGCCTCTCCGGTTGCAGCCGATGGAAAGCTCTATTTCACCGCCGAGAAAGGCGACATATTTGTGGTACAAGCAGGGCCTGAATTTAAATTACTCAGCGTCAACAAGATGGGCGAGACCTGCATGGCAACACCGGCAATTTCAGAGGGTACTTTGTTCTTTCGAACCAGGCATCACCTTGTGGCGGTCGCCGAGGGCGAGCGCTGAGAATCTAAGAACCGGCGTTCTGCAATCGCAAACCTTCTTGATATGTGTAATCATTCAGAGGGCCGCTTTTCTTGCTGCCTGCGGTGGACAGATCATATACGTTAATAGTCTATTCAATTGTATTGCAGGAAAAACATGGTTGCCAAATCAATCAAGGTATGTTATATTAACACACATAGTAGACAATCAACCGTAACGATTAATTTAAATGAAAGGAGGCGGACATGAACAAAACTAAACATGCAATTGGGCTTTGGGCCTTGGTTTTGATGGGATTAGTCTGCATGTTTGACAATCCGGCAAAGGCTGATGACCAATGGGTCGTTTTCGAGGGCAAGAAAGGCCCGGGCAAGGGCAAGCACATTGTTCTTGTTACCGGCGATGAGGAATACCGCTCGGAGGATGGAATGCCTCAGCTCGCCAAGATACTGGCTGTGCACCACGGCTTCAAGTGCACGGTGCTCTTTGCCATCAATAAAGAAACAGGCGAAATAGACCCGGAGACAGTCGACAACATCCCCGGCCTCGAAGCTCTCAAGAAGGCGGACCTGATGGTGCTTTTCCTTCGTTTCCGTGAGTTGCCTGATGAGCAGATGAAACTCATTATTGATTATACCAACTCGGGTAAGCCTATCATGGGGTTGAGAACGTCGACACATGCGTTCAATTACCGCAGGCACAGGGACAGCCCCTATGCCAAATACAGTTTTCGAGACAATGAGTTCAAAGGTGGCTATGGACGGCAGGTTTTCGGTGAGACCTGGATTAACCACTACGGACATCACCAAAGAGAAAGTACACGTGGACTCATCGCTAAAGGTATGGAAAACCATCCCATTGTCAAAGGCTGTGAAGATATCTGGGGGCCATCGGATCTGTATGGTATTACCACACTACACGGTGACTGCAAGCCGTTGATAATGGGACAAGTGCTCGTGGGTATGAATCCAAAAGATAAACCTCAACCGACAAAGAAGCTGGTGCCCGTAGCCTGGCTGAAGACTTACACAGGTACAAAAGGGAAAACCTCTCGCGTTTTCACTACTACGATGGGGCATGGCGGCGACCTGAAGAGCGAAGGTTTCCGCCGTCTTCTTGTGAACGCCTGCTACTGGGCGATGGGCATGGAAGATAAGATACCGGCCAGGAGCAAGGTCGATTTAGTTGGCGAGTATAATCCCAATCGCATTGGTTTCGGCAGGCATAAAAAAGGCTTGAAACCGTCAGACCACAAGCCCTGATTACCGTAGCCTGGCGCAGGAAATACAATGTCAGTGAAGTTGAGCACACGAGATGAACAACTTCTGCATGGTCAACACGGCGAAGCTGCCCAGATGGCAATGCGTATCCTGGTTAGAATGGCCGAGGTGCAGGGCGCGGCCGAAATGATGGATGTCAGCCAGGCCCATATAGATGGGTGTGGTCTGCTCAGCGAAACAGGCTTGGAGTTTGCTGAGACACTGGCGGCAAAAGGAGGAAAAGTTTGCATCCCCACGACCTTGAATATGGGGCCGCTTGACCTTCAGAACTGGAGACAATTCCTGCCAGCAACAAGCAGGAATGAAGATTTCGCCGCCAAAGCCATCAGGCAGGCTAAGGCTTATACAGACATGGGATGTATCCCTACCTGGACGTGTGCACCTTATCAAAGTTACTTAACGCCCAGGTTTGGCCGGCAAATCGCCTGGGGCGAATCCAACGCTATCTGCTATGCCAATTCTGTTCTTGGGGCCAGAACCAACAGATATGGAGATTTTATAGATATCTGTGCCGCCATAACAGGCAGGGTCCCTAAGTGCGGCCTCCATCTAAAACAAAACCGCAAAGGGCAAATTCTTTTGCGGCTGATAGACATCGACCCTGCTATCATGCGAAGCAATTATTTTTTTGCAATATTGGGCCATCTCGTAGGCTCCCTAACTGAGGATGAAATTCCGGTTATCGAAGGGCTCCCTGTTGATGTCTCCAGTGACCAGCTGAAGGCTTTGTGTGCGGCAGCAGCCTCTTCCGGGTCAGTGGCTCTCTTTCACGCTATTGGCTTAACGCCCGAAGCGAACACTCTGGAGGAAGCTTTTCAGGGCGGCAAACCAGAACGAGTTATCGACATTCGCCTCTCCGATTTGCAAAAATCCAGAGCAGACTTATCCACGGCTAAAGAAGGAGATGACCTTGATTTAGTCGTGTTAGGCTGCCCTCATTTTTCCTTCGACGAGTTTCGTGAATTAGCCAGGCTTATCCGAGGCCAGAGGGAAAAAGGCAAAACGCTCCATCCGAACGTTAAGGTCGTTGTTATTTCCTGCCAGACATCTTATGCCCTGCTGCAAAGAAGCGAGTTTCTCGATGTGCTAACTGACTTTGGTGCCGAGATCACCCTTGACACGTGTATTTTTCATACGCCGATGGTCCCTCCGGATACAAAGGTTATTATGACCAATTCAGGAAAGTGTGCCTACTATGCACCGGGTGAGCTGGGTGTACAGGTTGCCTTTGGCAGTATGGCAGAATGTGTTGAGTCCGCTGTTAAGGGGCATGTATGCCAAAAGGAAGCAATAGTATAATGGAAAGAACTCTGATCGGAAGACCGGTAGTTGCAGGCTCGGCCGAAGGTACAGCTCTTGTTTCCAAAGAGCCTCTGAGTTTCTGGGGTGGTTTAGACCTGAGTAGCGGCCAGATTATCGACCGACGTCATGAGCGCTTGGGAGCGGTTGTTACAGGCCGGGTATTCGTATTTCCGCAAGGCAAAGGCTCCAGCACATCCAGCGCTACTCTGATGGAAAGCATCAAAACCGGCGTTGCTCCTGCAGCCATCATCAATCTTAAGGTGGATCCAATTTTAGCACTGGGCAGTATTGTCTCGGACGAACTGTACCACAAGGCCGTCCCTATTGTAGTTTTGGCCGAGAAGGATTTTTATTCTATTAAAGAAGACGACCACCTTACTATCGAACCTGATGGAAAAGTATTGGTCAGCACGAAGCCTTCTGCAAAATAAAAAGGAAGTAGCCGTGAATACAAAATTGATTAACAGAAGTCAGAAGTCAGATGTCAGAAGTCAGATGTCAGAAGTCAGAAGTCAGATTATCCGTCCTCTGTCTTCTGTTCTCTGTCTTCTGTTTTGTGTTATGTTGCTCGCAGCGGCAGGTTGTACTATCAGCAAGTCCGCCGACCAGTCTGGCAGGTTACCATGTGATGCTGCCGGCTATTTAAATATCGAGAGGATTTTCAATTCGGATGAGTTTGAAGCTGAGAAATCTCCCTCGGCAGTCTGGCTAAAAGACAGCCCTGGATACACAACTCTCGAAGACTCGAACAGCCCGGAGGGTGGCAAAGATATAGTATGGCACGACCCAGAGACCGGGGGCCGCAAGATAATGGTTGCTTCTGCGTCTCTTATCCCACCTGATGAAACGGAACCGCTGGATATTGACGGATACCATTGGTCAAAGGACAGGAAAAAACTGCTAATTTTCACAAACACCGAACGCGTTTGGCGCAGGAACACGCGAGGAGACTACTGGGTCCTTGACCCGACAAGTTGGGAATTGCGCCAACTCGGCGCCGAGGCCGAGCCTTCAACGCTGATGTTTGCGAGGTTTTCCCCGGATGGCTGTCGCGTCGCGTATGTCTGTGAAAGAAACCTGTTCGTCCAGGATCTTAATGACTTTCAAGTCACGCAATTGACGATGGATGGTTCGGACACCATTATCAATGGTACCTCTGACTGGGTATATGAGGAAGAATTCGGACTGCGGGATGGATTCCGCTTCAGCCCCGACGGCAACTCCATCGCCTACTGGCAGTTCAATACCGAGGGAGTGCGTGATTTCCATCTCATAAACTATACGGATTCTCTGTACCCGGAAATTACTACATTCCAATATCCAAAGGTTGGCGAGACGAATCCTGCCTGTCGTGTCGGAGTAATTGACAGCAATGGTGGCGAGACGCTGTGGTTCAATGTCTCGGACGATTCCCGCAACCACTATATTCCGAAGATGGAATGGGCGGAGAACTCCGAGGAAATAGTCTTACAACAGCTCAATCGCCTGCAAAACACCAATAAAGTTATGTTGGCCGATGTCCGCACAGGATGTGTCCGGACGATTCTGACTGAGCGTGATGAGGCCTGGGTTGATGTCAGCAACAGCTTGAAATGGTTGGATGATGGCAGCGCTTTCACGTGGTTGAGTGAGCGGGATGACTGGCGGCATTTATACCTGGTTTCACGGTCCGGCGAGAACATAACTCTTCTTACTCCGGGGCAGTTCGACGTAATAAGTATCCAGAGCGTCGATGAAGAAGGTGGCTGGGTGTACTATATCGCTTCGCCGGATAATCCAGCTCAGCGTTATTTGTACCGATCACCGCTTGACGGCAGCAGCAAGGTCGAAAGAGTAACTCCAGCTGGCAGGGAAGGTACGCATAGATATCAGATATCGACGGATTCAAGGTGGGCCTTTCACACATATTCATCTTTCGATACACCACCGATAATTGAACTGGTAAGTTTGCCGGAGCATAGAACTAAAAAGGTACTGGCAGACAATTCGGAACTGCGGTCGAAGTTGGACAAACTTAAAAGGAGACCGACAGACTTCTTTCGAATCGATATAGGTGATGGTGTGCAGCTTGACGGCTGGTGTATGAAGCCGCCTGATTTTAATCCGAAAAAGAAATATCCTTTGTTTTTCTATGTCTACGGAGAGCCGGCCGGTCAGACGGTCCGGGATGTATGGGGAGGGAAAAGATACCTGTGGCATCTCATGCTTGCTCAGCAGGGTTATCTGGTAATGAGCGTGGACAACCGTGGCACTTCGGCGCCCCGTGGTCGTGCGTGGCGGAAATCCATCTACCGACAGATTGGAATTCTTGCTTCTGCGGACCAGGCCGCCGCGGTACGAGCTATCATTAAAAGCCGACCTTATGTTGACCCGGCCCGAATAGGTGTTTGGGGCTGGAGCGGTGGCGGCTCTATGAGTCTTAACGCCATCTTCAGGTATCCCGACCTGTATCGTACTGCGATGGCAATTGCATTCATAAGCAACCAGCGATTTTACGACACGATTTACCAGGAGCGATACATGGGGCTGCCGGATGACAATGAAGATGGTTTCAAAAACGGTTCGCCCATAACGTTCGCACATCAACTAAAGGGTAATCTCTTGCTTGTACACGGAACCGCCGACGATAACTGTCATTATCAGAGTTGTGAAGCTCTTATCAATGAGCTGATTAAGCACAACAAGCATTTTTCAATGATGTCTTATCCGAACCGCACCCACAGCATAAAAGAGGGCGAAAATACCAGGCGTCACCTCTACGGGTTACTCACCAGATATTTAAAGGAAAACTTACCTCCCGGCCCCAAGCGGCCAAGAGATGCAGATTACTAACTGGTGATTTGTAATTGGTCATTAGTGATTGGTAAGTATTTAACCATTTACCATTTACCAGTTACCAGTTACCAATTACCATTTACCAATGGAGATACGGAGCACAAGCGATGAAAAACGGATATTGGCAAAAGATGCTGAGGGTAGACTTGACCAGCCGAAAATCGACAGTGGAACCGATAGCTGAAAAGGACCTGAAAGATTTTATTGGAGGTGCCGGCCTGGGTGCCGAGATTCTGCGAAGAGAGCTGCCTGAAAAAATAGACCCGTATGGGCTCCAAAACCTTCTTATTTTTGCGACGGGCCCATTCCAGGGACCTGCAGTGCCTGGTGGGGCCAAGTTCAGCATCGTTGGCATATCTCCACTTACCGGGACGTTCGCGGATACTGCGGCCGGTGCAGCATGGGGGCCGTCATTGAAGGACGCTGGCTATGATGTGGTTGTCCTGGAAGGAGTATCTGAAAATCCTGTGTACATTCAGATTGTGGATGATGATGTCCGGATAAAAGATGCCTCCGACCTGTGGGGCAAGGATACCTTTGAAACGGTTGATGCAATTCACGAAGAGGCCGGTGATAAGAGACTCAGTGTTGCTGCTATTGGTCCTGCCGGAGAACGCAAGGTGGCGATTGCCTGTATTGCCGTGGATAAGCACAGCTTTGCTGGGCGCTGTGGCCTCGGTGCCATCATGGGGGCCAAGAATGTCAAGGCCGTGGCCGTGCGTGGAACCAGGAGGGTTGAGGTGCATGACCCACAAGCCACCCGTGAGCTGATCAAAAAGTATCAGAAACAGATATATGAGACGGTTGTAGAAAATGAGTTCAGGGTACATGGGACGCCGGTACTTTGTGAGACTGCGGAAGGGTTGGGCGATATGCCGATTAAATACTGGGAGCAGGACGTATGGCCGGAGGGAGCCAGAAAACTTGGTGCCCCAAATTATACGCAAGCTCTAAACGCCAGGCCTTTGCCTTGTAAATACTGCCCGATTGGATGCCATCGTAAGATTACGATTACCGAGCCTGAAGAATACAAGTATGAAGGGATAGGGCCGGAGTATGAGACGCTCGGATTGATGGGTACAAATCTGCTGATCGACGACCCCAGGGTTGTTGCTATTGGCAATGATATTGCCAACCGGCTGGGACTGGATACTATCAGTGCCGGGGCTATGGTTGGCTTTGCTATGGAGTGCTTTGAAAAAGGATGGATTACAACTAACGATACTGATGGGTTGGAACTGAAATGGGGTGATCCGAGGGCATTATTTACTTTGGTCGAACAGATTGGACGTCGGGAAGGTTTTGGTGCAGTCTTTGCCGAAGGCACAGTTCAGGCGGCCAAGAAGATTCATCCTGACTCTGTAGCTGAGGTGGTGCATTGCAAGGGTCTGGATTTGCCTGCGCACGATCCACGGGCCTGTATCTCGCTCGCGCCTACCTATGCGACGGGAACACGAGGTGCCTGTCACTTCCGTGGTCCTTGTGAGGACGTCGAAATGGCCGGCTTTTTCATCCCTGAAGTCAGCATCAAAGAGGGGACGGTGAAGTTCTTTGAAAGAGAGAATCAGAGTAGGCTCGCCGTAAAGTGCCAGGACCTTGGAGTGTTGATCAATTCGCTGGTGCTTTGCATGTTTATGGTGGACGGCGGTGACTGGTCCATGACCGATGTTGCCGAGATGTTTAACGCAATTACGGGGTGGGATTATTCCGTTGATGACTTGATGCTTGCTGGCCAGCGAGGTTTCACGGTGCAGAGGCTTAACAATATTCGGGACGGTTATAATAAGGCCACGGACATCCTTCCCAGGAAGATGCTCAAGGCGGCTAAAGAAGGCTTCCGTGCCGGCAAGACGATTCCATTTGAAGGCTTGATGAAAGACTATTATGCTTTGCGAGGCTGGGATGAAAATGGGGCACCGACAAAGGAAACCATGAAACGGCTGAATCTGGCGTAATGAAAACAGTGCGATGAGGTATGTCTGATGGTTGTCAACATAAAACTCATGAGCATGTTTGCCAAATATCTGAAGAATTATCCGGACGGCAAGGTGGACGTTGAAGAGGGCGCAACTGTTCGCAGGTTGGCTGAGATGCTTGGGTTGCCCGTCAAGCTCGTTCGTATCATTACCGTTAATGGCAAGCAGGAAGACCTTGATAAGGTCCTGGCCGATGGGGATTTGCTCTATATATTCCCTCCTGCCATAGGTGGAGGCTGATTTTGGTTAAATCGAATGCAAGCATGATTAGTCCGGAAGAAGAAAAACTTTTGGAGCCGTATTTCACGGAATGCGAAGTTTCGGAGATTACTATACGGCAAGTGGAAAGAATTTCCGCTGAAACCGGTATCTGCATTAGGAAGGTCGAATGGTTCGCTATTAAGAAGGAGTTTGCTCCTCGGCGCTATTTACGCAATCTGGGTACTTTCTCTTATGCGGGGCAGCTGAAGCTTCTTGAAAGCACGGTGGTTTTAGTTGGCCTTGGTGGTCTGGGCGGACAATTAGTTGAGCAGCTTGGCCGTGTGGGTGTTGGGGAAATTATTGCAGTAGACCCTGACGTTTTCGATGAAACCAACCTGAACAGGCAGTTGTTATCAAATGAAGCCAACATCGGAAAGGAGAAGACTTACGAAGCGAAGGAACGTCTGGAGAAGATTAATAAAGCCGTTGAGTTTACCGGTTTTCGGTGCCGTCTTGATGAGCTGCCGGATGAAGTCTGGGAGAAGGCTGATCTTGTGTTTGACTGCCTGGATAATATCGACGACAGGCTGGCTCTCGCACAAAAATGCTCGGCATCAAATCGCCCGCTTGTGCACGGTGCCATTGCCGGATGGTATGGTGAAGTGGGCATCGTTTGGCCCGGCAGCGGAATGCTGGAGAAACATTATCAGGGCCGGCAAGAGGGCTTAGAAAAAGAGCTCGGGACGCCACCCTTTACGGCTGCGGTAGCGGCAAGTCTGATGGGGGCCAAAGGCTGTCAAATTCTTATGGGCCAACACCAATCCAAACAGTCAACGATTCACTTTTTCGATCTGCTTGAGGACGACTGGGAAAATATCCAGTTGTAATGTTTGGCGTAGATTAAAAGGCTTTCGGCACAAAACCAGAGAGACTTCACATCGGAAGTGTTGCCAATATTTCCTTAAGTCGCTGTTTGTTCTTGTCCGTAGGTGGCAATAAGGGTTTTCTGGGAATACCAAAAGGTCTGCCAAGAATCCCCAGACCGGCCTTGGTTAGCTGGATATACTGTCCGGTCGTTTCAAACATGGTGAACAGTGGAAGCAATTTGAAATATAATTCCCTGGCTTTTTCAAAATCTTTTTTGACCGCGCCAAGTTCATACAGTTCAACGCATAGTTGAGGAATCATATTTGCCGGCGGTGCGACCCAGCCAACCGCTCCCATAATGAACATTTCCAGTGACAGATTGTCGCAGCCGCAGAAGACCCTCATTTTATCACCACAGAGCCTTTGTATCTCAGCCACACGGGTGATGTCCCCTGAACTTTCCTTAACATGTGAGATTCTTTCAAACTCAGCCAGGCGGGCGATCAGTTCCGGCTGCATGTCTACTCCCGATGTGCCCGGATTGTTATATACGATAATCTCAATGTCGCTGTTTTCTGCAATGGTTTTGTAATGGCCGAAGATTTCCTTGTCGTTCGGGTGACAGTAGTAGGGCGGGACGATCATCACGCCATCGGCACCGCCGGTTGCGGCGTGCTGTGTGTACATGACCGTCTCTTTGGTGGAAACCGAAGCGGTACCGACCACAACCGGCACCTTGCCGGCAACTTCATCAATAACAATGTCGGCTATTGCTTTGCGTTCCGCTTCAGACAGGGCGGCAAACTCACCCGTGCTGCCATTTGGGATAATACCGTGAATGTTCCCTTCATCGACAAGGTATCTAACATGCTTTCTCAAAGCTGCCTCGTCTACCTTATCATCCCTGGTGAAAGGCGTGCAAAGAACGGTATAAACACCTTGAAATACTTTGCTCATATTGGCAGGTCTACTTCCATTTGCATCTACGATTTGCCAGTCGGTGGTTACCGTGGCAATCGGTGCAATACTTTTGCTCGGCGGTGCTGGCGAAGAGAGGTTTGTGCTGCTCGGTGTCGATCTTGTCCTTCGGGTGACAGCCCATACAGAACGGGTTAATCTTTGGCCGAGGATACATAATATCTGGCGCAGTACCGTTCCCGCCCGAGGCCCAGGATTCATCAGCAATGTGGGCATCACACTCGCCGTGGCAGTGCGCGCAGCCGATATTGGCCCGTGCATGGATAACGGCAATATCCTCTTGCATGTAGTTAACATGACAAACGAAACAGCGACTGTTATCGGCTATGGATCCGGTCGGCGGGACAAACTCTTCCTCACTATCATCAAGCAGCAGCAGGGGCTCATCATCCGTTATGGGTTCCTGGCTGGTCCTGGGTTCTGTGTTTGTATCAGGCTTTTGTTTAGCCTCCATTTGCTCACAGCCTGTTCCGGCAGCGACCACTGCCGCCAGAACAAGCATCAAGAAACAGTATTTCATACTTTTTGCCCTGATATTAGTTTAAGCGGCGAGGCTCCGCTGATTAGTTTTCGCGAAGCCCCTCGTTTTGCTTCGAAAGAAGCAGGGGGGCAAGCAAAACGGTGGGGCTCACTCTCAATGCGAATACTTAATTGGCCGGACGTTATCGATTAGACGTATTCCCAGTCCTTGAGCCATTGATAGTGGCGTGGTAACTTGGCCCACATCTGCTTGCTGGCGTTTTCCAGTTCCGCCCTTTCTTTCAAGTCGAGTTTGCGGCGTTCCGTCACGGCCTTGACCACGTTATCGACCTCACTCACCCTGTTCATACCGGGAATAGGTATCACGGTGTTGCTGTGCAAAATATACCTGATGGCCAGACGTGCACGCCTATTTTTTTCTTCTTGGCTGCCGGCGAATAGTGAGCCTGCCGCAAAAGGCTTAATCCCGAAAGCCCCCACGTCACACTTCTTCAGAGCAGGGAACACACTGTCTGTCTGGGCCCTCTTACTCATAGTGGTGAAGGGAAAGCAGATACAGTCAATTTGAGGAAAGTATTCAATCATGAACTTTATCCACCGGCGGTCGTGTGTGGAGAACCCGACGAACCGGGCTTTGCCTTGCTTTTTCGCTTTCTCAAGCGCCTCAATCATCTCGCACGCTGTATTGAATGTGTGTCTGCCGCCCGGCTCGTAACAGGTCACACGCCACAAATCAGTGTAATCCTCTTTCGAGGCTTTCAGCACTTCATCCAGACTTCCTAATAACTTCTTTGCCGTCCGGTAATTCGGATCGCGCGTCTCTCGGCCACAGTGCGACAGCGCCAGGTACATCTTATCGCGGCGGCCTCTCAGGGCCTTGGCATCTCTTATTACTTCACCCTTCGTACACGCGTCGATGTAGTTGATACCTGCGTCGATGCAGCGGCTGACAATTTCGTAGCGCTGCCTGTCGTTGCTGCCTGAGTGACCGCCTAAGCAGGCAACCGAGACCATCAGGTTCGTCTTTCCCTGCCGGCGGTACTCCATATTCGGGTTGTAATTGAGAATCTTGGACGTATCGACTGTCGCGCCACCGGCGGCCTGAACGCTTTGTCCGGCCGCTGCACCGAGACCAACAGCCACACTTGCTGCAGCCATCGCACTATCACGCATAAACTCTCGGCGTGTCACTTTTTTATTATCCATCATTTATCTCCTTTCGTTATTGTTCAGGCCTTGGCTTGGCAAGCGACTAAGAATGTTCACCGGCAGGCAAGGCCAAAATCTTTATCTATATCTTCATTTTCGGCATTATCGTCGGGATTTGCTTAGTGGGCGATTACTCTTCAACATAAAAATAGCCTTTATCTCATCCTCCGACAGAGCACGGTCGTAGATACGAACGTCATCGACAAGGCCCTTGAATCGCCGACCTATACGGACATCCAGCTTGTTGCCGGTCTCAATCGGCCAGAGGTCCAGAAGGCCGATGTCATGGATTTCCGCTAACGTACCGTCCTTATAAAGCCTGACATCATCGTGCAGATTCGGCAGCTCAGCCTCTACTACTACCACCGCCACATGATGCCACTGGTCGTCATGTACTGCATCGTTAATGTAGTAGTATCCGCCATGGAGTGTTACGCCTAAACGCCCTCTTATGAAGCGGTAAATCCACATTTGACCAAAATCCTCCTCGCCCCAGGATATAATTTCCCCTCTGGATGAGGTTGTCTTAATCCAGGCCGTCACGGTTCGAGGTCGCGTGCCGGTGACACCTTTATATCCGGCTATTTCTACGATGTTATCTTCGCCGTCCAGCTTCAGTGCTTTGCCTATTCGACCGTCGACTGAATCCTTGTCAAATGATGAGCCGCCCTTGAGCGTGCCCTTACGCTGATACTTGGAGGAATCTGCAGCGGTTTTGCCGGATGTCTCATCGAACTTCCACCAGCCAACAAGATGAGGTTCCGTGTCAAGGGTAATCGGCTTGTCCTTCTCGGCAGCGGGCTTTGCCGCCTTTATCTTATCTCCACCAGTAAGCCCCCTTAGCTCAACCACTTGCTCAGCAGTCAGCGCTACATCAAATATAGCCACATCGTCGATTCGTCCTACGAAATTGCCGCTGCTATGTACGCTTTCTGAAAAACCGATCCTTACTGTGTCACCATCATTATCTGTACCCCCCGAAAATCCTATATCATCAGTACCTTCTACCCCATCTACGTACACAATGCCCTCCTCTTCGCCGGCATCCCAGGTCAGGGCTATATGGTGCCACTGGCCATCACCAACACTTTTACTGCCCCGGACCCACTCACAACTGTGACCTACATATTCGACTGTCCCATCGTTATCTGCTTCTGATATATCTGAATCGGCAACGTAAAACTCCTTCTCCCTTTCTTCCCACTCTCCGTTGCCGTTGGATTTGGACAAGATGGGCACTCCGTTATTGGCGGTTTTAATCCAGACGGCAATTGTGAAATCTGCGTCGCCTAATTCGGTAACACCGGATGGGATATCCAGGTAGCCATCGCCGTCTAATTTCAGGCACTTGCCGCGCTGCGCATCGGCAGCAATAGCCGCTGTACCTTTCAGGGTTCCATTGTTGCCGCCACTGCCTGAGTCGACCGTGTTTCCTTCAAATCTCCAAAAACCCACCGCTTTTGGAAGCTCCGCCTGGCCAACACTACTCAAAGTCAGGCACAATACTGATACCAAAACAAAAAGAATTGGAAAATTCACTCTCCTGCACATGGCTTTTCTCCTAAACTTATATTTCTTATTTAGCGTGGCACGGCCATCCTGGCCGTGTTTCCATGGGCTCCAAGCCCATGCCACAGGCTACGATGCTGAAATTCAACTCCGACAATATACCATATATGCCTCACAATTGCAAATGTTTTTATCCTCATGGTTAGCCCCGCCACCTGTGGCGGGGTTTTTAGCCCACTGCACTGCAGTGGGTTGTATTTATACTTACCACCGCAATTTATTGCGGGGTTGCCCTTATTATATAGCCTTCAGTCCTGTGCTGGGGGGATTTTCTCTTTCCCTTTCCCCTTCTTTTGTGGTATTTTACTTCCCTGCCCCGTGAGCTTGCCCCGCCTGCCCCATGGGATAGCAAGGCGTTATCTCACTGGGGCGGACATCGTGAAGAGCGCAGCGACGTTGCAATCTCAATAATTAGCGTGAATAAATAAAATGTTAGATAAAAAGAAATATTTAGAAGCCTTACAAAGAAATTACAGTGAGGTTACTTTTGCTCATCATGAATATTTTGCCTATACAAAGATGTGGCAAGACTCTCCAACAATATACCCAAATGAGTTTCTTGGTTTATGTTCAATGGCACTTTTTAATGACATGGTAGCACATCTTATTAAAGTACTTGAATGCGGCGGCAAAGCTCTAACGTTCTGGAATATTAGAAGCCGGAACAGGAAGCAAATCAACGAAATATTAAAAAAAAGTGGTTGCGACCTCTCTTTTTTAAAGCATATGTCAGAAAAACTACGAGACATTAGAAACCATACCCATTTTCACATCGACAGAGAAAATGTATCGAGCCCAAAAGATGTATGGAAAAAAGCCAATTTGAAGAAATCTGATATAAAGAAAACAATATTTCTTTTACTAGAGATATACGGCTGTCTTTACAAAGAGCAGGTCTCTACTTCAGAGCCTTTCCTATCCTATGATGGAAAAGATGCTCCGGAAATTATAAGAATAGTTCAGAAATCAGCCTTGTAGGGTGTGCAACTTGTTTGCACACGCGGAATCATTCAATGAAAGAAATCTGTGTTTGGCGTTTTATACAGACTGTATAATCATTGTTGAGCATGGGAATAACAAGAAAATGAGGACATGAATGACGGGATGGATTGAGTTACTTTCGTCAGTAGTAGGATTTGCACTGTTCTGCCTTGGTCTGACATTATTTGTATTTGCCCTGATAGGTATTCAAAAAGTTTTTGATGACTACAAGGAATCAAAGTGGCAGAGAAAGTACGGAAAGAAATTAAAAGAGGAAAGTGAACGAAATCAATGGGAAAACATGGAACGCCTTAGAGATAGAGTGTTATTGCTTGAGGAAATCGTTAAGGAAAATGGTATCGAGAAAAGTGCGGCTAAAATAGACGAGATAATCTCAGGATTAGACTATGATGCTCGATACAACGTTTGGAAGAAGAACGAAGATAAGTGGCAAGTTTTTGCTCTTTCATCCATGTCTGGCGGCTTTGGTTCAACTGAAAAAGCTCAGGCTGAAGTAAACGAAGATTTTAACAAATATGAAGAACAAAGAAGAAAGGAGCTGAGAAGGAAATTAGAGCGCATAAACCAGACAAAGACAGGTTAATTGTGTGAAATATTGCACCATACATGTCTGGATTTGGAGCGTAATAGTATGTTGATATTAGGATAATGGCAGCATAAAATCAGTGGAAGCCTGTGCCATAGGTATCGTGTTGGATATTATTATGTTGGAAAGTAAAGGCAATGAAATACATTTGCGCTTTCATCGGGATTATTATCGGCCAGGCGCTAGGTGAATTCATAAATGATACAACATTGGTTCGCTGGACAGCTGGCTTAGTACTCGGCGTAATTGGGTATGAACTCCCAAAATTCATCAAGTATGCCCGGTCTACACCCAAGCAATTCCTCGCTTTCCACGGACCCAACGCACCAATCTCAAGAACGCAATCCGCAGGCGAGATTCGCACGTTTCTGTCACAACTTAACAAGGGCGGACTTTTGTTAGACTTCCATCCTCAGCGAGAGGATACGACTGTCGCCCGTGCACAGTGGTCTGAGCTGTCCGACGCCGAGCGCCTCACTCTTTGCCAGATACTTATGCAAGCTAGAGTTCTGTACGACAATTCTGCTTCCGAACTCAGGCTTCTCGGTGGTGATGGCGTAGTGCTTGCGACATATTCCGCCATCGATGGCTCGGTCTGTTTCGATCATGAGGAGACATAACTCAAGAAAAGGCGTCCTGAGACATAATCTTGCTAACAATGAGGAAAAACTAGGGACAGTGTCACCTATTTCAAATATGTTGATAATAGCATAATGCCAGGATAAAATCAGTGGAAACTTGTGCTATAGGTACATGTGCCATAGGTATCGTGTTGGATATTATTATGTTAAGCATAAACAAAAGAAAGGTAATATAAGTGCCAGCTATTAGCTCTGATACTCTTTTTCATTTCACAAATAAGGAAAATCTTCTTGGAATACTGGAAAAGGAATTCTGTCCACGATTTTCTTTAGAACACTATCAAATTGACGAAAAAACTTCATTCAAAATCGGGATTCCTATGGTCAGCTTTTGCGACATCCCTCTCTCCATGGTGCACAGACATATGACGAAGTATGGAAATTACGGAATCGGTATGTCAAAAGAGTGGGCAGAAAGAAGCAGGCTAAATCCAGTACTGTACCTACGAAGAGGATCTGAAACTACTCGAATCCTTGATGACGTCCTTAATAGCATCTCGAAAGATGTAAAAGGAGTACGCAAAGTTGGTGTTGAAATCGAATCTCTAACTGAACAGCGTGACTTACTGTTCAAACTTTTCGCATTCACAAAATCCTTTGATTCTCATTCAGAGGATGGTGATATTACGAAATATTACGATGAAAGGGAGTGGAGATATGTCCCAGGTCTTTCTTTATATAAAGGTACACAAATCTTATTGCCTGAAAGACAATTCAAAGACCCCCTGTTGTCTAAAGAGAATGAAGAACTGAAAAAGGTATCACTTCGCTTCGAACCGAGCGATATAAACTACATAATAATCAAAGAGGAATCCGAAAGACTGGACTTGATCAAGGAAATCGGGCGGATCAAAGGTAAATACAATAGTGACACGCGGTCCGTACTATTATCGAAAATAATTTCCGCAGAACAGATTCTTCAAGACTTCTGAACGTCTCTAATACAGGGATTTGAAGAAATCCCATTGACGTCTTGGGAGAAATTCAAGGTGTCCGGTACATTTTCCAAGTCCTTGGAATCATTTAATAAAAGAGATTGGGCGAGTCTGCCATAGGCGGATAAATATTGAAGAAGCAATGGGAAATTGTTATATAAACTATATAATCGTTGTTAGGAGATATTGACACCGACATGAACTATGTGGTCATCACCAGCCTTTTCGTCACGATTAGTTTATGGGAATACTGCATGTTCTTTAGGCGTTTCAACATGCTGCCTTACAGATTCGGCTTTGATACCTTCTCCGTCTTTCAATGGATTATCTGTGTTGTCGCACTTGTACATATCTTCGGTTGGCTCTACGGGATCATTGCTACAATTATCGCAGTTACAGTGCTCCAGTACGTTACTCACTTCACGTTGGGGATAATCTACAACGCGCTGTTTGGAAAAAATCCTTTTCCCGCACTTACAGGATTCTCTATCATGGTATGGATTTCTGGGATACTGACCGTCACGAACTTTTTTGTGTGATCTCGTCGAAAGCAGCCCCCGCGGCCTGTGCCCTAGATGCGTTTGTTCTCGGTACCCCTCCACAGGATGCCTTTATTATTATCTCCGCCGCCTGCACGAGTCCGAATCCCCGCCAGTCCCTGCATGCTTTAGGCAGGGATCCAGTAGACAGGGACCCAGCGTAGGCAGGGATCCAGATATTTATGTGCTTATAAAGCGCTTTTTTGGTCATTTTTTTGTTCCTTTTGTGCATTTTTTGCTTTTTTGTGGCTAATAAATCAGTGTAAATCCGTGCTAATCCGTGGTTAATAAAGAATCCCTCTTTTGCCGGCTTGCATATTCTTATGCGGGCCATCCCTGATGGCCCAGCGGACGCTGGCCGCAGGCTTCACAGATACTGGTATCGGGAAAGCCGCTGCCAAGTCCGCATCGGCTGGCAAAAAGAATTTCGTGCTAATTCGTGGCAAAAAGTCCGTGTAGTCCGTGGTAAAAAGTCTGTGTTAGTCCGTGTTTTTCAACCAAAAGCGCACATAGTAACCGGCCAAATCTGAAAAAAATAAAAAAATTTTAACTCACTTTCCACAAATGAGTAACGCCAATCCTGTATCGAAAATCGAGCCCAATTTTCGCATCAAACGCGCACATCCGTGCATTTATAGAGGGCCATCTTTTTTTGCAGAAGGCCGAAAAGAAGGACATGGTGATTGGTCTATGGCCAATAGTCAACTAAAAACGGAGCCTGTCCTGAGCGTAGTCGAAGGAAACCACGAACTATGAACAACGAACTAACAATGTACTATGAACTACGAACTACAAGCTACGCAAATCGCCATAACACCCCAAATTCCACTTTGTGCCTTAATGCCTTTGTGGCTATAAGTAAATTATGCAAAACGAACCCAATTTCCAAAAAGTCAAGATGAACATAAATAAAGTATTATCAAGGGAATATGAAAATAAGACACTTGGTGAACGCGGGAAAAACGAACCCAAAACGAACCCAATACGAACCCAAACGAACCCAATTAAAGCCAATTCAAAGCCAAAACGAACCCAATACGAACCCACTCAAACCCAAGCCCGCCTCACCCTTCGGTTAATCCAACCCCCCAGACGACATTGCTTCTACTTCATCTATCGTTTTAGGTATCTTTTTGCCTAGTACCTTATGACCGTTTTCTACCACAAGGACATCATCTTCTATTCGAACACCACCAAAGTCCCTGTATTTTTCAACCATACCATAGTCGATGAAGTCGCTGCACTTCTTCTCTGTCTTCCATCGGTTGATCAGCTCAGGAATAAAATAGAGTCCCGGCTCCACTGTTATTACAAAACCCTGCTCAAGTTCCCTGCCCAGTCTCAAAGATTTCCAGCCAAACTCAGGATTTCTTTTGATGGTATCTGTATATCCGACATAATCCTCTCCTATGTCTTCCATATCGTGTGTATCGAGTCCTATCATATGTCCCAATCCGCATTGAAAGAACAACGTAACAGCACCGGCACCGACTGCCTCTTCGATATTGCCTTTTATCAATCCCAGGTCCTTCAAGCCCGATGCGAGAATCTTGTAGGCCAGATTATGAACATTGCGAAATTCGACGCCCGGCTTTACCGCTTCAATCGCTTTCTCTTCTGCATTGAGGACAATGGTATAGATTTCCTTTTGTCTCTGGGAGAATTTTCCACTGACGGGGATAGTCCGAGTGATGTCACTGGCGTAGTGAAGAGCGGATTCGGCACCGGAATCATTAACAGCGATATCGCCTTGCTTCATTTGGTTGCCATAATAATGGTTATGAAGCGTTTCTCCATGAATTGAGAAAATGGTGGGAAAAGAGAGACGAGACCCACGGGACAGAACAATGCCCTCCATCGCGCCGACAACCTCTCTTTCATATATACCGGGTTTTGACATTTTCATCGCCATCGTCTGCATTTCATAAGAGATTTCAAGAGCAGATTCAATTTGCTCAATTTCGGCCTTGTTCTTTGAAGATCTTTGCGCTACTACAGCTCTTATTAAAGTTTCTGAGACATGGTCTTGGATTACTGTTGGATGTATCCCTAATAATCTTTCGATTTTCAAAGTATTTTCCGCTCTGTACTGGGGGAGAAAATGTACTCTTCTATCTTGCTCAGCAGCTTTTTTCAACACGACCTGTAACCGGTCAAGCGTAGCAGTTTCAGAAATACCAGTCTTTTGGCATTTCTCTCCCAACGACGGTTGCGGCCCCATCCAGATAATATCATCGACTGTCAGGTCATTGCCAGAGACAACTTCTTTGTCCTCATCGACGTCGATGACAGCCGCAAGGCCGGGAAAATCGAGTCCGAAAAAGTAGAGAAATGAACTGTCCTGCCGAAAGGGATATTGGTTGTCCGGATAATTCATTGGAGACTCTTCATTGCTCAAAAACAAAATTATTCCGGAGCCCACTTGTTCCCTTAAGCGTTTCCGTCTTTCGACATATACCTTTTCTGCAAACATTTCTTTACCTTTGCAATGACGTTATCCCTCAGCCGCTTGTTTCTTATTTGTGGTACACAGACTGACCACTATTAGACAAATCACCGACAGGGTTATCGCCGGCAGTACCGCATCCAGCTTTGCCAGTTCTTCCGGCAAATGGATCTTTATTACTTCTTCCCACAGAAGTGTGGTCACCGACCCGGCCAGTATCGAAGAAATTGCGCCCGCCTTTGTGGCCCTTTTCCAGAGCAGGGCCGCCACGAGGCAAGGGGTAATCGCTGAGCCATAAACAGTAAAGGCATACAACGCTTTTTCAAATACCGTCGTAGACTCGGAGAACACCCGCGACACCAGCCAGGCGATGATTCCAAAGGTCAGCACCATTAAGCGGCTCATGAAAACGATTCGTTTTTCACAAGCTTTGGGATTGATGTGGTTCAGGTAGATGTCCTTAATAAAGGTGGTCGAAGGAACCAATAGGAATGAATCCGCCGTGGAGATGATAATACCCACTACCGTTATCATAAAGATAATCCCCAGCGCCTGGGGCATAAAATGTCGGGCTGCGTAAATCAGAATGTAGCGTCCGTTTTCCGGGTCGGGAGTCAAACTCCCCGCGAACCATGCTTCGGCTATTATCAATTCTTCTATCAGCAGCGCCAGGAAAATCATAACGATCACGGCGGTGCGTGCGCCCTTGGCGTTTTTGCTGGCGAAAATCCGCTGGTACTGGTTGGCGTCACCCAGCACAAGGAGAAAAACAGGCAATAGGAAATTAATATAATCGGCAGCACTAAAGACCCCGAGCAGCTTCATGTGGTCGGGTCGGTCCGCCATCATCGCGAACGCTGTTTGCATGCCGCTGAAACCGCCTGCCTTAATCAGCAGTACCGGAAACGCAATCAACAGCGTGACCGTTATAATTATCCCGGTAACAATATCCGCAAACGCCAGGCTCAGCAGTCCCGCCAGCATCGTATAAGCAATGATGAAAATAGCGGCGATAATCGTTGCTCTTTCAGCAGTAAGCTTCGGTTCATGCAGATAAAGTTCACCCTCTTTTGGTATCGCGGCTAATCGGTATATTCCGTCTTGCTTCTTAAAGCCGCTGTCGTATCCTTCTATTATAACTCGGGTAAAGGTATTTTCTTTAATCACGCTTATGTTTTTCAGCCGGCTTGTTTGAGCTTTTTCGGAGATGATTTCAGTTGACTTAACAACTTTAACGGTAAAGATTTCCGGCGTCTCGGACCATTTGTCCGAGTCTTTGTTTTTTACATGAAATTTGATCTCTGTGGTTCCGGTCCAGTCTTGTGGAGGCTCATAATGGAAATATCCTTTGCGAACTTGATTCTTAGTGAGGCTGTCTCCGAGAGCGGTCGCCGCTTTTTCTTCCTTCCCTGCGATCACCTCCAACACCATGCCGCCCGCGTTAAACTGATAGCTGACAATCACCATATAGGCAATCACCAAAGCGACCACAGCTAACAACCGGGCAGTATTGCCGAATCGTCTGCCGATAATCTCTGGTACCGAAAGGGCCTCAATATTCCGGGCCCGCGTGGCGATAAAGGAAAGCAGAATCATGCCGATAAAAGTTCCTATAGGTAGGAAAAAGGCCGCCATACCGACTTCATAAGTTTTGCCGGCATTGCCAACGATTGAGCCGGTGCCGATCCATACGGACAGCATGGTGCAGACCATTATCCAGGGCGAAAGCGTCCTGCCGGCCACTGCAAAATCAGCCTGGGTTTTGACCTGTCGGGATTTGTAAATCCCGATGCCGGCCAGGACAAACAAATAGACAAATATAGCAATTAAGTAAGTCATCTGTTCCTCGATATTATTTGACAAACTGCTCGACAAAGTATTTCGGCGTTAGAGGTTGCCCGGTTGCCCGTGCAATCATTTCGTTCCAATGATAGAGGTCTCCTGGCCCAAAAACTTTAGCTCGCAGATAATCTCCGAGCTTTGGCTGGCCCACATAACCGACGCCTTCATCCGATTCAAGCTTAAAGACTTTGTGAACTATATGGTAATGCAGTTGGGAGGCTAACAATTCGCCCATCATATAGTTGTGGTAATAGCACGGTGCAGTGGTGAAATGAAGCTTTGAGGCCCAGCCTGCATCAACAGGCCCCGGTGGTCTCCTAACGAATTGATATTTCTCAACCAGCTCCCACCATAGATTATTCAAATCCTGGTCAGGCTTGGCATAAAGTTGCTTTTCAAAATTATACATAACCATCGCCCAGCGGGCAAAAAGCACCTGTTGAAACTCCAGGTATTTTTCGGTTACCTTTTCAATTTCTGCTCGTTCTTTCTCTGACAGGCCCAGCATCTCCTGCATCCATGCGGCGTTACGGCTCAATCTGCCGAAAAACATCGCAATCGCCTCGGTGGTGAAGCTGTGGGCTGGTTCCCTCAACAGCCAGGGCTCTTTGCGGTCGTGGTATTTGCTGTAAACCGCGTGGCCCAATTCGTGCAGTATGGTCTCCATCCACCGTTCAGTATTTTGAAGGTTGCACAAAATGCGAACGTCCCCTCGGCGGTCCACGTCTTCGCTAAAAGCATGTGGATACTTGCCTTCGCGATCATACAAATCGCTTCTGGCAAGGATATCATCCACAGGCAGGCCGACACCCGCATAATATTCTTCCGCCAGTTGTTTGACATCGTGTTTTTTGTAGTAGAGGTCCAAATCCAGCTCGTACACCAGAGGGGTCCTTTGAAAGAATGGGTCATGATAGTGCCAGGGCATCAAGTCTTCGGGCGCGATGTCGTAACTGTCTGCCAGGATGCGGTCTAATTCCTTCTTCATTCGAGCAAAGGGCTTATCGGTCAATTCGCAAAGCTCGTCGAAGATGCGGTCCAGTTCTTCCACGTCCTGCTCGCCCGTGACTATCGACATCGTATGATAATTGTCAAAACCGACCTTACGGGCCGCCTGGTTGCGCAGCTTGACCAGCTGGATAAGGTCGTCCACAATCGCATCTCCCACCTGCTTGCTGGCCCGCCAGGCCAGTTCCCTTTTGTGACAATCTATTTCGGTTGTCATAATTGTATAGATGTCACTCATTGTGACCTTCTTGTCGTCTATGGTGCCGCGAAAGTTATTGTACTTTTCCTGAATTTTCGTGTCCGAATCAACGAGTTTTTCCAACAGCTCCGGCTCTATCTGGTTCTGCAGATAAGCGTAGTATAGTTTTTTCAATTGTCGGCCCAGTCTTGCGTCCTTGACTTGCCCGGATTTTTTCATATCGTTAAGGAAAGCATACTCCTCGGCATCACTGTAGATTCGACGAATCCCAAGTTGCAATTGGCTGAGCTTATCATAATCTTCCGATTTGCCGGTAGTTGACGCGTCCCAATAGACAAGATTCGCCTGTGTTGTTATAGGTTCGATTTTTCCGACATGAGCGGTAATGAACTTTTCCAACTGTTTTTCCTTTGCGTTATGCCCACCCTGTAGCATTGCCGGAGGTCGTCTTATGCTACGGGGCCCGCAGCCAAAAAGAATAAGGGGCATAGTAAACATAAAAACTGCAATTGACAATTTTTTCATGACTTCCTCTCCTTTTTAAGCCCAAGTATTTACAACCAAAACGAAAGAGATTTTACTATGCAACATTTTCAAGCATCTTTCTTCTATCCGCCTAAGCTACGCAGAGACCAATAGCAGGCTAAAAAGTGCCTAAAGTGAGCTAAAGTGAAAAAAATAATCCACAACTTTAGGCACTTTAGGCACTCTAAACTTTAGGCACTCCAAACTTTAGGCACTTGTAGAGTGAGCTAAAGTGTGTAAAGTGACCTAAAGTGCCTAATGGATACCAAAATCCTGGAGCAATTGGAAGAAACTTTTGCTCAAGAAATTACATTAGCTGGTAACGATTTGGGTTTGTTGGAAATGTTAGTGCAAGAAAAACTGCGATTGTTGGGTCAGGGGATTCTGTCTCAGTGAATATTGAATCCACCTTAGCCCGATAGCAGAATGTCTCTGAATCTTGATGAAAGAATTGCGGTTATTGCCAGATTCAAAGCCGGGCAAGGCATACCAATTATAGAGCCGTGCTCACAAATGACTTCTTCTGTCACATGTTTACGGTGCCCACCCCCAGCTATCATTATATCATTATGCTACGCTAAGCAAAAATTGCTTAAACCCACACACTATGGACTGGCAGGGGTTCCCCCTCCGGCTCCTCCACCACCCATCCCACCAGCTACAGCAACTGTTCCGACAGTTCCGCCTGCGACGGCAGCAGCGGTCGCGACGCCCACACCCAGAAATGGCGCTATACCCAGATTAGGTATACCAGGAACAGTGGCCGCCAGCGTGCCAGCAGTGCCAGTAGCTGCTAACGCACCTGGGGTTATTGTGCCCGAAATTTGCCCCGCAACTGTGCGGGCTGCGGATATGGAAATCGTAAAGACAGGATTGAAAGCGCCTTCACAGGCTGTTGCCGCACATATACTGGCCACCTGGGCAGCCTTTAAACCCTGAGACTGGGCCCACTGAGGCAAAAGAGCAGACTCTTTAACCTTCAAAGGTTTCCTGGTCAGCCCTACTTTTTGCGCAAACTTCTCGAATTTTTTGCCCAGACCACCCAAGTCGACCGGTTCTCCCGCAGCATCGCATCTGTATGTTGCGACTTCGTGCCGGAGTTTTTCCTTGGAACCATTGATTTTTGTTGTTGCCTCGAAAACGGATACACTCAGGTAAATGTCCTCAATTTCCGGGTCGAAAAGGTAAACAGCGCCGACCTTGGATTTAATAGACCCTGTACCCCCGCCTTTCTTGGCGGCCTTAACAACAAAAGGCTCCGATAAAGCCCTCACCGCTATCATTTCGCCGGATGCTTTTGTTTCCACTCGTATCGCTGTCAAAGTGAATTTCAGCTCGTCGGGAAGCGATTTACCAAGGGGCGACAGGTTGAAAGATTGCTTCCATGTTTTCCCAATATTTTCTCTTGTTACTTTCTTGAGAGACTTAACACATTGATTGTTTACCGTTTCAAGAAGTGCCAAATCCCTCTTATCCCTGCTGGATAGTGATAAACGTCTGGTCTTTCTATCAACAACAAATGAAAGGTCCCTGGGAGAAACAGAGTACTGCACTTTATTATCATCCAATGGCTGCTTCCTTACCGTAAACAGTGTTTCGTCCTCATGCCTAAACTGGCCCTTGCCGGTATACTCTACGGTTGAGAGCATTTTGAAGTGTTGTACGCTTTCGCTTCTCGCTGCCAGGCCGACTTTACCAAACAGTAGCAGCAACACCACGCTTAGCGTCATCATCAAATAAAAACCCTGCCCTGTCCAAAAACATTTTGTCTTGCTCTTTCTTGTGTTCATACCTGTACTCCTCTCAAATTAATATTACGTTAACTGTTAACTTCCCTGAAACACCGCTCTCCGGGTTAAAAAATTCTTGAATATATTGTTCTAACTTTTTACCTGTTTTACTCTTGCGCAAGTTTCCACTATAACAAAATTGATTACATTGTCAACTTTTTTTTTGTTTTTTTCAAATTTTTTCAAAAAAAATCTTCATTTTTTTCGTAACAAACCCGCAACCAATTTGCCCCAAAATGTCACTTTTTTGGGGTTAAAAACGCTCTTTAAGTGCGTTGCTCTGACTTTATTTACCCATTTCCGTACTTCCAAAAATCCACAGTAATCTACCGAAATCGACAACATCAAATTTGTGCACAATTCGTTTGCAATATCCTTCAACTGGTCAGACCAAACAGTGGTGCAGATAGGCGATTTTCTTGTCGCATTTACCAGTAATGATTAGTTCTAAAATCCTTTCTTCAATTTGGGTCAGATTTTGCCCGATAAAAAAGTCTATTCCCCGGATAGCCTTTTTTTTGTCGAACAGTTTCGATTTTTAGTTACATAGGCGCGCGAGATAAGACCTTTACCCACCTATTCTTATTGCTAATGGCACTTCAGAATTTGGCCTTTTTTACAATCTGGCACCAAATCAGGTCCTTCCGGAGATTAACTCGCAGTAGAAATTTGACGAACCAAACAGAGGTGTAAATAGCGCTAACTACTGTTTCATAGTTGAATTTGTTCGCAGTGCTTTTACTTTGTGAGGAGGTTGGTGATGCGACACATTCGGAGGACATGGGGGGTTCGTTACATAATCAACGTGATGTTATGTCTTGCCGTATTATGCACTGGATGTACCTTGCTGACAAACGGGAAACAGAGCATCGATCCGAGAAGCCTGAGTTTCTGGAAGCCGCATCTGCTGTACATCCAGAGCGCGCCTTGTGGGAGCCTTTACGTGGAGGTAGATGCTGTGGAGGGTAGTGAACCAAACGAGGAGATCATCGAGACTTTACGTCAAGGTCTATTGCAATATTGCGACAAGCCTGATGGAGTTCGGATTGTTCGTGATACGTCTATTCCTCTGGAGGACGCCCAGGCTACGAGACCGGAGCTATTGGCTCTTCGGTATATGGATGGGCCGACCCATTCGAAACACGATGGCCGTACTGCCTATTTGTATGTCCTCTTTTACGACAGTTCACAACTATTAGGCAAGAGGTATCGCCAAGCGGTGAATCCTCATGCCAAACTACTTCCATACCCGGCAGCGATCTACATGGATACCAGATACATCAAAAAACATCATCTAACTAAATATGAGGCGCAGTTATTGCTTCACGAGGTCGGCCATATTCTCGGTCTCACCTGGAGTCAAAAGCGAGGGGATGATTGGGATTGCCATTGCCGGGACAAACCATGCCTAATGTATGAAAGCTATAGAGTATCGCCATTCCAGAAGGACCGGCTAAAAGACTTCTGTGAGTTATGTAAAGGTGACCTTGAGGCGGCAGGAGCCGGCGAAACGGACCCGAAACTGAAGTTTATGGGGCCGGTGATGGTACGGTCCGAGCAGGATTACCATGTTCTCTCCTTACCGGCCTTTGTTAAGTTACACTTTGGATCACTGGAGTTGATAAAATGGCAGGACGTGTTGGAGCAGGCACGAAATGAAACGCCCAAACGGGCGGCTCAACCGGACACGGTAGCAGTTATAATGGGGTCGGGCGAGCCGGAAAGTTTCGACGAGGTAGCATCGCTGCGCCGTGCAATCGAAAACGCAGAAAGGGACCCTTGCCACACAGTCCGCCTTGGAGTAAACATAATAAAAGAGCAGCTTATGAAGCAATTGAACCACGTTTCAGACAATGAAAGAACAGTTTCAAAATGGTTGTATCGCCGGTGACTTTAAACAAGGCAGGCTACTGTTCAGTCTCTTAGTAGAGAGCTGTTGCAAGGTCATGCAACATTTTTTCTGTAAATTCTATTTTGCTGTAAGGCAGGTTCTTCGTTCTCCACGTTCATATTCACGTATCTTTTACCGGTTTCCCGCTCCTCACTAAGCTCCGTCAGGATAGCACTGACCAGTCGCAGCAACGACGCTTCATTTGGGCCAAGATGGAAAATCAAAAGCAACATCTTGAAGCCTTACAAGCACTCATAACGGATAGCTTTACAACTAACATCGATTGCAAATCGCTGGAAGCTTGATAAGCCCCTATCAGTCTGAGCAAAAAAGTGTTGACTCAGCTGTCCTATATATGTTATAGTAAGAATACTTCACATAATCGGTAACTATGACTTTGGGCCCGCTATGTTATAAGGATAAAACCGCAGTTAAGTGGCTGAAAACACCATAACATGGCAGGAGATAGAAGATGTCCATATCTGTGAAGATTTCGTTTTTATCACTTGTATTGGTCGTGTATCTGGCTGGTTCGGCTGGTGCCCAGCATTGCCCCGTAGGCGATCTGAATGAGGACTGCAAAGTTAATTTACGGGATCTGCGGCTCCTTGCCGACCGCTGGTTGGATCTAAACTGTCTCTCCCCTGGTTGCGAAGCCGACCTGGATGGTGTCCCCGGGGTGGATATGTTTGACTTCGCCTGGTTAGCGGCCAACTGGCTCAAGGACTACAGCGAAATC
>JAUXAB010000131.1 GCA_030615025.1 Phycisphaerae bacterium | reverse complement strand
AAAAGTTCGAGGCCAAGGCGGCAGGCCAAAAATGCTCGGAGGCGTGGTTTTCTCCACGTTGAGAACGTTTTTGGCCGACAACGCGGGCATCGGGCTTTGCAGCCGGCCGCAATAGAGCGGGTTATTTGGATAGGCTCTAAGACAATTGGCCAATCCCGCACCTATTAGGCGTGTCCAGCACCAACAGAGCTTCGGTCCCGCCGTTTTGCTTCACAAAATAGAAGCACCGGGGCCGTTTTGGTGCTGGACAATAGGTGCGGGAGTCTCATTTTAAGGGCCAGCCGACCGGGCAGCAGCTCAGCCACAAATCAGCAAACTGACCTAAGTCGGCAAAGTCTACTTCTCCACTGCCATCAAGGTCGGCGGCCAAGCCGGTTCCCTCAAGACGCCACAGTTCAGCGAATCGTGCAAAATCGTCGAACTGCACTATGCATAAAGGTCCGCCCGGCCAGAAACCGCCGAGCAGTTCGTATGGACCGCCGCTGCTCCATGCTGCATCCGGCTGACCTATTGTGCCGGTAAGCACATACGGCCCGCCGCTACTTTGCCCACCCCCACCGTCAATTGTGCTCCATACGATGGCATAATCTTCGGCACGGGCGGGCAGCGCGATTTGGAACAACATCAATATAACTGCCATCCACACTGCCGGCTTAATCACTGTCACGGTTTTATCTTGCATGATAATCTCCCGATATTCTTCTGTGTATAAATATAACTACACGCTTAAATTAACCTCAATCTATTTATACTCTTTTCTCCCGGATTTTCCAAAACATAACTATTCACGATACGGTTCGGCCTAAATCCGTCCCAGAAGCTCTATTGTACTTTTTACTCATCCCAGCCACCGGTGGCCGTATCAAGGTCATCGACATACTCAAGACCTGCGGGGAGCTCCAAACGGTTGTTTGTGAAGGCAAGGTAGAGACTACGAGTCTGGCTCGTAGGGGACGAACCTGCGACAAATATCGCCGTACTGGTCCGGCTTGGAGGTATTAACAGATTGACCGATACTGGAGGGGTAAAGGCTAAACGATTACTACCACCACTGTTCCATACGTCCACTCCATTTAGAGCGATGCTGGCACGCTCGCCCCATCCCGGATAACAGGTCATATAGACACTCACAGGCCAGTTAATCGCACTTTTGGTCGTGTTCCTAATCCGGAACAGTGCTGCACCATGTTTGCAGTTCGTGGACGAATAGCTATACCATTCATCAGCAGCGACGACAGCGTTCTTGCCGCCGTACCCTTTTCTGGTGAATAGCGTTCGTAGCACTTCTTTGTCTGAACTCATCTGGAATGCCATGCCATTACCATCTGACCAAACTGACGGTCGTACGCCGCCGAACATAGCTTGGTCGTTATTTGCATACCACCCACCGCTCTGGCCATACGTAGAGAAGACTGTCCAGCGATAAATCGCGCCAGAGTGTTCGCGTTGAACACCCGCTAATTGTGTTCCATCTCCCACAAAACTCTCTGCCTTCACTGCTCCCGCAACTTCTAACTTCGTGCTGGGTTTCGTCGTCCCAACGCCGACGTTACCAGCGTTGTCTACAAATATCCCCCTGGTTTGCAGGGCGTATGGCACAGGTGTCAGTTCCTGCCGCGGACTGAGGGTAACGAAAGCATTAGGGTCGTTACTGTCGCACGGCCGAACACCAATATCCAGCCAGCGGGAATCACCGTCGAACACATCGCTGCCGAAATCCAATTCCACTGTAAAGTAGCCGTCGATGACATCAAGGTCGTTTATATCAATCGTGCTTCCTTGCTGGGCGGCAAACACCGGGTCAGCATTATCGTAGAGCTTGAACTTTAAGTCGTAGAGTCCGTCTGCGGAGGCGTTAGCGTCCATCAGACGGCCCTGATAGGTAAAGGCTGTTCTCATTGCTATAGGTTGAAGTGGTATAACTGTGATGTGTATCGAATCTATCACCGATGTAAATGTACTATCGTAAAGCTTCAGATCCGTTTCACCAGGCTGTAGCACGTCATATTGGAAAACAAAATGAACACCGGCGGACGGCGGCGGACTAATTCCAGTTGCGCTAACATAGTAGCCGTAAAAAGCCGGCTGATTATATCCTATCGCAGTGGCAAGGTTACCGGCTTCTGGCTTGGTCTCCATATGCGAGAAATTCCCCAGAATTACGCCATTATCAAAGCCAGCATAGCCTACGTAAGACATACCGTCAGTAGACCTGATCTCGACGGTCCGCGACTGGCCCAGCTCCAGCGTAATTGAAGTGACGTCCTGGCCATTGACCGTCAGGTATTGAGCGCCTTGCACCATCGACGCTGACCAGACTACCAGGCCCAAAGCCAAAACCAAAATCGCTAATTTTTTTGCACTTTTCATCTTTTTACCCTTCCAAAAAGTGTTAAATTGGGCGGTGCACACTGTGCGCACCGCTATCTGCTCTCGTTTTTCGCTACTTGGCGGGTTTCGGAAACTCGTGGGTTACGCACGCTTTCTATACCTTTTTCCTCTGGCAAGCCGTAAGCCATCGGATTCAGATAGTAGCCACGCTCTTCATTGTTCTTTTCTTCCTCAACCTGTACCCGATGTGCAACAGCGTAGGGGTCATGCCTGACGCCCGTTACCTGCCACGAAACTTTCATTCCCCGCTTGCCCCCGGCTATCTTGAATCGGTTCTCGGAAATCTCCTCAGACACATAAACGGGCGCAAACCCGCCTATGCAGGTCAGCTGATAACGAAAATCCCGGTTCAAGGCTTCGAAATACTCAGGAAGCTGGACGCAAGCTTCGCCATTTTCATCGAGCATAGCGTTACCGTTATAGACGTTCATCATATCCGGCGACTCGACAAACGAGTGAGAAAGATACTTGTTCTCCGGGTCAAGCGGATGGTCGATCTTGAAGGAGCCGCTGCTCTTAGTGAGGGTTCCAGAGACACGCACGTTGCCGTAGAAGTATCCGGCATAATTGCCTCCGCCG
>JAUXAB010000087.1 GCA_030615025.1 Phycisphaerae bacterium | reverse complement strand
TAGACCACAAAAAATGGCGGATAGCCCCTGTGAAAAGCCAGTCGCTTATCTGTGCAGCTGCACAGATAAGCGATTATAAACCCTGAAAAGTGTTACCTATGTCGTCGGCATAGAGTGTTACCTATGTACCAGTTGACACACGAGCTCAGTCAGCCGGGCCAATGTAATTACAGCAAAGAAGTGTAATGTCATCGTGCTGAGGCAGTGTTTGGCGAAAATCGGCCACGGCCTTTGTAACCGAATCTGCTATGTGCGTGGCTGAATGGTCGCCGGCAGTTTTTAACATATACATCAGGCGCTTCAGGCCAAACTGTTCGCCATCAGGTGATTGGGCTTTAGTAACACCATCAGTGAAGACTAACAACTGCTCATCTTTTTTGATGTTGTGTTGCTTTGTCTGGAAAATCGTATCGCGAATCCCGAGCCCAGAATCATTCGGCTGACCAAGCGGCTCGGCGGTTGCTTGCGGCCGGACGATAAGAGGCTGCAGGTGACCGGCGTTGACATACTCAAGAGTTCCCTTCGATGGATCAAATAGCCCTAAGAACAAAGTTACAGATGTCTCTTTCGGTAAATCTTGAATCAGATGCGAATTGACGTGTTTCATAACCTCGGATAGCTCACCACAGAAAGACACCGTAGTTCGCAGGAGTATCCGAAGACTGGACAACACGATGGCTGCCGGCAGACCCATATCGCAAACTCGCCCAACGGCAAACGCCAGACGACCATCCTTGAGAGACCACAGATCGCAATAATCACCTCCGACCCACATGACCGGCTTGTAGTGAACCGCCAGGTCAACACCAGATAAATCCTGCGGTATGGCCGGGGCCAGTTTCGACTGAATCTTCTGAGCCAGCGATAACTCATGGTCAAAGAGGCTTCTTTCCGCCTTTGCCTGCATAAGGATTAGACTCTTTCGTGTTAAGATAACCTGTCGGGAGACAGCCCGTACAAATTCAAACATCTGCCCCGGTGTGGTCTCTGGAGTTTCATCGATTGGGATATCAAGGTAAAGCAAATCACCGACCTTTGAGATATCGCCGAGCGGCGCACAGATTATGGCCCTGGGACTGTGCGCATCAACAGCCGTCCATGTTACATCTGTATCCGCGGAGTAAACAGTCTTGACCATTACGGCATCGGCTGTAGAACGAACCGCTTGCAGTACATGGCCGGAGACACGAAAAGCAAGGCGAGGCGGAACAAAGGCACCCGTGTCCTGGGCTGCCGTATCGTCTGGAGTATCGCCAAAATGGCACGCAAGGATGTCGGGACGTTCGGGCACCGGCTCAGCTTTTTCCGGCAGCCTCAGGACTGCTGCAACTGCTTTTGGCCTTTGGGCCAGACATCTACACACCTCGGGATACAACGCAGACGAACTTGCCAATTCTGATAAGCGTTCGACGATTTCATCGACGCGCTGGCGGAAGGGACGAGATAAAGTTTCAGCCTGCTTGTCTTTGGCAGAGATAATCTCTGCCTCGAAGCCACCTGTTGTAATGTTGGCAGTTATCTTGACGGAATCGTCTCGCTTAATTTGTTGGTCCAAGGACGGGGTTATCGAAAGAGAGAATGAACCAATAACTACTGGTTCGCCGGGCAAAACGGCCGCCGCCTCAACACGCTTACCATTTATAAATATCCCATTGCTGCTGCCGAGGTCCTCAACAATCCAGCGACCAAAGGGGTCTTGAAAGATTCTGGCATGCTCCCGCGAGACGTCTCTGCCTTCGATGACTACATTACATCGGGGACTGCGTCCGATGATGGTGCTTTTTGCGTTCGGTTCGACCTGCTGGGTTTTCCCACGTCCGGTTATTTTCAACATTTCCGCTGCCATATTTAATTCCTCACCTTTTTATACTGTGTACACGTTATTGGTCTGCTGCGAGGTTGCCCATTTTGTGTTCTTTTTGCCGTGCGCAGATTTTAGACGGGATTAACAGGGCTTTGACGGTGAACTCAGCCGAACCGATGAAACAAAAGAAAATCCTGTAAATCCTGTCTGAAGAATGGCATACGGGATTCTCGCGTTTTGAGCCGGTTTAATCCTACAATAAAAAGGGTAAGAGTCAACTAAAAAACGAGTGGCTTTGCTATCTTCTTATCTGCAGCAGGTTATGCAGGGCTTTGGGCATGCCCAGATTTTAGACGGGATTAACAGGATGTTAAGTTTCGCACTTTCTAATAGGAGAAATCGTTACAAAACAAGGGTTTATGCACGATTTTGAATTTTATGCATGTTCGGTAAAAGCCTCGAACATGCCAAAAATAATCAGATTGTCGTGAAATGGCTCACTGGCTTAAAATTACCCAAATTAACACTTTGTCAAAAAGTGCGAAAGTTAAGTGGCTTTTAACTCCAGCGAAATCAAAAAGAGGCCACGGATTACAAAATTTTTGAGTGGATTGGCTGAGGGTTTATGGGATAATCAGCGGTTTAGCCGGCTGTTGGCGGTTGTTGGATCAGATATGTTTTGCCGCAGCAAGAGCGGCAATCGCGAAGATGAAAAAAAAATCTTTAGACAACAGGACTTTTTAGTTAGATTTTTCTCCATAAAATGCTTGTAAATGTTGGCAAATACAGAAGTTATGCGTTTTTAGGCAGTTGAAAAGATTATCTGATATCTAAAAATATTTTTCTTGAATTTTGTAACATCTTATAATATTTTGCTTGACGAGCATATAGTTAATGTGGTAAATTAGTAAAAACAGGCTTATTGTGATTTGTCGATTTTGGTTTTCTACCTTGTGAATTTTCTCGTAGTTTTTCGGTAGAGTGAGAAGCTATTGAGCGAGGTGTAAAGCTATCGTGGAAGATGTGTGCTCTGGGCTGAGCAGCTTTGCACTTTGAACAAAAGCTTTGATTGTATCTCTGAAAGGAGGAGTATAGAACCATATCTAAAAAAAAGGAGGAGTATAAAACATGCCCTAAAAGAAGAAGTATTATTTTTTTTAGGCAAGCACAGGGTTTGGTGAAGATCTTTGTTGCTTGTTTTGTTGTAAGTTGTTTGAGACACGCACAGAATTTGGTGAACGCTGTTCGTACTTGTTGTACGAAGGCGGTAAAGGTTTTCAGTGCCTGTCGAAAACAACAAGGTGTTTTTTTTGGCTTGTAACCAAGGAAGGAAGGATAAGTTTTATAGATTTTTGAAGGAGGACAATTATGTGTAAATTTTCAGTTATTTTTGTGATCGTGTTCACTTTAATATTGAGCGGAATGACACAGGCGGCTTCGATTGATGTCACCACCCCAGGGGATACGGTCAAGGGTGTTCCGGACGATGGAGATTGGCCTGGTGGTGAACCACCTCCCATGGTGATCGACAATAACGTCGACACGAAGTACCTGCATCGCAAAGGAGGAAGTCAGACCACTGGTTTCCAAGTTACACCATCACTTGGCGGAATGATTGTTACCGGACTGACTTTCACCACAGCTAATGACTCTGCAGGACGTGACCCGGTTACCTTTGAACTCTATGGTTCGAATGACTTCATCAATGGGCCGAATACGTTGATTGCCAGTGGCGATATCGTTGATTTCAATCAGCCGACGGAGTGGCCACGTAAGACAAAGAACGAAACGCCGATTTCGTTTGATAATGATGTAGCATACGATCACTATGAAGTTTTATTTACGGCCCTTCGAGGGGCTGAACCGTTGATGCAGATCGCCGAAGTTGAACTATTAGCAACTGTAACTCTTCCCACAATGGGGAGCTACAAGGACATTGACACCTCGGGCGGTGATGCCTGGGAGGACAACGGCACGTATGTCATTAGAGCCAGCGGCGCGGACATCTGGGGCAGCTCGGACAGTTTCGGCTACCTGTTCCGGCCTCTGGACGACGACGGCGTGATGGACGTGAACCTCGTCAGCATGACTTCTACGCACGAATGGCAGAAGGCGGGATTGATGATCCGCGAGACGACCGATGCCGGTTCCACACATTTCATGATAGCAGTGTCGGGCACTCACGGCATTCAGGCCTGCTGGCGTACGGAGACCAACGGAGGTACCGACGGCGTAGCAACGGAGGATCCCGAACATGTACCACCACAGTTGCTCCGGATAAAGCGCGAGGGAAGCCTGATCACAGGCGAGTACTACGGTTGGATACTAAAACCCATTAAGAAGGGCTGGAAGAGTTTCGCAAGCCAGACAATCACGATGAACGCGCAGGTTTACGTCGGCCTGGTTGTCTGTTCGCTCGATAACGGCCAGTTGTGCACGGCTGTGTTCGATAACGTGCTCTGGCCTGCCGAGCCTTATAACAAGGCCTGGCTGTTGAGCCCTGCAGATGGGACCGATAATACGTCCTTGGCACCGACCCTTACCTGGTTGCCCGGAGATTCTGCTGTTGAGCACCAGGTACTCATGGGCACCGACCCGGCAGATCTAAGCATTGTTGCCACACTACCATTGGGAGAAGAGAGCTATACTCCCGCGGCGCTTGAAGAAGCCACTACATACTACTGGCAGATTGTCGAGCAGCCTGGTGATTATGCAGGTCCTGTGTTGAGCTTTTCGACCTATGCCCTCCCCGTGGGGCTCGAGGCCTGCGTTTGGTTCGGCATCGGTGGAGTGGCCGTTAGTGACCTGATGAGCGATCCGCGCTATCCCTATAGTCCGGATGGGTGCGAGTTGTGGACCATTACGCACAGCGAAACGATGTGGGGAACCACAGACTGGGCTAACGACTATGGAGCCCGGTTGCAAGGTATGCTCTGGCCTGAGACCAGCGGTGACTACACGTTCTGGATTGCCAGTGACGACGCATCCCAGTTGTGGTTGAGCCCCACCGGGAATCCCGGCGATGCGGAAATGATCTGCCAAGAGACCGGCTGCTGCGACGACTACAATGACGATCAGAAATCCGTTCCTATCTACTTAGAGGGCGGTCAGATGTACTACTTCCGCGCGCTGTGGAAAGAAGGCGGCGGCGGCGACTGGGTTAAGGTGGCATGGCAAGGTCCTGACGCGCCAGATCGAACCGAGATTACTTCCTACTATTTCAGCCAGCCCCTTGAGGCCCAAAACCCGGTCCCGGAAGATGGATCGTTACTTACGCCTTTAGAGGTTACGACCCTGGAATGGTTTGGGGAAACGCGTATTGCCACATCACAGGATGTGTACTTCGGTGAGGACCCCGGCGCCATGACACTGTTTACCACGGTGCCAGGAGGCACGAACACCATAGACGCGCCACCGCTTGATGCTGACAAGACTTATTACTGGCAGGTCAAGAGGACCGACGGCACCGATGTCTATGAAGGCCCTGTGTGGAGTTTCTCAATAGCTGAATGGGTAAGCATAGATATCGGCCGTGCCAACCCCGAACCGGCTGGTAGTTCTTCGTTTGACCCGAATACCGGCGTTTACACGCTTAAATCTGGCGGCAATGAGCTCTGGGGCGGGGCTGACGAATTCCACTTCCTCTATATGACGATGAAGATGGCCAGAGACACTGGTGAAATCAAGGCACGTGTCCTGTCGATAGACGCACCGGATAGCTGGAGGAGGGCCGGAGTGATGATTCGTGAATCGACGGCTGCTAATGCCAGTAAAGTCATGGCCCATAAGACGGGACATAATAATACCAGGATGCAATGGCGCGACAATACCGGCGCTGGCACTGGTGGTGGTCCGGAATATTGGGACCTTGGTTTCCCGATGTGGGTTCGCGTAACGCGCAAGGGCAACCAGTTTAATGGGTACTATTCGCAAGACGGCGAAAATTGGTCTCATCTGGGCAGCCGTAACGTCACGATGACCAACGACTACGTTTGTGTCGGCTTGGCTATGTGTCATCACAATAGCCAGCCCCAAGACCAATTGTCCACCGGTATGTTCGACAGTCTCAGCATCACGACACCTGATCCCCTCCAGTCCTGGGAGCCAAGTCCGAGCAACGGAGCTGAAGGCGTACCCATCAATGTGGTTCTTAGCTGGAATGCTGGAGAGGGTGCCACTCTGCAGCATCTGTACTTCAGCGACAATTATGCTGATGTGGAAGACGGTACTGCGTACATAGGCGAATTTGACGTTGATGTTACCGAGTATGATGCGGGAGTGCTTGACTTAACCAAGACCTATTACTGGGCGGTCGATATGGAGGTTCGGGTCGGGCGCGACTACGAGACGATATTAGGCGAAATCTGGAGCTTCACGATTGAAGAATTTCTTGTCATAGAGGATTTTGAGGCTTATGACGACCCGCCGGTACCATTAGAAGACCCTCCGGAGCAGGTCGTGATCGATCCCGGTTACACTATTCCCGGTTACACTATTGAGGCGGTAGAACCCGACGCTGGTTGTCTGATTGCAGAATGGGCGTTTGAGGGCAACTACGACGATACCTCAGGCAGCGGCTTCCACGGCACGCCGGTAGGCGACGCTAACATAGTTAACGATGCCACAAGAGGTGATGTATTAAGCCTGGACGGTGACCTCGACTATGTTAACTGCGGTAATCCGGCCGCGCTTAACTTCAGCACCGGTGATTGGTCTCTAAGTGCCTGGGTCAAGAATACTATGACCGGCACAGGCGATGATAACAAGGGTAGTATTATCGCCAACGGTGGAGACACCGGCGGTGGACACCGCTATTGCCTGATTCTCACCGAACAACAAGAAGGTGAAGTCACCTTAGTCGTCGATGATGATTCTGACAAGAGACAGGCCAGAGGTGACGCCACCAAAGTCAACGATGGTGTCTGGCACCATGTCCTTGGTGTGCGTGACGGAGACACAATCCGCATATATATCGATGGCGTTGAGGAAGGAAGCGCCGGCTTACCTGCTGGCTACGACCTTTCCGGGACCGTCCAGCATGATGTCCTGATCGGAGCCATAACGGACCACCCAGATGGCAATGACATCTACAAGGATTACGGCGGTCTGATCGACGACGTCCAGATCTACGATTGTGCTCTGACGGAAGGCAACGCAAGGTATCTGGCTGAAGTGGGTGATAAGGTTGTGGACCCGATCGTTACGCCCCCGACCTATGGTCCGCTGATAGCCGAATACCTGGTTGAGCTTCCAGACCCTACCGCCGATACCTCCGGCAACAACATCCACGGCACCCCGTTGGGTGACGTAGATATAGTTGATGATGCCGAAAGAGGTCTTGTAGCGAGCTTCGATGGTAACGGCGACGCCGTCGACATCGGGGATAACGAAAGGTTCAACCCCGGAGCAGACGACTTCAGCATTTCGGTTTGGGTCAATCTCAATTCGTGGGGAGGCAGCTGGGGTAATGTGATTGTCGGCAAACGCGGCGAAGGCGGCGTAGGCTGGCAGCTCCGCCGATTCGGCGGCGATCCGAGGTTCTCCTGGACGACCCGTGGTATGGGCAACGATGACTACCCAAGAAGCGACCAGACGATTGCGATGAACCAATGGTACCATCTTGCGGCCATACGTGATGGCGACCAGAAGCGTCTGTACATCGACGGCATGTTAGAAAGTACGCAAGGCATCAACACCAATCCAGTAAACGCATGCGACCACAAAGTGTATATTGGAGCGAGAGCCAACGGCGGTAATACCGGTCCGGAAAGCTTCTTCGACGGAATGATCGATGATCTGCGTATCTACAACTATGCTCTGACGTGGGGCCAGGTTCTGAACCTTGCTGAGTACACTCCCACCAACCCGATAACTGATACCTGGTCCGGCACGCCGATGACTGAATACGGCATAGCCCACGGGGGTAATGCGTCGATGCGGATGGAGTATGACAACAGCCAGTATGTGTATCAAGCTCTATCCAGGCGTGATGCTCCGTTTGCCGATTGGACTGCAGGCAATGCTAAAGCACTGTCGATGTGGTTCCGCGGCGATCCAGGTAATGCCGCTGATCTGGCAATTATGTATGTGACACTGCAGGATGACAGCGAATCAGCGAGCGTGTACTATGACGGTGACAGGAGCGACCTGAACAAAGCCGAGTGGCAAGAGTGGAACATCGCGATGGACGACCTTGCTGGTGTGAACGCTGACAGCATAGGTAATATCGAGGTTGGCGTTGTTGGCCTTGGCGGACCCGGCAATCCGGGCGGTCAAATGTACTTCGATGATATGCGGCTGTATCCGCCCAGATGCATTCCTGAGTATGGACCACTTGCCGACCTCACCGATGATTGCATTGTGGACATGAGAGACCTCCGCGTACTGGTAGGTGACTGGCTCGTAGGCGACGAGACCTCAACTGGTCTGGTAGCACGCTTCGAGTTTGATGGTGACCTCACCGATTCCTCCGGCAACGGCAACCACGGCACGGCTTTTGGTGCCGTTGGCTTCGAGACCGACGCCGTAAGGGGCGAAGTTCTGGACCTCCCAGGCGGCGACGATCAGTATGTGGGCATCCCGCCAGTGGGTATCAGCGGCAGGGATCCGACAACGATCGCCTGCTGGGCAAAGGCCGACAACACGTCCATTCCCGACTGGACCCTTGTTTTTGGTTTCACCGGGACGGCCGGTAGTGGCGGTGGAGGCGGCAGTCACTTCAATATCGGCAGCCTTGGCGGGCCCGGCGGTGTCGGCGCCCACGTCTGGGGCTGGGAAGCTACGATATTCACTGATGACGAAGCTTTGGAGTGGCGCCATTATGCGATGACGTATGATGGAACCACAGTAAAGTACTACGGAGACGCTGTCCCGGTCGGGACAGTCGACTTTGACCTCTCGACCCGCGCTGACCGCGTCCATGTTGGAAGCCGTGTCACGCAGGCCAGCTCCTTCCCCGGCAACGTGGATGATGCTCGCATCTACAGACGTGCGCTTTCTGATGACGACATCGTAGCCGTCATGGGTGGAGGAGATCCAGCAGAAGCGTACTTCCCGCTTGTCTCGATTGCAAACATCTATGATGAGGAGCCGATCAACTCCAAGAAGGTCAACCTCAAAGACTATGCTACCATGGCGGAAGATTGGCTTGTGGAGGTCCTGTTCCCGTAATGCAGTGATGCTCTGCAAGGCTAAGGTTGGCCGGTGAATTTGCACCAATCCGGGGCCTATACGAAAGTATAGGCCCCGGTTGTTTTTATATTGCGTAGTGTGTATTTCATATCACGGAGGGACAATGGAGGCATAATTTGAACCGAGCAGCTAAATCCCATTGGCTCGGATTTCCCCGGGTATTACGCGACAAACATGCAGGATTTTGATAGTATAAAGATTATGAAGACCGTTTAAGCCAGTTTTAACTACCGTAGTCGCCCACATCCACGGCTGGATTATGGAATAAACTGGTGAAGAATATCCGATGTAATAAAGCATGGAGGCGTACATTTTTGATGGGACTTTGGTATTATAAGATGGTGGAGGTTGAAGAATTTAACATAATTGAAGGCGTATGATAAATTCCCGGAAAATGTAGGTTCCTCAAGGTTTTTTTCACCTGCTCCGAGAGGGCTTTAAGCAATATAGTTTGTGATGAAAAAGGTAAAGAGAAATCATCAACAGAGAAAAAAATATAAGGGAACCGGTCAACGGAAAACAAGAAGTTCCGGGCATCCACGGCCGTCTTTCTCACCTGCCCGCAGAAGAGCTGTAAAGGTGTTAGTCGGTGCGGTAATAGTATGTATAGCCACGGCCGGCTTTTTCTCTCTGAGACTTTTGCTGCGTACAGACGAAAAGCAACAAAAAACAAAGCAAACCTCAAATCAGACTGAAGGCCAGGCGCTGCTGCCTGTCAGGGAGCCGCTTCGTACGGAGCAGGAGATTGCCGCACTGAAAAAAGAGGAGATGGAGCTTGCTGAAAAGCTAATGAGTGACTTTCTCGGCAATGAGAACTCACTCATGATAATGGGCAACGTATGGCACAGGTACGGCAATGCTGTTGAAGCCCTGAAATTCTATAATAGAGTTTTGAACATAAATCCAAAACGGCCCGATGTATACAATGTCATGGGCGAGGTCTCTCTGGCAAAGGGAAAGTTTGAAGAGGCTATCGGATACTGGCGAAAAGCATTGGCTATAAATCCCCAGCTTCCCAATGTGCACAGCAATATCGGCCATGCGCTTATGATATTGGGCAGGCGAGACGAAGTGTTCGTGGAATTTGAAAAGGAAATTCAGATTTCGCCGAACTCTGGTCTTACTTACTTTTTGCTTGGGCAGGCATACCTGCAGGAGAAAGAATACGAAAAGGCAAAGGAAAACTACGAGAAGACTATCAAGATCAATCCCGAGCATGCTAACGCTTACTATGGTCTTGCCACTGTCTGCGCCAGGCTCGGCAACAGTGATAAGGCGAAAGAGTGCTCGGAGAAGTTCAAAAAACTCAAGGCTGATTCGCGTAAAAACCTTAAGGGTCGTAAGCTCGTGTATGATGACTTCGTTGAGACGCAAAAACTTGCTGCCTTGACGTTTATTGAGGCCGCGCAGATGTATCGAGGCATTGGAAAGTCGGGCAAAGCCGAGGAGCTGCTGAAGCAGGCCGCGGGGCTTGACCCGGAAAATGTTGCATGCCTGCTGGAGTTGGCATCTATGTATCAAAAAAACAGCCAGCCATTGAAAGCGCTCCAGCTACATAAAAAGATCATTGAAATTGAGCCGGATAACGCCATTTATCACTTCAGAACCGGGATTTTGTCGGCTCGTCTAAAGCAGTTCAATGAAGCAGAAAAAGCCTTCCGCAAAGTGATTACACTGGCACCACAGCAATCCGCCGGGTATCGCGAGCTTGCCTGCATATATTTAGATACAGGGGAAAAATTACTACAAGCCAGGCAGCTTGCGGAAAAGGCCGTAGCATTGGAGGCGATCGCAGCTAACTACTTTGCATTAAGCCTGGCCTGTAATAAAAACGGAGATAATGCTAACGCGCTTTCCGCTATTAAGCGGGCTATTGAGTTAGAGCCGGGTAATCCACAATACCAGCGTCTTTATAAACTAATTCAACAAAGGAATTGACGTATGAACCTTATGGGTGGTCGAGTCTTTGGATTGAGTGTTGTACGGCCTATTGTCCCGGTGCTGGTGCTGTTATGTATCTTCACCTGCGGGCGTGCCGATGGGGCCATCGTGCTTCGCGATGTCACCAAGGATACCGGAATAACCTTCAAACACACCGATGGCAGCAGCGGTCGATACTACATCGTCGAATCCGTAAGCTCGGGATTGGCGCTTTTTGATTACGATAACGATGGCGATGTGGATATCTATTTTCTCAATGGTGCACCGCTGAAAGGAACCAGGGTTGATACGCCTCCAAAAAATGCACTATACCGCAACGATGGCAACTTCAAGTTCACGGATGTGACGGATAAAGCCGGCGTAGGCGATACCGGATTTGGGCTCGGTGTGGCGGTTGGTGATTATGATAATGACGGCGACCTCGACATCTATGTCAACAACTACGGCCCGAATGTTCTGTATCGTAATAATGGTGATGGCACTTTTTCCGACGTGACGGCAAAAGCGGGTGTGGCCAACGGTCACAAAGTCGGGGCATCGGCGCACTTTCTCGATATGGACAAAGACGGCGATCTCGACCTGTTCGTTGCCAATTATCTTAACTTTACATACGAGAATCACCTGACGCGGACCTCGAAGGGAATCGGCAAATACGCGGGTCCCATGGATTTTCCGCCGATGCCGAACGACCTGTTTCGAAACAACGGGGACGGGACATTTACGAACGTCAGCGTCGAGTCCGGAGTGGCTGAACATAAAGGATGGGGAATGGGGGGAGTTTGCGCCGATTATGATAACGACGGCGACACAGATGTCTATATCGTCAACGACGTTTATGCTAACTTCCTATACGAGAATGATGGGAAGGGCAAATTTGAAGAAGTAGCCCTAATCACCGGGCTCGCCTATGACCTGCACGGTGATGACCAGGGGAGCATGGGCGTAGATTGCGCCGACTATGACAATGACGGCTGGCTCGATTTTTACCAAACCTGCTACGCCAGGGAGCTGGCCACACTCTATAGAAATTTGGGTGAGAGGGTATTTGAAGACGTAACGATGGTCACTGGCGCCGGTGAAAGCACATTCGCTTATGTCACCTGGGGTACCGGCTTAGTCGATTTCGATAACGACGGCGATCGCGATATCTTCGTTGCCTGTGGTCACCTGGAGGATAATGTTGAACTTTACGATACTACTGCCACCTCTTCTGCACAAAACGTACTCCTGATGAACACCGGAGATGGGAAATTCGTCGACGTATCAGACAAAGGTGGTGACGGTATGAAAGCAGAATTTCGCAGTCGGGCCGCGGGCTTTGACGATTTGGACAATGACGGCGATGTGGATGTGGTGATTCTAAACTCACGCAGGGAACCCACAATTCTAAGGAACGATTCACGCAACACAAACCATTGGATTCAAATTTCTCTTCGGGGTGTTAAAACCAACCGCGAGGGCGTGGGGGCCAGAGTAAAAGTCGCGGCGGGTGATTTGGTACAAATTGATGAAGTGCACAGCGGCCGCAGCTATCAGAGCCATTACGGCATGCGGCTATATTTCGGGTTGGGAAAACGCAGCCTTGTCGACCGTATCGAGGTCCGCTGGATCGGTGGCGGAGTCGATGTTGTTGAAAATGTTGACGTAGACCAGCTTTTAATACTTACCGAAGGCGGTTCCATAAAGAGCCAGAAGTGAGCTAAAGAGTCGAGATAACTTGTATGGGAGATGGAGAGCTATTATGACATTATAGGGTGAGCAGAGGAGTTTACACTGTGTTTTTCTGCCAAATATAGCTTTGCGTTAGCGTCCACTCAATATAACTTCATTCTTACAGCTACCTCCAAATTTACCGTGCCGACAAATTTCTCTGAGTATTCCCTCTCAAAATCGCCAAAACCGCTCTAAAAACATATAAAGTAATCCTACAAAGAATACAAGAAAATCTCCAACAGAGTAAACTTGGAGGCGTATTTTACCGATACGTTACATAGATTCGTGGTGAGTGAGGGACCAATCGTCCAAAAGACAAGTGCGGTCAATTTGTCCTTACGGCTGAAGTCGAAAGACGTTCGGCTGGGCGGGAGTTAGCTATAGCATTTGACGCTACCATAAAAGAATATCTCAAAGAGATAGACGAAGCATCGCTGCTGACAGCGGAGCAGGAGCGCTCGTTAGGCAAACTGATTATCGAAGAAAACGACCCGTGCGCCAGGGACCAATTGGTGCGAAGCAATCTGCGGCTGGTGGTTAATATCGCAAAGAAGTATGGCGGCCGAGGGATGAGCCTCGGTGACTTGATTGAGGAGGGCAATCTCGGTCTTATAAGAGCTGTTGATTACTTTGACCCCGACCGCGGCACTCGGTTTAGCACGTACGCGGCGTGGTGGATAAAGCAAAGTATCAAGCGTGCACTGCTGGAAAATGTTCAGCCGGTGCATATTCCCACCTATATGGTTACATTGATAAGTCATTGGCGGCATACGGCGACAGAACTGGAAAACCGACTTGGCAGGGGAGCCGACATCGAAGAGATGGCTGAAATAATGAAACTGCCGCTGCGGAAGGCAAAAATCATACATCGGATCGTCGAGGTCCTTAGCTCGGCGACGGAGAGTCTCGATGGCGATGAGTCAGGCGAAGAACAAATGTTCGAGACGACCCTGGAGGACCAAAGGGCCAGCCAGCCGGAGGAGGCATTGGTTGCGGACGAAGAAAGAGCAAAGGCTTTGAGGCTGCTCAATGAGATCGAACCGCGAGAAGCCACTATCTTGAGGATGCATTACGGTCTGGATGGAAGGAGTCCGATGACAATGAGGGAAATCGGTAAAAAGTTAGGCCTGACCCGAGAGAGGATTCGCCAGCTTCAACGCGGCGCACTCACCAAGCTCTATGAATATATGAACGCAGAGTAGCACCAATCAGCAAACCCCGTTAGAGACCCTTGCCCCGAACCCCGTTAGAGACCCTTGCCCCGAACCCCGTTAGAAATTCCAAAGAGGCTAAGAATATGCGAGAGAAAGCGAAGATTTGGGTTCCCGCAAGGCGGGGTCCCTCTAACGGGGCGAACGAAGCCCTACGGAAACAGCTTCCTACGGGCCGGAGGAAGAAGTCTCTAACGGGGCAAATCAATAAAACTTCAATTAAACTTGCATTTCGCCAGCGATATGCTAACAATAAATAGCGGCAGCCGAGGAGCCTATTCGTTCAAGCAATTGCAAATGTAGATAAATACCAGGGAAGGCAAAAAATGGTGGACCAAGGAATCGAGCTGAAAAGATACATTCGCAGCATACCAGACTGGCCGAAAAAAGGTATTTTGTTTCGTGATATCACGCCATTGTTAGCTGACGCCAAGGCGTTTGCAGCAGCGGTAGATGCTTTGTGTGCTGGTTTTACGGGCGCTGACATCGAATACGTCGCTGCAGTGGAAGCGAGGGGGTTTATATTCGGAGCGGCGGTTGCGAAGAAGCTCGGGGTCGGCTTTGTACCCATACGCAAGAAAGGCAAACTGCCCTTCAAAACTGAAAGCGTCACCTACGATTTGGAATACGGCACCGACACTCTGGAAGTGCACAGTGATGCGATAAGTAAAGGAGCGAAAGTTTTGATGGTCGACGATTTATTAGCGACGGGTGGAACAATGGCGGCGGCCTGTAAGCTCATCGAAAAAATAGGGGGGCAAATTGTCGGAATATCGTTTCTTATCGAGCTTGGCGAATTGGCCGGCCGACGCAAACTCAGCGGATATAAAATTAGCACCGTTATATCTTATTGATTGCTCTGCGGACAAATGCACCGCAGCGGAAAGGAGAAACAATGGCAACTGAAATTTTAGCTTTTTGGACTCCAGGCCCACTTGAGATCCTCATTACCCTGATGGTTGCTCTTTTTTTTGTGGCCATTCCAGTTGCTTTGGTTGTCTTGCTTGTCATCTATGTTTCGAAAAGCAGCAAGGAGAGGCAGAAACTTCGTCTGAAAATGGACGAACTCGCCGATGAGCTAAAGCGGACACAAGAGCAACTAAAAGGCAAGAAGAAGGACGAATCTTAGAGCCTATCCAAATAACCCGCTCTATTGCGGCCGGCTGCAAAGCCCGATGCCTGCGTTGTCAGCCAAAAACGTTCTCAACGTGGAGAAAACCACGCCTCCGAGCATTTTTGGCCTGCCGCCTTGGCCTCGAACTTTTCG
>JAUXAB010000073.1 GCA_030615025.1 Phycisphaerae bacterium | reverse complement strand
TGACCTCGGTGATCCTCCAGTAGTAAGTCCTCTCTGGAATAAGGAGTTCGGGCGGATCATACAACTCCTGACCTAATGGCTGCGTCTTAACCCAAGGCGGATCCGGATCAGTGCCGAAGTATATGTTGTGGGAAACGGCATAATCTCCCTCTTTCCACGTAAGATCTGCATCTATTGGCACATCCTCGGCATTATTAGGCGGATATAGGACGGAGGCCTCAGGCCCACCAAATCGGAGATTCACGCTGAAGTTGTCGAATGTGGCCGTGACCAGATCGCCGGTGCTGTGCGAGGTAACAGCAAAACCGATGTAAACCGGATCGGTCAGAGCGAGGGTATGCGTGCCTCTCGATTCCCATGTGGAGCCGTCCTCCGAATTAAAGGCTGTAAACTGATTGCCGGTGCGCACTAATCGGATATACTCAGGTTCCGTTACGCCAGGAGCGTCCGCTTCCGTCCAACCACTGCCGCCGTCCTGGCTGTCGCGCCACTGCAAGGCAGCGCCGCCGCCATCAGTGCCTGTTACTACCATCATGCAATGCGGAGAACCATCTGTGAGATTCTGGCGAACCATTACGCCCGCCTTCTGCCACCCGTTCGGGCCCAGGGGGAAGCTGACGACACGCGCGATTAACTCGCAGTCGCCTGACCACTCCTTGTAGACGTAGTGGAAGTCGTCCTGATTGTCCCAGATGTCGTGGCCGTCGCCTGTAACCGCAATTGACTGCGTCCCCGGGTCGTAATCAGCACTGCCCAATGGGGTGTCGTCACCGATGGTCTGATGCTCCCACGGGACAGGAGGCTCAGCGGCCCTGGTGCTACCAACCAGACCCAGCACCAAAACAAAAGAGATTAAAAAAACCAATTTTTTACACATAATAGATTCCTCCTTCAAAATCTAAAATAACAACTATCTTTGGCTGCATGCCAAAGCATCTGTTGTCCCGCACCAATATTTTCAGACAGGATTTACAGTCCGCAGGACACCTAATGGTGGATAAAACAGAATAAGAAAATTGGCCGCAAAAAGGCACAAAAAACATATCTTTTTTCCTTTTGAGCCTTTTCGTGGCTATAAAAAAATCCTGTTAATCCTGTCCAAAGTTGATGTGCGGGTCAACGTCCTGACAACAAAGAACAAAAATCTTCACCAAACTTCACCAAACTCTGCGCTTATTAAAAACTCAGGATTTGACCGTGTTATGCACCTCCTTTCACACCTGTGCCCGCGCAACCGCAGGCGCGGGCAAGCTCGCTGTGAGCTGTTAATTGATGAAATATAAAAATCATACCTCCGAAGAACGAACCTCTCACTCCGGATCTATACCTCACTCCCTAATTTTTCAGCTAATTAGCCGAAAGACCTATAAAAATTCTACCAAATACGAAAAAATACACGCTTTGTCTTCTATTTTTATACCAAAATAAGCACCATTGCGTCAAGAAAAAATTTTCAACATATTACAACACTTCAGGCATATTTTTTTTGATAAAATTGTGCAAAAACGCTTAACTTCTTTATTTGCAGGTTCTTAGGGAAATTCTGCCGGAGAAAAATTTATTCAAAATCCGCGTTGCAGAGACTACTTTTCCATTTCTCCCCGTTAGAAATAAGCAGTGAATATCCTGCAAAAAGTAGGATTTCCCGAAAGGCACGTGGAAAGAGACGGCGGAGGCATCCGCACCTGTGCCTGCGCTACCACAGGTGAGGCTTCCACCCGGCCTTGATTTTATGAGACTTACACCAAGCTAAAAATTAACCGCCGAGAACGCAAAGAAAAACAAAAATGAAAAGAAAAGAAGCTGGATTCCTGCCGCCCACTTCCGCGGGTGCCTGCGAAAGCAGCCGGTTTAACCCCCCTTTCACTCACCTCCGTCCGATTTCCGAGTGAAAACACCCCTGTTTTCACAGACGTCGGGAACCTTCGCATCCTCCTGCGGTTTCCGAACTACCCTCGGTAAGCGTTAAAAGCTGTTCAACGGCAATATCGTTGAAAACGTCAACCCCACCTCCGATCCAGCGCACCTCAATACGGTCAACATGCGCTCGATTACCCAACCCAAAGTGAAGACGCATGCCATAATGGCTCTGATAGCCCCGGCCGCTGTGAACTTCGTCCAGAAGAGTAAAATCACCCACAACCACTTTGACATGCGCTCCTACCCCGTCCCTATTGGTCTTAACTCCCTGCAAACGAACTTGAAGCCAATGGCCCTTAGACAACGAATCGTTTCTCAGAATGGTAGGCTCCCTTCGCGGATTGAGAATTACCACATCGATATCGCCATCGTTATCCAAATCATCAAAGCCCGCACCCCGGCTGCTCAACTTTACCTTCATTCCATCACCGCTTTCTTCCGATACGTTGACGAATTTTCCGTCGCCGGTATTCATCAGAAGTATGTTTCGCACAAGATAGGACGAGGTATCGTCGAAAAGCTCGATGTTGTCCTGCAAATGACCACAGGCAACCAAGATATCACGATCCCCATCGTTATCGAAATCGACAAAGCTGTTACCCCAGGTTACGTAAGGGTGTGTTCCTGCGCCTGCTCCTGTGATAAGATTAACCTCCTGAAAAGTTCCATTTCCCAGGTTTTTGTACAGTGCGGTAAGTTGCTGCTGGTACGAGGTCATGTAGAAATCGAGCCAGCCATCGTTGTCGTAATCCCCACAATCCACGCCCATGCTTCCCTGTGAACTGCCGCTTACATCATACGCTACACCGGTAACAAGCGCCACTTCTTCAAACTTTCCGGAACCGTCATTCATAAAGAGAAAGTTTTCTGCAACATCGTTGGCGATAAAGATATCGGTGTCACCATCGTTGTCGTAGTCACCACACACCATTCCCATACCCCATCCGGCGTGTTCTGCAATACCGGATACCTTGCTGACATCGGTAAAGGTGCCGTCACCATTATTTCGATACAGGGTGTCGGGCAGCGGAGGGTAGTACCGGGGGTTAGCATACACAGGAACACCCCCTATGGTTTTCGTGACGTGTATGTCATACGAAAACTCAAGATAGTTGGAAGCGTAAAGATCCAGGTCACCATCTCCGTCCATATCAAGGAAACAGGCACCTGCGCCCACTTGAAATCCGTTGTCCACACCTGCCTGTTTTGTAACGTCCGTAAAGGTGCCGTCACCGTTGTTTCGGTACAGAACATTCGGCCCGTAATTATTGAGGTAAACATCCAGGTCTCCGTCATTGTCGTAATCGGCCACGGCAACTCCCAGTCCATATCCTGTATCGCCTAAGCCGGTCGGTTCTGTTACGTCAGTAAACTTCCAATTGCCCTCATTGCGATAAAACGCATTTTTCGGCAACACATCGAACTTCGTCCCTTTTAGTGGAGCACCATTTAGGAAATAGATGTCAACATCTCCATCATTATCGTAATCAAAAAGTGCCAGACCTGCACTTACTGTCTCCATAATATAGTGTTTTCCACTGCTTCCATCGGTATGTTTGAAGGTAATCCCCGTTTCTTTGGTAACATCGGTAAGTTTGATTGTACTTTTAGCATGTGCGTGAGAAAATGCACACAGCAATATCAATATTACGGTAATACGCCCTCTCAAAGACAGCATGGATTTTTGGACGCCTGAAAAGAACATCAACTCAATTCTCCTTCTTAATCTGCTCGTATATCTGCTTGTACTTCATATTGTCGGGTTCAAGCTCGACTGCCCGTTTCATTGCCGAGGCCGCACCTGCTGTGTCACCGTTCATTTTACAGGCCAACCCCAATATGGAATAGTTATATGCTGTTGCCTCCAATGTGACGGCCTGTTCGGCAAGTTTCCTGGCGTCGGGAAGCTTCCTGTTCGTCATTATGTATAAACTTGCAAGCTCACGATATCCGAGTGATTGCTTTGGAGCACACTTAATGGCCCTTTGAAAGGCCTTTTCCGCATTGTCAAATCGCTGCAACTGCGTTGAAAGAATTCCTACATTCACATGATGGACAGCACTGTTCGGCTTGATCCTGGAGAGCTGCTCATGGAACTGCAGGGCCTGGGCTGCTCTTCCATCCTGCTGATACAGTGACGCCAAAAGAATGCGACATTTTGAGTGCTTCGGATCCAGCGTTGCCGCCCTTCGCAAAAGCTCCTCGGCCTTTTGTGCATTGTTACGTACATAGTAAAATTGGCCGATACTTGTATGTGTTTGTGCCACGTTCAGACGGAGCGAAACCAAATCGTCAAACGCACTGTCCCGATACTTCAGGGCTTTCATCTCCTCGGCTTTTAGCTCTTTGAATTTCTCTATGTAGTCCTTGAACTTATCCTTTTGCCCAAGCCTCTCGCACGCGGTGGCAAGCCCGTAGTAAGCAGATACGTGAGCCGGTTGCATCCTGATAACCGTCTCGTAGCACTTTTTCGCCTTCTCATACTCATTCACCAGGAGATATTGCTTCCCGAGCAGACAATAGCTATTGATCGGCCTTTCGGATATCTCGATATCTTTCTGAAGTGCCATAATGGCTTCTTCCGCCCTGCCAAGGCATACCAGCGCGCACGCCAAGGATTCGTAAACACCTGGCAGCCTGGGATTAATCTCCAACACCCTGTACCACAACTCCACGGCTTTCTGATATTCCGCCTTTTGAAAGGCAACCCAGCCCATGCCATCGTAAGCCTCAGCATGGTCCGGGTTTAGTTCCAGGCACCTTTCCCAGCATTTTACCGCCATCGTGGAGTTACCTTGATTTCTGTACACGTTCCCCAACAGAAAGACCGCATCTGCACTGTTGGAGAAATCCTTCGTGAGATTCACGGCAATGTCAATCGCCTCCTCTTTCAGAGCCCCCACCGTCAACGGCGCTGCGAAAAGTGGTTCAAGGGTCACAGATGTCGGCTTTGAAGCATCGTTTTGTTTAAAATCGAACTTCGATTCTTGAGCAATGTCCGTAAGTATTCTTTCATGATTGGTATATGTATGTGAAGATACACAAATCGCAAGGAATATCGCAGCGATTCCCCAGCCGGCATACTTTCTAAATTTTTTGACCCAAGAATGAATCATTCCATCCCTTCGATTTTTTTCAAATCTCCCCTATCCATGATCACTTTATTTTCCGATACCGATTGCTGGACCCCTTTTTAGAATGTATTCCCCCAATTCTATCAAAATTTTCATAGAATTTCAACAATCTGAAGCCTGTTTTCACGCATTTTGCTACTAAAGTGACCAAAAACTGAAGTATTCGCCCTTATAAACCACTGTTTTCCCCCGATTTTTATCCCCCTGACCCATTTTCACCGTCTGCAAACCAAGTTTTTCTGCGATTTTTATCATCCCCCTGCTCCCGAAGGTATCGCCCCTGACCTTAAGCGCCTGATTCGGTAAATATGGACGTCCCAGGGCTTGAATGTATCTTTGAAAACGCCATTTTTCGAGAGGATTGTTCGATTTTCGCCGAGGACTTCGGAGGGGCTGGGCTCGCCGAGGACTTCGACGTTTCTCTCGCCCGCTAGGCCATGCACGGTGAACGTTGCGTTTGTCCAGCCGTTTCGCATCCCCACAGCAAAAAGATATGTCGCGGCCTCGTGCCTCCTGGTCATAACCGCGACAGGGACATCCTCGTTCTCTGAGGACACGCTCACCGCATCCTCGACCGTCGGAGAGTTCAACACCGGTGCAAGACGAATAATCTGCCGGTTGATTGCGGTAACCGCCGAGAGCATCTGTGGGTCACTTAAAAGAGCGGATTCATTGAACCTCGGCTCCCATTCGTGGACGAAGTAAATCAGCCCCATCGAGCCGTGGATAATGGACATCCAGACCTCGCACCGGACCTGCTGCGGCGTGGCTTTGCCTGTCGGACTCTTGATTCGGGTGCATTCAATACAGTTCCATACGATTTTGTCGCCTTTGGTCCAAGTCAGGAGCCGCTCGACGCCGGTGGCGACGTACCAGAGCTTGCCCGATACCTGCGGTTTCGGGTGAGCAACGGGGTAGATGTCGAAGGAGGCAATATCGCAGCCTTTGACGTATTCGGGATAATCCTCGGGATGATTGGTGCGGACGCCGCGACCGTGCCAGCCATCCCAGGCCACACCCTGTCCGAGGTTCAGAAGCACCGGGCGCGTGGGGTCGGCGCTGCGAATGTTTCGGTAATCGTCGATGATGCTTTTGGGCGGGATGGGCGGGCCGTAGCCCTTGCCTTTTGCCAGCGGCTGGGCGTTGTCCGGCTCGTCACCGTGCATCCAGCCGATAATGGTCGGGTCGTCAATGTGCTTAAGGCCTACTTCGTTCTGGTGGCAGATGACCTTCATGCCGGCCTTTTTCAATTCCGCAAGCTGTTTTTCCGTTGGCCCTTTCCAGAGGCCCACGTACGTGTTGAAACCGGCTTCCCGGTACATCCTGGCCTTATTTGGATTTTGCAGCCAGACGGCGATGGGGAAAAAACCGGCGTCGTGCGACGGGCCGTTCTTCCATTTCACGTACGGGCTTGCCCCCACAGGCTTACCTGAAGCGCTGAGAGCGTATACAATAAGTATCAAACACGCCGCAAGAATAATACTTCGTTGCATGAAAGTATCTCCTCCACAAACCTTTGAAAAGAGCACCCTAAAAACTATGAGCTACAAACTATGAACTTACTAAGATGCCCGGTGGCGGTCGGCCTGGCTTTCACATTCTTTTAAGAACTTCAGCCACTTCGTCCAGGCCTTCTTGTAAATCTCAATCGATACCAAAAAACCATCGTTATGACTGCCGAAAATCTCGACGAATTCTTTCGGCTCATTCGCCGCTTCGTACAGCTCCAAACCAAACTCGAACGGCACAACTTCATCATTTCTGCTGTGAATTATCATCACCGGACAACGAACGTCCTTAACATAATCGATCGTCCTGTAGCTAAACCTTGCAAACCAGCGCACCAGCATATAAGGGTAAAATTTCTTGCCAATGTCAACGTACGATGTAAATCCACTTTCAATAATCAATGACCTTGCCTCGACCTTGCGGGCCAATTGCGCGGCGATACTTCCGCCGAGCGACCTTCCGAAGATAATAATATCCTCCGGCGATACCTTTTTTTCTTTGGTCAGCCATTTGTATGCAGCCATAACATCGAGATATGTCCCCTCTTCAGTTGGTTTTCCTTCACTGTTTCCGTAGCCGCGATAATCGAAGATAAAGCAGCTCAATCCGAGATTGTAAAAGATATTTATGCTGTCCAAACGATGAAATATGTTCCCTCCATTACCGTGGCAAAATAGAACCGTAAAGTCGGAATTCTCCACCGGGATATACCAACCCCTCAATCTTAAACCGTCATCAGTCTCGAAAACCACACTTTCAAAATCCAGGCCCAGCTCGCCAGGCGTATAGAGAACCTCCCGCACGGGGCTGTACAAAAAGGTCGGCTGCATAATGTAAAGTATCACCCCCAAGCCCCAATAGGCGACGAACAATACGACAAAAATGGATACCAGCATCGAGCCCATAACTACAAACCATACAATAGTCAGTAATCAATAGTCAATCATCAATCAGACGGCGGGCGTATTTTAATTTGCTCACCAATCTAAAACAAGCTACAATTTTGTAAAGAAAAAAGATTGGCTGCAAAGATACGAAGTCGCAAAGAATTTATAAATTAGTTCCTGTTGCGGAAAGCCTTTTTTGCTATGTTACCCCTGCGAAAGCAGGTGCAGGAATGACAAATGCTGTTTCCGCAACAGTAGCTAAACAACATACCACTATTTTACGGAGCCGGCTTTATCGGGACAGATGTTCTTTTGCAAATTGTTTTGCGAGACGGTGAAGCAGGGAACGGCAGTTTTTCATCGCGTAGTCAAGGGACATATCATTTGTTCGGCAGCCGATGGCGGTGATAATTCCAAGCTTCTGATACTCCTGTTGCGGCACGGTGACCTGGCCCGCAAGGACGACCAGGCGAGTGTGTGATTCCAAGGCCATTCCTGCAATCCCGGAGACGACTTTTCCTCGCAGTGACTGCCGGTCAAAAGAGCCTTCTCCGGTAATAATCCAATCGGCCGATCCCAGTTCGGCTTGAAGGTTACTGCTGGCCATTACCGTCTCTATACCGGATACGAGGGTGGCGTTCATAAACGCCAAAGCACCTGCGGCCAGCCCTCCTGCCGCTCCTGCGCCAGGGATGTCGCTGATATCGCGTTGGAGATGTTTCCGGACAAGGACGGCCAGGTGCGCAAGGCCGTTTTCGAGTTGTTCTACCATCCGGGGGCCTGCGCCTTTTTGGCCGGCATAAACTCTCGCTGCGCCGTGCTCGCCACAGAGAGGATTGTCAACGTCGCAAAGGACCTCTACCGGCGGAACACTGAAGTTGACGGGTTTAACTATTTTTGTGATTCGTTCGAGGCCTGCTCCGCCAAGCACAATTGCGTTTCCTTCGTCATCGAGGAACTTGAAGCCCATTGCCGTTGCGGCGCCGACTCCGCCATCGACAGTTGCGCTGCCGCCTACAGCCAACAGAATTTTGCGCGCCCCGTATTCCAATGCGGCTTTGATAAGTTGCCCGGTCCCGTAAGTTGTCGTTTTCAATGGGTTCATCTGCTTTTTGGAAAGCAGTTCAAGACCACTGGCTGAGGCCATTTCGACAAGAGCTGTTTTACTGTCACCGAACCAGGCGAAGCCTGCCTCGACCTGCATATCGGGCAGAGGCCCCATTACTGTTTGCCGAATCCATTGGCCGTTAGCTGCTTTAATCATTGCCCTTGCGGTGCCTTCACCTCCATCGGCCATAGGTTTTATTACGAGGCGTGCGTCCGGCACGCATTCGGCAATGGCCGCTGCGATAACTTCACACGCTTCATAGCTGGCCAGAGTTCCCTTGAACGAGTCCATTGCAATGATTACTTTCATAAGAGGCAATCCCAACAAGACAATTCGAGCTTCGCTAACATGCAATAGAGTGGGTCAGCTTACCGGCGGCTTCTTTTTCAGAGCACAATCAGGCTGATGACCCACAATGCAATGGCCGCAACACCGCCTTCCACGAGAGTCCCGAGGGTTTGCAGTTTATACCCATCCTTAACGCTCATTTTAGAAAGGCCTGTGACCACCCAGAAATAACTGTCATTCGCATGGCTGACTACCATCGAGCCGGCGCCTATTGCCACCACAGCCAATGCTCTGGCCGTCGGGGCCTCGAGGCCAAGTGCTCCAAGCAGCGGTCCCACGATACCGGCGGTCGCGATGATGGCCACCGTTGACGAGCCCTGGGCCGTTTTGAGGGCCGCGGCGATGATGAAAGGCAGCCATATGCTAAGGCCTGCGCTTTCGCCGAGATGTCCTTTCACAACGTCGGATATTCCTGAGTTCTGCAACACCCTGCCAAAAGCGCCACCACAGCCGGTGATGATAATGATAGTTGCCGCGGCAACGACTGCCTGGCCAACCCACCCCGAAGCTGAAAGCATCTCGGTGGTCAGTTTTTTCGGCAGCAGCAAGGCAAAGAAAACGCCCACGAGCAGCGCGACTACCGGCTGTCCGATAAAGCTGATGAAGACTGCTGTTTTTCCCACGCCGAATGGTTGGGCATCGAGATTACAAACTGACCTCAACACAATCAACACGATAGGCAGGAGGATGGGAATGACCGACTTGATGGCCGAAGGGCCCTGGGCGGCAAGTTCTTCCGGACTGGATTCCTCGGATTCCGATTCGGGGTTAATATATACCCTGCCCGCAAACTTTACGGCAAACAACCAGCCGGCCGTAAGTGCGATAAGACTTACCAACAGCCCCCACAGGATTACCAGTCCAAGGTCGGCCTTGAGCAGTCCCGCCGCCGCGATAGGCCCGGGTGTCGGTGGGACCATTGTATGGGTCGCGTAGAGACCGAGGCTGAGCGCCACCGCACTTGTCGCTAATGATATCTTCGCCTTGCGCGACAGCCCCCTGCACAATGCCGAAAGGATAACAAAGCCGGAGTCGCAAAATACAGGAATGCTCACAATATATCCGATTATGCTCATGGCCAGAGGCACATTCTTCCGGCCCACGAGTTTGAGTGTGCTCTCGGCCAGCTTAAATGCGCCACCGGACTTCTCAAGGAATGTGCCGATGACCGAGCCGGACAGAATTACGATACCGATGTAGCCGATGGTGCCGCCGAAGCCTGAATTTACCGATTTGACAACTTCGGCAAGTGACATCTTCCCGCAAAAGACCCCGTACCCGAAGGCGGAGATGAGCAGCGCAAGGAACGGGTGCAATTTCAGCTTAGTTGTCGCAACGATAATGAAAACGACAGAGAGTAGAAGAAGCATTACGAGCCACATGGAACTCGTCCTTTTGATTGATATAGTTTTTTCTGTAAATGGCTCAGCAAAATCGCAACAACCGGTCTCAGGCCGGCTTTACAACCTGGTGGTATTTTAGTTTGCTCGCCAGTCTAAAACAAGCTACAATTTTGGCGTGATTAAAAGAAGAAGAACGAAAACCATTAAGGTCGCGCAGGTTAAAATCGGTTCTTCTGCGCCGGTTGTTATCCAGTCGATGACGAAGGTGCCGACAGTCGATATTGGCCGGTGCGTGAAGCAGGTAAATCAGCTTGTCCGGGCCGGCTGCCGGTTGGTGAGAATTGCCGTTCCCACGCGTGCCGATACCGCTGCCTTTGCAAAAATCGTCGAGAAAGTAAAAGTCCCGCTAATCGCCGACGTTCACTTCAGCCCCAGACGGGCCATTGAAGCGATAGAGGCCGGGGCTGGTAAAGTAAGACTGAACCCCGGCAACATAAAAAATCGAGAAAGTATCCATCGAATAATAGATGCAGCTAAGATGCACAAGACCGCTGTCCGCATCGGCGTCAATGAAGCAAGCATCAGAGACCTCAAAAAGCAAGATGTCCCCATCGAAAAACGCACGGCTTTGATGCTGAAGGAGATGAAAAGATACGTCCGGCTCTTCGAAAATCGCAATTTCGAGAAGCTGGTCCTCAGTGCAAAAAGCAGCGATGTGCTGCGAAGCATCGAAATTAACCGCAGCCTTGCCGAGACTTTCGACTATCCAATCCACCTCGGTCTGACCCACGCAGGGCTGCCCGAAGATGCGCAGATACCTTCAGCTATTGCCCTGGGGACACTGCTGGCGGAAGGTATAGGTGACACAATAAGAGTAAGTGCCGCGGCTCACCCCATTGTGGAAACCGAAATTGCAAAACAGATTCTAATCGCGCTCGGCCTTTACGAACGCACGAGGCCGGAGCTGATAGTCTGCCCGACGTGCGCCCGGGCCGAGATTGACGTAATCAAGCTGGCCCGGCGAGTTGAAAAGGCCATACGCGCTATTGATAAGCCGGTGCGTGTCGCCGTGATGGGCTGCGTGGTCAACGGCCCCGGCGAAGCCGCCGACGCCGACTTAGCTGTCTGCGCCGCAAAGAACAAAGCATACATCTACCGCAAAGGCCGAAAAATCTCAACAGTACCTGAAAGCAAAATCATTCCAGCACTAATGAAGGAATTGAAAAAACTATAACCCTATGTGCACACACGAGAAATTGCCGGATAGGTCAGAGCTGCTGAAAACGACACTGACACGATTTGTCATCGCTGTCATCTTCAGCATCGCCTTTGCATATATTGAATCCGCTGTTGTCGTGTACCTGCGAACTATCTTCCATCCTGACGGCTTTACCTTCCCCCTAACAAGCTTCGGCATGACCCCACTATGGGAACGGCTTCTACTAACTGAAATCGGCAGAGAAGCTGCTACGATAGTCCTGATCCTTACGGGCGCCTGGCTGTTCGGGCGAAATCTTCAGCAGCGGTTCGCTTATTTTTTGACCATCTTCGCGGTCTGGGACATTTTCTATTATATCTGGCTCAAGGTGCTCATCGGCTGGCCCGTCTCAATTATGGATTGGGACATACTCTTTCTAATACCAATCACCTGGGCCGGCCCTCTTCTGGCGCCGGTGCTTGTCTCAATTACATTGGTCCTGTTTGCCATAGTGATACTCTATCGCGACTCCTGCGCCAGGCCCATTAGAGCAAGCCGGATAGAGTGGCTTGGCTTTATCGCTGCCGCCGTTGTCGTCGTTGTCTCTTTTTGCATTGCCGGCCGGCATATCACCGAGCCCAACTTTCAATCCCATTTCTATTGGCCGGTATTTGCTCTGGGCCATATATCAGCTATCGCACTGTTTGTGAAATGCCTGTTGAAGTCGAAATCCCGCACCTATTGAGCTTAGGCTCACCCCGTAAGTTAGCCGTTGGTCTTACGGGGCTCACGCCTAATAGGTGCGGGATTGCTCTCTGAGGCGTCGCGACGGCAGGCCTCTATGATGTCTGCTATTTGCTGCTGTCCTTTCTTGCCACGAACTTTTCGAACTTGCCGAAGATCATCTTGCCGGCCGAAGTCTGAAGCGAGCTGGTTATGCTAATGGCCAATTCCCGCCCAATCTTGTCGCGGGCCCCCTCGACAACAACCATCGTCCCGTCGGCCAGATACCCGATACCCTGCTCGGCCTCTTCGCCGGCCTTTATGATTTTAACTTCCATAGTTTCACCCGGCAAAGCAACCGTCTTTAGTAAACTGGCCAAATCATTGATATTCACCACATCAACCTCACGCACTTGTGCAACCTTGGTAAGGTTATAGTCCGTCGTTGCCAGGCGCCCGTCGCGGCTCTTGGTAAACATCATCAGCTTCTGGTCGACGCCTTTGACCTCCTCGACCTCCGGGATCACAGTGTCATCAATCTCCACATCAATTACAGAGTTCGACTGCATCTCATTTAGTATATCAAGTCCCCTTCTGCCGCGGGTGCGCTTGAGCTTGTCAGCCGAATCCGCTATCAGCTGCAGCTCACTGAGAACAAAACGCGGAACAACGACCGGAGCGTCGAACAACTTACTCTCACACAGGTCTGCAACCCGCCCGTCAATGATTGCCGAGGTATCCAGGACCAAGGGCCGGGCACCTTTGGTCTGCTTGGCAAATTCAACATAGGGAACCACGAAACGCACATCGTCCTTGGTCCGTATCACGATACTGATGACAAGAAAACATATACATATTCCCAGTATCCACTTGATTGCCCTGACCGCCTCGTCAATTAATTCGATGCCGTATGATTCCGTTATCATATCTACAGCAGGTGCCAGCGCTACACTGATAAGCATCCCAACCAACAGGCCAAAAAACACGCCTGCCAGAGCACTAATTTTTTTCTTCGGCGTAAAAATATCAAGCAGAAGAACGAACACCGTCATCCCCAAAGCGCAGTAGAATACTGCCCAGAAATTGATCTGATCCTCCGCCCCCGAAATCTTGGGAGAACTGACATTGGCGAACAGAACCGCCAGAAGAACGACAACGAAGATGGCTCTGAAAACCCAAATTAACATAGCTATGAACCTCCAAATTATGACACGGTTTAGTTATTTATCCATAATCGCATATTTATAATCGCAGCCATTGTATCCTGCATCCAAGGCGTTATCAATAATTACGGTTATGTTTGCGGGCGTCCTTTATAGATATCGGCTTATTTGAACCAACCCCATTAGCCCAGCTTTCTGCGCCATTGTCCCTGCAATAAAGCAGAACTATCTCAAATCTAAAGAAGAGACGATGAAAGAAATCGAAGAAAAGCTAAGCAGCCGTCGAAAATAGTGTTATTAAAGAATCCACAATCTACCCGTCGGGGACAGCTAAAGCGAGAACAGAACAGCCGGACGAAAAACCATCAAAAACAACAGCCGTTAAGAAGTTTTGCTTTTTGTGGGATCTCTAAATAGGGTTCAGGTTAGTTATTTTGTATCAGTCTCGGTCTCCTGCTCCGGGCTACTATCGCCGCTGGCTTCGCTGCCGGAATCTGCACTTTCATTGTCTTGAGGCTGGTCGGTTTGGTCCTGTTTAGACTCCTCTGAAACCTTCGCCTCTGCGGCATCGCCGGCTTCAGCTTCAACCGGTTCGGCCTCGGTTTGTTCAGACTCTGGCGATACTTGCGGCTCTCCGGTATCACCGGCTACGGCATCGCCGGCTTCAGCTTCAACCGGTTCGGCCTCGGTTTGTTCAGACTCTGGTGATACTTGCGGCTCTCCGGTATCACCGGCTTCGGCATCGCCGGCTTCAGCTTCAACCGGTTCGGCCTCGGTTTGTTCAGACTCTGGCGATACTTGCGGCTCTCCGGTATCACCGGCTGCGGCATCGCCGGCTTCAGCTTCAACCGGTTCGGCCTCTTGCTCACCCGGCCCGGGCGGAGCCTGAGCTTCTTCGGATTCGGCGGCCTCGTCCTGCGGTTTTGCAATCTGGTCCATATCGGTATCAGAAACAACGGTCTGAACACCTACCGGCCTTGCCCGCTGTCCTTGGGACTCCTTCCGGAGGACGGCCTCGGCTGCCTGTTCTTCAGCGGCCCACTGAACCCTTCGTAAACTCAATCCGATTTTACGTGACTCATTGTCGACCCTTAGAATCTTAACTTCAACTTCGTCACCCTGCTTAACAACATCCTGAGGCTTATCAATCTTGTGGTCGGCAAGTTCGGAAATGTGCAGCAGCCCCTCCAGGTCCGGCTCAAGCTCAACAAACGCCCCAAAATTAGTAACCTTTGCTATTTTGCCTTTAATAATGTGTCCCGGAATATATTTTTCCAGAATAGCACGAGCCCAGGGGTCTTCGGTCATCTGCTTTATGCCCAGGCTAATCCTTTGTTTTTCTTCATTGACTTCGAGAACAACGCATTTTACCTCCTGACCCTTTTTTAGTGCCTCGCCGGGATGGTTATATTTCTTCGTCCAGCTTAAATCTGAGATGTGTATCATCCCATCAAGGCCCGGCTCCACCTCTACAAATGCGCCAAAATTGGTCAAACTGCGTACCTTCGCTGTAACAATCGTACCGGGCGGATACTTCTGAGAAGCTATCGTCCAGGGGTTGATTTCGGTCTGCTTGATGCCCAGCGAGATTTCTTGTTTTTCCTTGTTCACGTTCAACACAACGACGTCTACTTCATCGCCGAGATTAAGCATCTCCCCAGGATGTGCCAGACGCCTGGTCCAGCTCATCTCGCTAATATGCACCAGTCCTTCAATGCCATCTTCAAGTCGTATAAACACGCCGTAGCCCATCACATTTACGACCTTTCCCTTCACTCTGGCTCCGATAGGATAATTCTCTTCGACATTCTCCCAGGGACTGGCGGTTTTCTGCTTCAGACCAAGGGAAATTTTTTCATGCTCTTTATCGACCCCGATGACAATGCATTCGAGCTCCTGGTCAAGCTCAACAACTTGCGATGGATGTGATATTCTTCCCCAGGTCAAATCGGATATATGCAGCAGACCATCGAGCCCACCCAAATCGACGAAGACCCCGAAGTCGGCGATGTTTTTGATAACGCCTTTTCGCAATTGCCCGACCTCGATTTCGGCCAGAATCTTTTCCTTACTGCTCTGTCGTTCATCTTCGATAAGTTTGCGCCTCGATATGACAATGTTCTTTGCTTCAATGTCAATCTTGAGAATTTTGCATTGCACTTCCTTGCCGATGAATCTGCTGATATCGCCCGGCTTTCTGATATCAACCTGCGAGGCCGGCAGAAACACCGGAACACCGATATCGACAAGCAAGCCGCCCTTGATACGCCTTATAACCTTGCCGGTAACGTCATCGCCTTTCTTTTTCGTATTGATAATCGTTTCCCATCCTCTGATGCGGTCGGCCTTGAGCTTCGAGAGCAGGACAAGCCCGCCTTCCGAGTCGGTATCTTCGAGAAGAACTTCGATCTCTCTGCCCAGCGTTATCTCGTCGGCGCCCTCAAATTCACTGGCATCGACAATCCCTTCGCTTTTCAGGCCCACCTCGACGATAACATCATTGCCTATGTGCGATACGATTGTCCCTTTAAGAATAGTTCCCGGCAGACGTGAATCCACCTTTGCACGGAGAGCTTCTTCCAAAAATTCATTTTCTTCCTCACTGAACATCTCGCCGACCTGCTGGTCAAGCTTCTCTTCTGACAAATCCAATTTGCGAACTATATTTCTATCTACCATAAACCGAAATCCCGCTGTGGAGTCTGCATTTTTTCGCGGCTCCTATTTTGCGACCCGCCTAAGAGCGGCCGAAATGGAAACCTCAACCTATTGGCGCCCCACATTTACGCCAAGAGGCTCTTGTGCAATCCCGCACCAATTAGGTGTGAGCCCCGTAAGAGAAACGGCTAACTCACGGGGTGAGCCTAAGCTCAATTGGTGCGGGACACAAATTTAAATTTTTGGTTAATCATTTATAAAAACGCATTCGCCCACGCAGCAAACGCAAATTACATTATTGTTTTCTTTACCGTTCAGCGTACGGCATTTAGCTTTTTCTATCCTCTGGCGGTATCAAAAGCTTTCAGATTTCCTGCAAACTCGGCAATTATCCATTCAGGTGTCGAGGCCCCTGCTGTAACGCCGGCTATATTTTTACCGAAAAGTATCCTTTTATCAAGTCCATTCCAATTTTGCAAATGAAACGTTTGCTTGTTTACTTTTTTGCAAAGCTCCGCCAGTCTGCGCGTATTGGCACTTTCCAGACCACCGAGAACAAACATTATATCCACCTGTCTGCATAATTCCACAGCGGACTGCTGTCTTTTTATCGCCTCTTCACACAAGGTATTGATTACTTTCAATTCCTTGAAGCTGCCCCGCCCTATCGCACCAAGCATCCTGCCAAAGTGCTCCGGGCTTTGTGTGGTTTGACAAACAATCCCCAACTTGTCATTTTTAGCCAGTTTATCCAAATCCGACTCGTCAGCAATGACAACAGCATCTTTGGCGCAGCCGACAACCGCCTGGACCTCAGGATGATTTTCGTCACCAATAATTACGACTTTATAACCATCCCTCCCAAACTCCTCGGCTATGTGCTGTACCCTTTTAACCAGTACGCAAGTGGCATCAACAATATTAAGCCCCTTCTCTTTAAGCTTGGCTATCTGCACAGGGGCAGCGCCGTGAGAACGTATAAGAACCGTCCCCGACTGAATTTGGTCCACTTTATTTACAGTTTTCAGTCCGGCTTTTGCCAGCCGCTCACAGCTGTCCTTGTTATGAATGATGGGACCGAGACTGTAAACATCATCTTCCTGTTCCTGTGCCAGTATTTTTTCGGCAATACTGATAGCGTTTCTAACGCCGTGACAAAAACCGCATTTTTCCGCAACTATAACTTTCATAAAATCGAATTTAAATAGACTATGGTTTCAGTCTGCCTCATATCTTTCTCTCATTTCTTCTGTGGCAGCAGCATTTCGATGTCCTTGAACATCACGTGCATGTCCTGTCCGCCGTGCAGTTGAAGCGCCAGATGGCCTTTGAGACGGCCCTTATCATTTTTCAATTCCGCCGTCTTTAGGCTGTTGACATGCACTACGATGCGCCCGCCGTGAGCAGAGACCGTCATCTCGTTCCACTCCTGCGGCTTGAACCACCTGGCCACATCTTCGGCGGTGGGCTGGACTACCCAGGCCCTGCCGCCGGTCTCATAGAGTCCGCCCACATCCTTGCTCGCATCGATCTCCGCCTGGAAGCCGTGAACTCCGACTCCGCTGCCCACCTCGTCGGCGCGAAAGTATAAGCCACTGTTACCCTTCAGTGCCTTGAACTTCAGTCGGACGGTGAAATCGCTATAGCTCTTGTCGCTTACCAGCAAACCGTGCCGATTCTCGCTGATGGCGCTGGAGCCGTCAATGATACCGTCACGCACCTGCCACTTGCCTCCGGGAAGTGTATGCCAGCCCCTAAGAGACTTTCCATCGAAGAGCGGCTTCCAAACATGTCGGCCTAAGTCTTTGATGCGGATGTTTCGCCAGCGTACCTCCAGAGGTTTTTCACTCCTTACGCTGTGCACCTGCAGGCCGATGAAGCCGACCTGGTCGACAGGGTCCCTCAAATCGGTGCACGGCACCCCGTTGACCCAGGTCTTGATAGAATCGCCGATGCAGGCTATGCGAAACTTGTTCCACTGATTGTCCTTGAAGGCGCCTCTGGCAGCCGGATCACTCTTCACATCATACAACCACATGCTTTTTCGCGCTTCGTCCCAGACGCCGCCGCTGCTGCCGGTCCGCTCGCTGGATATCTCGACCTGGTATCCGTAAACGTGCCCCGCCTTATGGACTGCCTTGACCTTTTTATCGCGCCTCCACACTTCCAGCGTCGTATCTTTTTTGTAAACGTGGCTGCGAATCTGGACGCCGGAATTGAGCCGTGGGTCGCATTTTACCTCGAATTCAAGAACAAAATCACCATACTCCCTTTTAGTACAGAGGAACGTATTTGGACTGCCCACAACAGTCGTGCCGACAATCTCGCGGTTCTCCACGTGGTACCTGGCGAAGCCGCCGCGGACCTCCCATCCATTGAGCGTCGTGCCATCGAAGAGATTCTTCCAGCCGCTGCCGCCAACTTTCGCACTTGCGCTCGTACAGCTAACGACGGCAAGAAGCGATGCTCCCATCACCAAAACAATCAATTTTCTTGAACAGCTTTTCATAGTTACACCTTCCTTTCTAAAATTGCTCTGCGATAACTTCATTAAGAAAAGAATCTTATACGAAAACCTGACGAGAGTCCAGCAAAACTTTTTTGCCGGCTGCAAGAAGTGTCAGTACAGACTTGTAGCCCAGAAACCCCAGTGGGTTGGGCCAAGAATCTCAATAGCACAATTCTAAATTCTATGTACTATCCGCTATCGCCATCGCCCATAGTCCGCCACCTGTTATCCGTCATCTGTCATCTGTCGTCTGTCATCCGTCGTCTGTCATCTGTCCTCTGTCTTCTGTTATTTCAACGGCCAGCCCGCCGGGCAGTAGCAGAGCCATTCATTTGAAAATTGTCATTGCGAGCATCGCGAAGCGATGCGCGGCAATCTCAATTATGTTTAGCCCCCGGCTCCGCCGGGGGTTATTTGGCCTCACCTCAACGCCCAATCATGCGGGCAGGAATAGAGCCATTCATCTACAAACCGCTTTAAGTCGCCAAAGTCAACGTCGCCGTCTGGCTCAAGGTCAGCTCCATCACACCAATTATTTAACTCGCTGCAGTCCTCATCCAGCCAGTGTTCTGCGAATCGTGCAAAGTGCTCAAAGTTAACAAAACACAATGGCCCACCCGGCCAGAAGCCGCCTAACAGCTCATAATTGCCGCCACTGCTCCAGGCCGCATCCGGCTGACCAATAGTGCCGGTAAGGACATAAGGCCCGCCGGTGCTTCTCCCACCGCCGCCATCAATTGTGCTCCAGATGATGTCGTAATCGCCGAACGCTGTTGCAACTATAAAGAATAAAGCAAATAATAGAATCCACCTGACTTTCATTCTATTCCTCCCTTCTGTGAAACATTCAGCCGGGCAACCATCGCTTCTAATTTAACCAGCCTTGTCTCCAATGCCTTGTTCTGTTTGTGGAGCTGCTCAATATAGATGTGTGCCTTTTCTAATTCTTCAACAATGCCCCTGCGATGGGCTCCAACTTCAATAATTTCCTGGCCGTTTTCATCAACCTTTGTCTTTGGAATCGCCGCCAGATGCTTGTTCTGCCACATAAATTCTGAATGTTTGTCTATCGACTCTAACTCATAGTCCGGCTCAAAGACATAATCCGCGTACAACTCACTTCCTCTCTGGTATATCGAGCCGTTCACGTCCAGCTCGCCTTGGGGATTCGTCGTCCCGATGCCGACTTTGTAATCAAAACCAACATCCGCCGAACAAACGTAGATCTGTCCGTTATAAGCAACCGCAGTTTGTTTTGTCCCATCTGCCGACATCGCTACTGACCGCCAGTATCTATTCGATTCTTTAGCTGTCCAGGTATTGCCCGAGTCCGTTGAAACATAGATCTGTCCGTTATTAACAACGGCGGTTTGTTCTGTCCCATCCGTCGACATCGCTACTGACAGCCACCCTCTATTCGATTCTTTAGCTGTCCAGGTATTGCCCGAGTCCGTTGAAACATAAATCTGTCCGTTAAAAGCAACGGCAGTTTGTTTTGTCCCATCCGCCGACATCGCTACTGACCACCACCCTCTATTCGATTCTTTAGCTGTCCAGGTATTGCCCGAGTCCGTTGAAACATAGATCTGTCCACCATAAACAACGGCAGTTTGTTTTGTCCCATCTGCCGACATCGCTACTGAGTGCCAGCCTCTATTCGATTCTTTAGCTGTCCAGGTATTGCCTGAGTCCGTTGAAACATAAATCTGTCCACCATAAACAACGGCAGTTTGTTTTGTCCCATCTGCCGACATCGCTACTGACGACCAGTTTCTATTCGATTCTTTAGCTGTCCAGGTATTGCCCGAGTTCGTTGAAATATAGATCTGTCCGTCATTAACAACGGCAGTTTGTTTTGTCACATCTGCCGACATCGCTACTGACTGCCACCATCTATTCGATTCTTTAGCTGTCCAGGTGTTGGGGTAATCAATGTAGGGGACGTCGTCTACAAATATGCCGCGGGTTTGCAGTGCGTAAGGTGTCGGCGTGATCTCCTGGCGCGGCCTCAGCGTACAGGGGTCGCTGCCGTCACCATGTGCAACCGTGGTCTCCAGCCACACTTCATTGCCGTCGAACACGTCGCTGCCGAAATCCAGTTCAACCGTAAAGTAGCCGTCGATGACATTGAGACTTGGTTCGTAGACGGGGCCGGCTATCAGGCTGCCTGTCCAGGGGTCATCGAAGAGCTTGAACTGGAAGTTATACTCCCCGTCCGCCGGCTTGTTGGCATCTATCAGCCGGCCCTGGTAGGTCCAGGCCGTGCCCATCTGCTCTGCCTCGCTGACCTCCACCGGCCAGACCATCAGGCCCATAGCCAGAACCACAATTGCTAACATTTTTGCCGTTTTCATTTTTTTCTCCTTTGAAAAAATGTTAATATTTGACGGTGCACACTGTGCGCACCGTTATCTGCTCTCGTTTTTCGCTACTTGGCGAATTTCGGAAACTCGCGGGTTACGCACGCTTTCTATACCTTTTTCCTCCGGCAAGCCGTAAGCCATCGGATTCAGATAGTAGCCACGCTCTTCATTATTCTTTTCTTCCTCAACCTGTACCCGATGTGCAACAGCGTAGGGGTCATGCCTGACGCCCGTGACCTGCCAGGAAACTTCCATACTGGGTTTGCCGCCGGCAATCTTAAAACGGTTGTCAGAAATCTTTTCAGCAATATAAAGATTCGGTGCCGGCGCACCAATGGCTGTTAGCTGATAACGGAAATCCCGGTTCAAGGCTTCGAAATACTCAGGAAGCTGGACGCAAGCTTCGCCATTTTCATCGAGCGCAGCGTTACCGTTATAGACGTTCATCATATCGGGCGACTCGACAAACGAGTGAGAAAGATACTTGTTCTCCGGGTCAAGCGGATGGTCGATCTTGAAGGAGCCGCTGCTCTTAGTGAGGGTTCCAGAGACACGCACGTTGCCGTAGAAGTATCCGGCATAATTGCCTCCGCCG
>JAUXAB010000059.1 GCA_030615025.1 Phycisphaerae bacterium | reverse complement strand
AAATACAAGAGTAATGCTCTTAATCACTAATTCTCTAATTCACCATAATCCTGACATCCTGCTATACTGATCTCCTACACCCTGATTTCCTGATATTCCGATACCCTAATCTCTAATTCTCTCATCAACTAATTCACTAATTCTCTAATCCCCTTCACCCTGAGCGGAGCCTGCCCTGCGCATGGCCGAATGGGTCGAAGGAGCGGGAATCCAGATGCCGTCCTTCACCAGCGAGGTAATTTTCGCCCAAATCCCAAAACTCGCGCTTGACATCAACTCACAGATTTCCCTGTATGGTGCGATACTTCGCACTAATTTTTCTGTGCCGTGGGGTGCGAATGACTCACTACTTTGGTGTCGATCTTTATCAGGTTATAGGCTAAAGAAAATCCCGGCGCGCCGGTTTCCTCGGCCATCTCGACGAATGCAGGGGGGGACAACCGCCCGATCGTCCACGTTCACTTGCCAAAGCGGGGGCCGGCACACACGACGTGGGGGCAGACGCTGGTCTCCCGTCAATGAGGCGGGTCGCTGCACGGGCCCCGAGCAAAGCCTGGGCCAATCCAGTCGTCGCCGGCCTCTTCCAGCCTGGTCACGCTCTCGGTGCAGACGTGCCACAGCGCCAACTCTGTGAGCTTCTTGGTCAGGCTGCACATCAGGGCATGGCTGTACTCGAAGGCCCTGGCATGCTCTGCCCGACCGTTCCGCTTATGGAAATGACGCACCAGACATCCGCCGCCGCAGAACCTCTGCCATTGGCATCCCCTACATTCTTTCAGCCGGGTCACGGGGAGCCTCTTGGCGAAACGCGCGTATGCATCCGTGTCGAATGGATTCGCCTCGTCGGAGAGCGAACCGACGCGTGCCCTCTTACGGCCGACCAGCCAGAGGCAGCTATACACGACGCCGTCGGCGCCTACGCAAGGCGTGCCACCCACAGGCAAGCCGCAGCCCCAGCGCATCGTCTGGCCACTCAGGACACGCCGGAAAATGCTGTTGATCGGCCAGACGACAGACCAGTCGACGCCTACCTTCCTGTAGGCGTCGATCAGGCTCTCAACGTAGGCGGCGGGGTCAGGATACATGGCCTCAGGATTCAGCTTCCCGTACGAGCGATACGGACTCACCGCGGCGAACGCCACAGATTGCGCTCCAAGGCCCAAGTGATGGTCGAGGATCCTGCGCAGGCGGCCGACGTTGTGGGAGGTAACCGTGACTCGAAGGGACGGTTGGATCCCGCGACCGACCAGTGTCCTGATGCTCGCGCACACATCGTCATACGAACTGCGACCATCCCTGTAGCACCGGGTGAGGTCATTGTCCTCTCGGCGGCCATCAACGTCCACAAGGAATCTCACGCGGTGTTTGCGCGCCCAGGTTGCGATGCCCCTGGGGAGGAAGGTCAAGTTGGTCGTGATCCCGAAGTCCAGTTCGATCTCCTTGTCCTGGAGGACGGGGGACCGAGAGCAGGCGCGAACCGTTTCCTGGATAAGGGGCCAATTGAGCAGCGGCTCGCCGCCGAAGAAGCACACGCCGAGCTTGCCGCGAGGCGGTAACGCCTCCACGGCTCGATCGATCGCCGCCTTTGCGGTGGCTGGCGACATCGTCTGGCGGGTCATGTACCGCGGGTTCCCACCGAGACAATACACGCAGTTCAGGTTGCAGCTCTGGGACACCAGGAGGTACAGGGCGATCTCGCGGGTATACTCGCGACCTGGGAGTTCCTGTGTCGTCTGTCGTCCTCGACCCCGAACAGCGCCGTGCATGAGGATATCGTGCGAGATGAGCGCCTCGATAAGCGCCCCGTCTCGCGGGTACCTATCCCGCAAGGCCCGGTCGGACCGCACCGCGCGAGCCCCTTCGATCACGCGGCTGACCAGCGCGCCTCCCTTGGCGAAGTAAAGCGGCGGAGGCGAGCCGTAGAGCACCAGCTTGCGCCCCCTACGGAGCGAGAGCAGATCAGGATTCACGACGATTCGGTCGGGTACTACTGGCATCAGACTTCCTTCCTCTCAAGAAGCTGGTCCTGTTTGGGCCGCCGGGCGTTCCCGGAGGGGCGGGCAGTTCGCAGGGCTGAAAGACAGCCGTCGTCACCCATGGGGTATCGCCTGTCTGTCGCTGCGCCGATCCCATTCGGCGCGGCGCCGGGAAGACGGTCTGCGCTCACCTTGACGGGCAAGCCATCGGTTTTCATACGTTTTCGTCATCGTTCTCCTTGACGTGTCGAGCCAGGGCATGTGCAATGGCCAGCTTGAGCGATCGTTGTCCTCACGACCGCGCGTCGGGCAACGGAACATCGGCCTGTCGACGAGTGCCGACCACAACCTGTGGCCACGCCGAACGTTGTTCCGCCGACGTGGGCTCACGGTGGCTCGTTCCTGAGAACGCCGAGCCAGGGTGTAGCCTATCAGTACCTGATCCGTCAGAATGTGTATGCAAGACACCCGGATGTGCAACTGACGCATCCAGTGCAACTGCCTGCAGTGCAAAAGGTGCAGGCCTTCTCACAGGGAGCGCAGCCAGTTGCGGCGCCAAGCACGATGGCGTATCCGACGTAGCGGGCTGTTTTGAGTACCGTCTTCGCTGTGATCCGGAGGAACTCCTGCCGCGTCATGTCCGACGGCTCCGGCGCCTGGGTGTTGCGTTGGCGTGACATCGCGTACTCCTTTCTCCTACTGATAGGAAACTTGATTCCGCATGGGCAAGCGGCCGGGGCCGGGGGGCGGGGTGTTTGGGGTTTTTGGGGCCATGATCTACCACCTCGATTCTCCCGGATGCCCGGGGCTGCCAGTTCCACCGTCGTTCTTGCCCGAGAAAGGGCCACGAAGCCCCTCGCGGGGTGATTCTTGGGGCGAGTCACCGGCCGCAACTGTCGTTGCAAGCCGAGACTCGTCCTTTAACGAAAATGTATCTGGCTTAGATAAAAGTGTCAAGAGAAAAATCCCATGTATGATTTTTTTAGGAACAGCGAATAAACCAAGAAAAGTCCTATTAGACCAGCTCAGGATTTTGTGTAGGACGGCCGTGAGAGGTGTTTTATCTTTCTACAATGGCCAAATTCAAGCCGAAGGGTATCTGAGGTAGGGTCGGGGGATTTTGGACGCAAATAAAAAAAAGCGACTGGTATCCGCAGCCGGCATCTCACTTGATAAATCCGTGCTAATCTGTGCAATCCGTGGCGTTAAGATAGGTAATATTTTCCGTCAGCTTTCAACCAAAAACGCTGATACCTCAGAGCAAAAATCAAATTTTTCAAAAATTTTTTAACTGCCTTGCCGGCATCGGGTTACGAGAATCCCGAATCGAGAATCGAGGACTTTTTTCGCATCAAAAATGCAGGCAGCTCTAATTATAGAGGGGCTACTTTTTTCGCCTCAGCCCGGCACGGCCAGAAGGCCCAGCCAATTAACCAATGAACCATGAACCATGAACTATGAACCATTTACAAGCATCGGGAATCCAACTTTAGCTCACTTTAGTCACTTTAGGCACTTTAGTTCACTTTATTTTACTTTAGCTCACTCTTCACTCTCTCGCCCCTCTACATCTGTCGAGAACCCTCTACAAATCACCTACTTTTTATGCAAAACAAACCCAATCTTGTCCGCCGTAGGCGGATTGCAAATGAACTTAAACTTCTATTCAACAAGGAATTATAAAAATTTTATCCCGCTGGCGGGGCAAAAAAACAAACCCAATTCAAACCCAATCAAACCCAATTTAAAAAGAGCCAAAATGAATGTAAACTTAACTATAACAAAGGATTACAGAAAAAAAGATGATTTCGAAGTCCGAAAAAACAAACCCAATTCCCGAAAAACCCAAAATGAACACAAACGCTTTTTTACAAAAGGATTATGAAAATGAACCACCCTCAGGCCCCAAAAAAACAAACCCAAAACAAACCCAACCTGTAGTGAGCTTGTCGAACCTATTTCAATACAAAAAAAGCTGGCCAAAAGCCTGGATTTCCGATAAAATGCACACGTTCATCATCGATAAACTATGAACTACGAACTATGAACTATAAGTAGGAGATTTCTTATGTGTGAAAATTGCGGTTGCAGCGAAGCTAACACCGAAAAGACTATGGAAGAAAAGGTCAAAGACACAATCGAGGCCATTCGGGAGAGTCTGCAAAGCCACGGCGGCGATGTTGAGCTGGTCGGAATAGACCAGGACAACACCGTCAAGGTTCGTCTGCAGGGGGCCTGCCAGGGCTGCCCCGGGGCTACCATGACAATGAAAATGGGAATCGAAAGAATGCTCAAAGAAAAGGTCCCTGAGGTCAAAGAAGTCGTCGCCGTAGATTAACAATCGATTAGTTATTAGGCGGCTTCCTACAGGATTGCTTTATTGAACATCAACTCAAATGTCTGGATATGCTGCCAGTGTTGGGGTTTTCAATTACTCCTCTTTCGGTAATGATAGCGGCAATATCCCGCGCCTCTGTAACATCAAAAGCCGGATTGTAAATGTCAATTCCTTCCGGTGCGGTCTTTCTATCGCCAAGGAATGCCACTTCGTCAGCCGACCTTTGTTCAATAGGTATCTCAGCTCCGCTTTTTATACTCAAATCGAACGTGCTTGACGGCGCCGCAATATAAAATGGTATGCCGTGTTCTCTGGCAAGAATGCTCAGGCTGTAAGTACCAATCTTATTTGCCGTATCACCATTTGCCGCGATTCGGTCGGCGCCAGTTATGACCGCATCGACCTTGCCCTGCTTCATCAGCCACCCGGCCATATTGTCGCAAATCACTGTAACGTCAATTCCCGCCTGCTTCAGTTCCCAGGCTGTTAGCCGGGCGCCCTGCAGCAATGGACGGGTCTCATCCGCGTAAACCCTGAACTTCTTTCCATTTTTATGTGCCTCAAACATCACCGACAAGGCCGTTCCCTGTCCCGCAGTCGCAAGCGCACCGGCGTTGCAATGCGTCAAAATACCAGCGCCTTCTTGAATAAACCTCTCCCCGTTCTGGCCAATCCGCCGGCACATATCCACGTCTTCCTGACAAATGGCATTCGCCTCAGCTAAAACAGTTTCGCGCAATTCTTGCACTGTTGCTTCCGGCTGCCGGGTAGCGAAATCCTTGGCATTTTGACAAATCCGCTCCAGCGCCCAGAATAAATTTACCGCCGTCGGACGTGATGATGCCAAATACTCAACAGACTCAGCCAAAACTTTAAGTCCCTGCTCCAGACCATCAGCAGGGTTAAGCTTTTGCATAGCTAAAACAAGTCCGTAAGCTGCTGAAACCCCTATGGCTGGGGCGCCTCGAACGGCAAGTGTCTCTATCGCATCGAAAAGCTGCTCAATATCCCGGCACTGTAGCTTAACAAGTTCAGCAGGCAACTGCCGCTGGTCTATAAGCTCCAGAAAGCCGTCAATACCGCCAACCCATTTAAGCGCTTGAACAATCATAAATATCCTTTATCGAACATCGTGTTCGGATTATCTATCAACTCTGGCGCCACCGCCGGCGGCGAATCGTTCATATCGGCTCAGCGTGAGTTTGCTCGGCCGACCCTGCGAATCGCCGTCGCAGCCCTCCATAGGATGTACCGCTAACGAATTCGGTATAACCAGCCCCTTGCCCCCGCCCCCATATCTTGCTTCGCAAGAAGCAATGGGGGCCGGCCGGGGGGCCTGTACCGGCTCAGCCAGGATTGAGACGTCCTCGATGGCCTCAAGCCGGACACCAAGTCGTCCGCCCAACCGCTCCAAACCCCCAATGCTGCCTAATTGAAATTCCCACATTCTTTTTGTCCTTCGATTCACACCTCACTAACTGGTGAGTAGTGAGTGGTGAGCGTTCAACTCACCAATTAACCATTTAACTACTCACCAAATTTACGAGTTTTGTTTTCAGGAACTTAGCTGTATAACTTTTTCTGTTTTTGATAATCTCTTCAGGTCTCCCTGTGGCCACGACTTTGCCGCCGGCGTCTCCGCCCTCCGGGCCGAGGTCTATTATATAGTCTGCCATCTTGATAACGTCAAGATTATGCTCGATTACTATTACCGTATTGCCCATATCACACAGCCGCTGCAGAACGTTCAGAAGGTTATGAATATCAGCGAAGTGCAGTCCCGTGGTCGGCTCATCGAGCAAATACAAAGTATGTCCCGTAGCGGCCTTGCCCAACTCGGCGGAAAGCTTTACTCGTTGTGCCTCTCCACCGGAAAGTGTCGTCGAGGCCTGGCCTAATTGCATATAGCCCATACCAACATCGGCCAACGTTTTCAATATCCGAACGATCGTCGGAAAATTCGCAAAAAAATCTAGCGCCTCGTCAATCCTCATATCGAGCACATCGGCAATATTTTTCCCTTTGTAGGTAACCTGCAGCGTCTCCGGATTGTATCTTTTGCCTTTACAGCTTTGACAGGTTACGTAAACATCCGGTAAAAAGTGCATCTCAATCTTTTTTGTCCCCTGTCCCCTGCAGTATTCACAGCGTCCGCCTTTAACGTTGAAGCTGAATCGGCCGGGCTTATACCCGCGAATCTTTGACTCGCGAGTCATGCTAAACAGTTTTCTTATCACATCAAACACGCCCGTATATGTAGCCGGGTTGCTCCGCGGCGTCTTGCCTATCGGCGACTGGTTTATCTCTATGACCTTATCAATCTGCGAAGTGCCAAGAACGGTTCTGTGTCTGCCCGGCCTTTCGCGAGACCGATACAGCCGGCGCCTCAAAGCCCTCAGCAGAATCTGGCTGACCAAGGTGCTCTTGCCCGAACCGGAGACACCAGTTACGCACGTAAACACACCAAGCGGAAATTTGACATCGATATTTTTAAGATTATTTTCCGCCGCCTCCTTTACCTCGACACATTTTCTCAGACTGTATTTTCTTCGGTTTAAGGGTAAAGCTATACTCTTTTTGCCGCTTAGATAATCACCTGTCAGCGATTCGGCGCAGCCGGTAATATCAACCAGACCACCCTGGGCAACGACTTCACCGCCTTGGGCACCGGCAGCCGGGCCTATATCGATAATATGGTCCGCATTTCTGATTATATCTTCATCGTGCTCAACCACTATAACGGTATTGCCTAATCGGCTGAGCCGCTGCAATATCCCTAACAATCGGTTGTTATCACGCCTGTGCAGACCTATCGTCGGCTCGTCGAGCACGTAACAGACTCCGACCAGGCCGCTGCCAACCTGTGTTGCTAAGCGGATTCGCTGGGCCTCACCCCCGGCCAGGGTACTGCTCATCCGGTCTAAGGTCAAGTATCCAAGACCCACATCCACCATAAATTTAAGTCGCGCTTTTATTTCCTTTAATACCGCTGCCCCAATCACAGCCTTCTCTTTGTATAATTTCAGTTTATTGAAAAACTCCTGTGCCTTTTCGACACTAAGCGCTGCCAATTGATGAATGCTCCTGCCTCCAACCGTTACAGCGATGGCCTCAGGCCGAAGCCGGGCACCCTCACAGCTTCGACAGGGCTGTTCCGAAAGGTAGCTGTGCAATCTGGTCTTAACGTACTCGCTGGTGGTCGTTTTCCACCGCCGGACAAGATTCGGGATAACACCCTCGAATCCCACCCCGTATTTACGCTCGTCGTCCGCCGTCGTCCCGTGCATAAGAATCCTTACGTACTCTTTGGGTATTCGACTAAAAGGTATCGATTTACTGATACCCATCTTCCTGCAGAACCTTTTAACCAGCCGGTTGTAGAAGATATTCATTCTCTTGCCCCCCTTGCGCCAGGCATCGACTGCGCCGTTTTCTAACGAAATACTTTTGTCCGGCACAATCAGGTCAGGGTCAAATTCAAGAATCGTCCCCAGACCGTCACAGCTCTTACATGCCCCATACGGACTGTTAAAGCTGAACAGCCGGGGCGATAACTCCTCAAGGCTGGCCTGCGGATGTTTTGGACAGGCAAACTTTTCGCTGTATATAACCTCTTTCCATTCCAGAACGTGTTTCTCGTCTTTTCTCAGTTGCCCGTCATCCGTAGTCTTTTTTACCCCTCGCTTACGCTCGGGGCTCTGTCCTCTGTCTTCTATCCTCTGTCCTCTGTCCTCCTGGAGCAGCACCAAAAGTATCCCATCAGCCAGTTTTAGTGCCGTCTCCACAGAATCAGCTAACCGAACGCGAATCGAATCCTTGATTATCAGCCTGTCAACAACCGCTGCAATGTGGTGCTTTTTATTCTTGTTCAAAGCCGGGACATTCCGCACATCATAAACAGCCCCATCAACCCGCACACGAACGAAGCCTTCACGCTGTATGCCGACAAAAATATCTTTGTGTTCGCCTTTCTTACCGCGAACTAACGGGGCACAAATCTGGATTTTCGTACCCTCGGTCTCCGAAAGAATCGAATCTACTATCTGCGATGAATGCTGGCTTGTAATCTCTTTGCCGCATACCCAGCAGTGCGGCTGACCCACACGGGCAAAAAGCAGTCTGAAATAGTCATAAATTTCTGTGGTGGTAGCCACCGTTGAGCGAGGATTGCTGCTGGCACTTCGCTGTTCAATGGCAATAGTAGGCGGCAGGCCCGTAATCTCGGACACCGCCGGTTTCTGCATTTGCTCTAAGAACTGCCGGGCGTAGGCACTAAGCGACTCAACGTATTTTCTCCGTCCTTCGGCATAAATGGTATCGAATGCAAGTGAGCTTTTGCCCGAGCCGCTGATGCCGGTAATTACCACCAGCTTATCGCGCGGAATATCCAGACTGATATTTTTAAGATTGTGCTCCGCCGCACCTGTAATCCTGATTGCTTTTTCCACTCGCCTGGCCATCTTACGTTCTTATTACTCTAAGCACACACCTGCTAAAAATCCGGCAACAACTCAAACTAATAATTGTACCAAGATGCCGCTAAAAGGTAAAATGTTTATTGATAATTCACAATCAATAGTATTCGATTATCAGCAATCAATGAAAAAGTTGCATAGCTGGAATTTGTCTTACTCACAGGCGCGAGACTGCCAGAAGAATCTCGCCTCAAAAGTGCAACTTGTCCCCCTAAAAAAACAGCCAAAATTAATCGCTGGTATCGATTGCGCCTTTAGCAAGGACGGCAAAAAAATCATTGCGGCCGTTGTAGTGTTAAAGCTGCCGGATTTCATCCCCATAGAAACAACAAGTGCCCTACGAAAAGTTACCTTTCCTTACATACCCGGCCTGCTCTCTTTTCGCGAAGCTCCGGTCTGTATCGCCGCGGTTGAAAAACTCAAAACTAAGCCGGATTTATTCATCATTGATGGTCAGGGCATAGCCCATCCTCGCAGGCTTGGTCTGGCGGCCCATCTGGGCTTATTTTTCGATAAGCCAGCCATCGGCTGTGCAAAAAGCAGACTAATCGGCCCGTTTGAGGAACCTCCGCTTGAAAAGGGCGAATATAGCCTATTAACAGATAAGAAGAGCACAAAACGCCAAACGAGTCACGAGTCACGAGCAACGAGCGACGAGGTAATCGGCGCGGTAGTTAGAACGCGCACAAATGTCAAGCCGGTTTTCGTCTCTGTGGGTAATAAATGTCTGCTGAAAGATGCGATAAAAACCACCCTCGCCTGCGCAGTTAAATATCGCCTGCCGGAACCTACCCGCCTTGCCCATCAGTTCGTCAGCAAATTAAAATTGAAAACCTAACGACATCTAATCCGCAGTTTCATCTCGAGATCATTGCGAAACAACTCTTGCGGATTTTATCACCACAGGTTCGACTGGAACGTCTCCCATATCTATACCCTTTTTATTCATCCGCGTCGTTGTCACCACTGATGCGATTGCATCCACAACATCCATTCCCTCGACAACCTTGCCAAATACAGTAAATCCACCATTTTGGTTATCCAGATTCCTCCTGTTATCTGTAAGGCTAATAAAGAACTGACAAGTAGCTGAATCCGGATCACCGCCTAATTTGGCCATCGCGATAGTGCCGCGCACATTACTTAATTTAAATTCATTCTTAATCGGAGCATGTGGTTGCTTTTGCTCCATTTCCGCCGTAAAACCACCCGCCTGTATCATAAAGCCCGGCATGACTCTATGAAATATAGTCCCATCATAGAAACCTTCCTCCACATATCCGAGGAAGTTCTTCACCGTGACAGGCGCAGCCTGCTCATTAAGCTCAATGACGATATTACCCATGCTTGTTTCCAGTTTCACCATATTCCTTTCTACTTTCACCTTTTTAATTTCCTCATCGCAGCCGCAAACCAAAACAACCGCCGTCAACAATCCGCAAAACCAAGACTTGCTAATCATAATGTACACCTCTTAAAACCAAGATTCTTATAAATGTTTCGTTTCATTTAAGTGTTATAATCTATTCTTTCATGCCATTTGTGTTTTTTGACCGATGCCAGAATCTTCTGGGCACATTGCAGTGCAGCAAGACCCTCTTCAACACTGACCTCTGGCATAAACTCCCTGTCCATAACCGCCCGCAGAAAAGCCTCCTGCTCCAGACGGATGGGTTCCTTATCATCTACGTCAAGCTGTTCGATATGCAATAAGTCCGGCCAGTTCACTGTCGTCAGGTCAAAATCTCCGGCCTCTTTGTGCTCCTGTATCCACTTAACAACGTTAGTATTTGGGTCAGCCTTTATGACAATCCCGCTCTTCTTAAAAAAATCCACACTCAGATACGCCTGCCGGCTGAACACCCGCACCCTTCTTTCGGTTTTCAGACCCAGTCTCGAAGCGGTAATATTCGCAATGCAGCCATTCTCAAACACAATTCTTGCATTACAGATATCTTCCTTATCTTCAATGACACTGACACCTACTGCTTCTATTTTCTTGATTTTGCTTGCCGCCATGGACAGAATAATATCTATATCGTGAATCATCACATCCAGCACGACCCCGACATCGGTCGAGCGGAATGGATACGGACTGATGCGGTTGGCCTCGATAAACTTCGGCTCAATATCGAGCCGCTTTATCGCCTGAACAACCGGATTGCAGCGCTCGGAATGACCCACTGCCACGACGCTGTTATTTTTCTTCGCAAGTCCTGCAATCTTTCTTCCTTCTCTGACGTCGGCCGCCAACGGCTTCTCAATCAGCACCGCAATATTTTTCTTGATAAAGTTTTTTGCCAGTTTTAGGTGTGTTACCGTTGGAGTCGCTATCGTTACCGCATCAACCCCGTTAAAAGTCTCTACTAAAGACCCACCGGTCCCCCTTATCCACGAACTTTTAACGGGGTCAACCTTGTCTAAGATATCGGCATAACCAGTAAAGGCCAGACAGTTATATTGCTCGGCTAAACGCCGGGCTTTGTTGGCGTCGATATCGACCACAGCAACAAAATCACTCTGCGGAAGCTGGTCATAGACCTTCGCGTGTATGGCGCCCATTTTGCCGGCGCCCACAACAGCGGTTCGCACTTTCGTATTTTGCATTGTGTACCCTTTGAACACGGACTAACACTGACAGGTCAGTGTCCGTCAGTGTCCGTCATCTAAACTTCTCACGATACCTGCCGAACTGATGCTCGCTGCTTTTGGTTATGCTGTCAATTATAGCACGAACATTTTCATCGAGTCCGTCCTCCTGCGCCAAAGCATTTGCATTCTCCAGCAATGTGCCCGGTTCGCGATACAGCTTTCTGTACGCTTCGAATATTCGCTTCTGTTGTTCATCATTTAGACCGGCTCGGTCTAAACCTCGCTTATTAACACCACGAACCAGTGGTGGATAATGTCCACTGATAGTCAGAAAAGGCGGAACATCCCGAGTAATCCCGGCCAGTCCCGCCACGAAACACCACTTGCCTATGGTAACAAACTGATGTGCCCCAGCCAGACCGCTGAACCAGGCGCCGGTCTCAATTTTGCAGTGACCACCTATTTGCACAAGGTTACTCATGACAATCTTATCTCCAAGTATGCAATCGTGTCCAATATGAGAACCGACCATAATGAAATTATCGTTCCCTATTTCCGTCTGCCCCTCCGGATGAATACCCGGATGGATTGTTACCTGTTCGTGAATGACGTTTCCATTACCTATCACAAGGCCGCCGATTTCGGTATCTGAACTCAGACGCAGTGTCTGCGGCCAACTCCCTATCACGCAATTCGGAAAAAAATGATTGTTTTCTCCAACCTTGACATCCTTGTTAATCACTACATTGGCCTCAAGTACCGTACCGGTCCCGATTAAGACCCCGCTTTCAATAACGCAGTTGGGCCCAACTGTAACATCATCAGCCAACTCAGCGTCCTTATGAACTACCGCGCTTGGATGTATCTGCAATTCCATACTTCTTCTCTTACCTCCATAAATCGTCAATCGCATAATTCAGAGTGGCTAAAGTGGAAGATAACTTTAGCTCACTTTAGGCACTTTCTAAATTCCTTAAACACCTCAAAACTTTTTCTATACCTTCTCATCATCGACAAGCATAAATCTGATTTGTGCCTCCGCAACTACTTCATCGCCGACCATAGCTTTGCACCGACAGTGTGCAGTTCTTTTCCTTAACCTGACTGTCTCGGCAGTAAGAATAAGCTGGTCACCGGGTACAACGGATTTACGCAATTTTACCTTATCCATACTCAACAGCACTGCCAGCTTACCCCTGTGTTCCAATCTCTGTGCAAATAACAAACCGGAGACTTGTGCCATTGCTTCTACGACAAGAACGCCCGGCATAATAGGAGTCCCGGGAAAATGGCCCTGGAAGAATTGCTCGTTAAAGCTTACATTCTTTATACCCTTTATTCGTGTATCACCTTCAATTTCGATTACCTTGTCCACTAATAAAAATGGGTATCTGTGTGGCAGAATCCTCGAAATCTGCCGTATATCCAATAGTGCATCCGTCCCGAACTTGGCTATCTGCTCTTGCTGCTGGGCCGCTTCGTATAATTTCCTTACGAGCTGCTGGTTCAGCGCATGACCACTCTTGTAAGCCACAATCCTGCCCTTAACAGCTCGACCTACTAAGGCAAGATCGCCTATCAAATCAACAATCTTATGCCTGACACACTCATTGGGAAATCTGTAACTGTTCTTAATAGGTCCGTCTGAGTTGATGACCAGAATATCTCGGGGGCTAATATGTGTTCCTATTCCCCGGGTTTGAAACTGCTTGGCTTCAGCCTCAAGCAAAAAGGTTCGGGCCGGTGCCAGATGTTTCTCAAAATTCTCCGGCGTAAGTTGACAACTGAAAATCTGCCTGCCGATACCCGTGTGCCCGCCGTAATCCAGATCGTAAGTTAGACTTAATCCGTCATCAGAATACGGCAGGGCGTAAACGCAAGCATCGCCGCCGGTAATAGTAATCGGCTCCTTGATAACAAATTCTTTCCGGCTAACGTCCTGCTCAACCAAACCGGCACGTTTGAGAACCTTGAAATACTCGGCACAACTGCAGTCAGGAGCGGGTAACTCAGGGCCGTCAACTTCTACGACCACATTGTCAATCTCAAGCGCATTAACTGTAGCAAGACAATGTTCGATGGTTTCTATACTCACTGAACCTTTTTTTATCGTCGTGCGGCGACTGCGCTCGGCAAGGTTGGACGCAACAGCACTAATCCGCACCGGCTCAGGGACATCCGTCCGAACGAAGGTTACCCCTGAATTCGCAGGAGCAGGCCGAAAAACAAGCTTCGTTTCCTCACCTCCGAACATGCCACGACCGTGTATCTTGCCTTCACTTTTTATCGTCTTCTGCAGCTTCAAGTTTTTCTACCCTCTTGTGTAGTAGCTTTAACTGCTTTGCCATCTTCGGCAGACGCCTCAGCAAACCGAATATCCGGAATGACTCTCTCTTCTCGATCGCCGGGCTGCCCATGAATTGTTGTCCGGCTGCTATGCTGTGGCTAAGACCGGATTGAGCACCAATCATTCCACCATCACCTATTTCTACATTGTCCGCCAGGCCAACCTGGCCGCCTAACACAACACCATCACCCAGCTTGCAACTGCCGGAAATACCAGCTTGGGCCACTATCAGACAGCACTTGCCGATTACCACATTATGGGCGATTTGCACAAGGTTATCTATCTTTGTACCGGCTCCTATTATGGTATTGTAAAACTTGGCTCTGTCAATGCAGCAATTGGCTCCTATCTCGACAAAGTCTTCAATCACAACCCCGCCGTTGTGTGGAATAAGTCTGTGGGCTCCCTCGATAAATGAATACCCAAAACCGGTCGAGCCGACCGTGCTGTTTGCCTGAATGACCACGTTGTTACCTAAACGGCAGTTGTGATAAATAACAACATTGCTGTCGAGCCGACAATTCTTGCCGAGTTTTGAATTCTCGCCTATTTTGCATCCATTGCCGATTACGCTGTTTTCGCCAATTTCAACCCCATCGTCGATCACTACGCCGGCACCAACAAACACACCTTCAGCTATCTTGATGTCCTGGGCGAGCTTAGCGGTCGGGTCAATACCTGCAGTTACAGCTTTTAGTTTAGGCGCAAAAATATTCAAGGCTTCTATTAAGGCTGCATTGACATTTTTGACAACCAGTTGCGGCTTGTCTAAACCGTCAAGATGCGCCGAAACAATAACCGCACCTGCGCGGGAACCTTCAAGCGCAGCTTTATGTTTATCGTCTGAGATGAAAGTAACTTCACTCCCATCGGCCGTCTCGACCGGGCCTACCCCACTTATTTCTTTCGAAAGAAGCAAGGGGGGCCTGCTCCCGATTTTATCGGGATCCGCTCCCGATTTTATCGGGACTAACTCGGCCTCAAGCCGCTTAGCTAATTGTGCAACTGTCAATCTCATAATTCAAAGTGACTAAGAGTGCAAAGTGCCTAAAGTGTAAAGTGCCTAAAGTTATTTGTTTTTTTAACTTTAGTTCACTTTAGCTCACTTTAGCTCACTTTAGGCACTTTCTAATTTCCTTATTCTTTATCCAGCCGAGCCACTACCTCATCAGAAATATCTACACATCCGCCGCTATACAGCACCTTGTGAGTACTCATTGTCCGGGAAATTTCATTGACACTTAATGAAATCTCATCTATTTCATCCTTTTCAATCACCAAATCCAAACCCTTTTGCTCGGCCAGCTCAGAGGTTATTCGCAGAATATCTTGATAGAGTTCTTTGCTCAATTTGTATTGTTTCAATATTACCTGCTCTTCGTTGAACTTCTGCTGAGCCTCCAGACGGGCCTGCTTATCTATCAGCTCCTTGCGCTGTGCCAGATAATCACTGCTTTCCAGTTTTAATGCTTTGAGACCGGCTTCCTGGGCTTCGATTTCTTTGGAAAGTTTCAGCAATGCTGCTCTTATTTTGATTTGCTCGGCGATAATCTTGGTCCTGTGCGCGTCGCTTTTCTTAGAGTCACGAAAGACTTTCAGAATGCTGACAATACCAATCTTCGAGGAGGGAGTATTGCTTTTTGACTGAGCCTGGCTATATTCAAAGACCATTGCCATGATAACCACACCTGCCAAACAGCTCAAAACCATCGTTTTGACCTTCATAATTGCCCTTTCTATATTCACTATTTAAGTCTTCTGCAAAAACCTGGTTTTCTTAAATAATATATGCCTAACCTCAATTTTGCACAACTCTATATTTAACCACTTAGCTAACTAAAACATTCCTCTCATGGAGAAACTGAAAACCCGCGTCTCGTCCTCGTCGTCTTCCATAAATGGCGTGGCAAACTCAAACCTCATTGGCATAGGTCCAAACAAATTTGGTATCAGTATCTGTATGCCTGTCCCGACCGCAGCGCGGTACTTGCCTGTATCTATCGTTCCGCTGTCCACGAAAAACAACGCCGCAAAATTGTCGCTTATCAAAGGAACGATCACCTCGGCGTTGGCTAAAAATATCCAGTCGCTGCCTATCGGATCCTCACGTTGTGGTATGACCCCGCCAGGGAGATTTGTCTGCAAACCTCTTGTGCTCACGCCCCGATACTCAAAACCTCTGATACTATAAGTGCCCGTGCCGCCGCCGTAAAATTTTTCAAAAGACGGCGCATTATCAATTGTGGTAGCTGCAAGCAGCTTTGTCGCTAAAACAGTTTTTCGCTCAAGCAGGTCCTCATAAAGGGTCCTGTATCCTACGATGTTCCCTCTCAATATTCCAAAAGTCTCGTCACCGGTAACCTGCTCGTAACCGACATTAAAAGTATAGCCCTTGCTCGGATTAAATCTGTCATTTGTTAAATCTCTTCCCATGCCAAGTCTAACTCCGGTAAGGAAGGTATAGCCTTCAACATCTTTTATCTCCTTCGGCGCATATAAATAGATTCTGTCAACGTCAACATTTTCGAGTCTAAATCCAATGCTTCTTCGCCAGCGGTTCTCGTATCGCCTCTCGAACCCTACATACCCCTTTGTCCTGCCTTCATCGTATAGCCTGCGGTTACCGCGCCTTTCTATTTCTCTCCCCCAGCTTGAGCCGCTCACATTCAGTGCCAGCGGTCGGTCCTGAAAGTATGGCTCGCTGAATGTAACCGAATGCTGACTGACTCGAGTCCCCGGCTGCAGAGAGATTCTCAAGCTCTGGCCCGCACCTTTGAAGGCCTGGCCGGTGATGAATTCTCCGAAGCTCTCCGGCCAGTCTGAAATATCGAAATTGCGCTGCTCCCAAATCAAGTGTCCTATTACGCCGCTGTCGCTCGACACACCTCCGCCAAACGTTATCAAGCCTGTCTGGCCCTCTGTTATATCCACCTTTATATCCTTGCGGTTATCAGCTCCGTCGTCCGGCGCAACAGGCCTGATAATTACATCCTCGGACAATGTCATCCTTTGGACATATTGTTCCAGTTTGCCATTCCCCTGTTTGGGAGCTAAATCAGCGTTGTACAATTGGCCCGGCACAAAACCATACTCGTCCAGCACACGCCGGACGACCTTATCCTGCGTCTGCTCATTGCCGGTTATGTCAACCCTGCCTATCCGGAACTGTCTGCCCTCACTAATGTTAAATTCAACGTTGACAACATTAACATCCAGGACAAGCCCCTGCTCAACCACCGCATCCACAAAGCCACTCTCCTGATAAAGCTTGAGAATCTCCTTGGTGTGTGAATCAGCCTTTCGCTCAAGATAAATTTGCCCTTGCTCCAACAGTAAGCCTTCCAGCAGTTTTTTCTCATCGAAGTTTTTATTGCCGGTAATGGAAATTTTCCCAACAGTATAGGTTGGCCCTTCATCAATTTCGAAAGTGATATGTACCTTTTTCCTGTCGTCGGTAAATTCTCTTTTTGCTGTTATCTTGTAATCGAGAAAACCCCTTTCGTAGTAGATATTTTGCAGCCTTGCCACATCCTCAGCCGGCACCTCTTCGACATAGTAGCCCGACCAAAAAAACCATTTCTTCACCTTCGTCTTTATGACCTTTTTGAGTGCTGAGGTCTTTATGGAATCGTTGCCGCTGCACTTCACCGACCCGATCTTGACCCTCGGCCCTTCGCCAATTGTATAGACCACCTGACCTTGCTCTAACTTATCACTATCCAGCGTTACTTCAACAAAGGCAAACCCTTTTTTTCGATAAAATTCAGCAATGGTTCTTCTGTATGCTTCAGCCAGAATCGGGTCAAGATAGTCACCTACCTCAAAGTCCAGTTTTTTCTCAAGATTCTTGTCCTTAAACGCCCGGTTGTTCACAAAATCAATCGATTTGATAATGTTTCTGCCGCCGCTGTCCGGCACTAAAACGGGGGCTCTTTTAGTGCGGGATGCACAACCGGGGCCTAAACTTAAAAGCACAATCGATATAAACCAGAGCACAGAGGACAGTCCACAGGATGCCTTACGGCAAGCACAGAGGACAGAGGGAAGAGGACTTCTGACTTCTGTTTTCTGACTTCTGACTTCTGACTTATTTGGCATCTTGTATCTCATCTCTTGGTTATCGTCCCTTTTCGTTTAAGGTTGTCGATGCTCGTATCGATGCTCGTCATAGAAGCTTGACCCGCCAACGGCGGGTTTCAATCGGAACCCAGCGTTGCTGGGCGATTGTTTATTCCCAGCATCCAGTTTCCCATCTTCCAGTTTCGATACCAGCATCGACACCTGTACCCGCGTTTTCTGTGCGGGAAGCACAGGTGCGGGCACCGACAAACAAACTTCTACAACTGGGCAACTTTAGCTCACTTAAGCTCACTTTAGGCACTTTAATTAACGCATAGGAAACTTGCTGCACAGTTCTTTGGCTTTGTCTCTGGTCTCGTTCTTGACCGATTCGCTTATCTTGTACTGTCTGTCGCTTATTATCTCTACAGCCCTCAATACCGTATCTATCAGCACCGATATGCTGTCCATCTCATTAGTGCCCATTCCATTTCTTGTAACGATAGGCGTGCCTAACCGGATACCGCTGGTAATCGAAGCTTGCTTCCCATCGTAAGGCAGCTTCATCATATCGACGATTATACCGCAATCTTCGAGACATTTTTGCGCTGTAGCGCCGGTCAGGGCCTCTCTGGAATTCTCCATGTTTATCAGAATCATATGGTTGTCTGTCCCTCCCGTAAGCACATCATATCGCAAATCTAACAAATCACTTGCCAGCCTTTTTGCATTTTCTATGATTTTAAATTGTCTGGCTTTGTATTCATCGGAAAGTGTCTCTTCAAAGAAAACCGCTTTCGCCGCTATATGATTAAAATAAGGCGTCCCCTGTACGCCCGGAAATGTCGCGTCCTGAATACACTTCCATAACGGCATATCCCTGCCTGAGACCTTTGTTTGCAGATCGTAGTCTTTGCCCATTAATATCAGGCCGCCCCTGGGGCCACCTGACTTATATGTGCTTGTCGTTGTAAAATGCGCATAATCTATTGGTGAAGGATGTGCACCAGCCATTATCAATCCAGCTATGTGTGAGATATCGGCCAAAAGATATGCCCCGACGCTGTCCGCAATCTCTCTGAATCTCTTAAAATCTATCTTTCTGGCGTAAGCACTGGCACCACACATAATCAGCTTGGGTTTGACTTTGACTGCTTGCTCTCTAATAGCATCGTAATCCAGAAGAAAACTTGTTTTATCAACGTGATAGTTTTCTATCTTGAAGAATTTCCCGGCAAGCGAGCCTGGCCCTCCATGCGATGGATGTCCCCCCTGCTCTACGCCAAGACTCAATACTTTATCTCCTCTCTCCAGTAGCACGGCGAGGACAATTTGGTTGGCCTGGCTGCCGGAATGAGGTTGTACATTTGCATACTTGGCGCCGAAGGCATCTTTGGCCCTGTCCAGGGCCAGTTTCTCCACGTCGTCGACAACCTCGCAGCCCCCATGGTGTCTGGCCCCGGGGAAACCCTCGGCTGTCTTATTCTGAACGACCGAGCCAAGAGCCGCCAAAACTGCTCTTGAGCACTGATTCGCCGCAGCGATAAGCTGCAAGCTGTTTTGCAGCCTTTCGTACTCTTTTGTTATTAGCTCATAAACCTGGCTGTCTTGTTCTTTCAGAGCGCTGAATATACCTTCGTGATACCTCTGCGAAGATGGTTTTTCCAATAGTGCTTCCACCACTTTCACGTCCTTTCTTCAGTTATTGATACCTGTTTGACCCCCCAATTTATTGCGGCGTTGTTTGCCCCCCAAATCTATTTTGGGGGGTGGTTTAGCCCCCAGGTTTATCCTGGGGACTTTGTTCTGTAATCACTCAGCTAAAAAAGGTCCTGACGATATCGTTAAATGTTACGTAAAGAAGAAGCGTTCCTATAAGTGCCCAGCCGACATAAGCTATGGCCCCTTGCGTCCGCTCGGTCAACGCCGAGCCCTTGATTTTTTCAACCAACAAAAGCACCACCAGTCCTCCGTCGAGAGGCGGCAGAGGCAAAAAGTTAAACACAGCGATTACGGCGCTTATAAGACCAAGAAAGTAAACGTAATAAACCAACGGCTGCTCAGCCACAATACGATAACTAAATGTGATAATACCCACAGGCCCCATAAGATTCTTTGGACTGACAAGTCCCCCAATCAAACGCTTTAATGTAACGTATGTTTGGGCAATGAACACAACGGTCTTCTTACATCCCATCGCGACCGCATCAAAGGGACCGCTGGCTTTGTAAAGCCTTTTCAGACCCTCAAACGGAATAGGTTCGGCAAAATCAGACTTAACGGTGATAAACTCTTCGCCGGTATCTACGGTTAAAACAACGTCGCCTGCTATTTCCTCATTGAGACGCCAATCGATTGTGATGCGCTCGCCGCTGTATTTTCTGATTTCTCTGATTATATCGTAAAAGTTTGAGACGGGCGCCCCATCAACCGCCGTTATCACAGCACCGCTTTGAATATCCAATTTTTCCGGCCCACCTTCGGCAGTGATGGTCTTGGCAACAACCGGACGCTCAGTATCAAGCATGGGCACAATACCAATTAACGGCCTGTCACCCCCCCGCGGACGCTTGGGCTTAACTATAATTGTAAGGGTCTCTTCGACGCCATTGGCGTCCACACGTAATACCTTGATGGGCAGTTCTTTGTCCTCATGTTCTGCAGTAACGTCACGAAGCTCCTTAAACGTGGGATTCTCAACATCATCAGCCGCAAGAATTATATCACCACGCTGCAGAGAAGGCCCGGTATCACCGACAGTCGAAACCTGCTGGCCCGAAACAGCGGTTATCCACAGGCGTGGAACCATTGAATAAATATGGCCAAGGTCGGATTCAGTCTCAATATCATAATTCTTAACAGGACTCAAATTCAGTCGAATTTGCGATTTAATTGACTCAACTTCGCCGGAGTCCCTGGTTCGCTCGGCCGACAACGTTACCTCCGGCACAAGAGCACTTTGCACTATTTCAGCCAATTCCCAATAGCTTTGTACATCTATGCCATCGACAGACTTGATGCGGTCGCCTGGAAGTAGCCCGGTTTTCATATGCAGATCATTTGCGTCATCTTTGGAAAGCTCTGCAACGGTCAGGCTTTGCGGCGGAACAATACCAAAAAGCCTCATTTCCCCCGTGGGCGTTTGCGTTTTCTCTGCCGCGAGTGCCAAATCTTCTTCAGAGCCGTCTTCGTGCCTTACTCTCAGCGCGACCTCTTCGTCTCTGCCCGACAAAGCCGCCGCTATACCTATATTGCTAAAGTCAAGGTCATCGCTTTTGCCGGCAATCTCTATTATTTCGTCACCGGCCTTTAGGCCCGCACGCTCCGCCGGCGAATCTGGTATCACACCGCCGACCACAGCAGGCGGCAGCTTTATACCAATAAGAAACACTATCATAAAAACGGCAATAGCGCTGATGGTGTTAAAAACGACCCCTGCTGCCAACACCGCCGCACGAGAAGTGAACGGCTTATTGGCAAACGAACGCGGGTCATCGCCGGCCTTGACCGGCCCGGTGTCCTCCTGGCCAAGCAGCTTGACAAAACCGCCGAATGGAATACAGCCGATACGATACTCTGTCTCACCTGCCTTGCCCTTCTTACCCGCCGTAAAGCTCAGTAAACCATCACCTGATTCGTCGTTTTCCTTGGGGAAAAACGTCGGCAAAATCCGGAACCGAAAACCGTTTTCCATTTTTTGCACACCAAGCAAAATCGGCGGCATGAAAATCGAAAACGCTTCAACCTTAATACCGGCTAATTTGGCAACAAGGAAGTGCCCGAACTCGTGAACGAGAACCACCGCCCCAAATCCAAGCAAAACCAGCAGTACATTACCAAAAGTACTGATGTTTCGGGCAATTAGATAAACAACCGCGACGAAAACAACAACAAGTAACGCCAAACGAAAATACTTATCTAACAAATCTTTCAGTCCAGACATTCAATAGCCTCTCTTAATAAAATAAAAACTCAAAGCAAAACTTGTGCCTGCGAAGGCAGGTAGCGAACAGCTATAGTTCAAATACAGAGTTAATTAGTGAGTGAGAAAATGACCAATTAACCAATCACCATTAACTAATTCACTACAATCCTGATTCCTGGTATCTCCACAGGACACCTTACGGCGCTACAACCTGATCACCTGATAACCTAAGCAACTAATCAACCAATTAACTGTTTCCTTTTGCATTTTTCACTTTACATTTTACACCAGCTCTGGCCTCTCTTCTCGCCCACGCGTCGGCCTCGAGCAGCTCCTCGAGCGACACATTTGTTTTAACATCATGCTTACTCAGGCAATGTTCGACAAGTTCGACTATATTAACAAATTTAATTCTACCGGCCAAGAACTCTTGCACAGCCGCCTCGTTCGCGGCGTTGAAAACAGCCGCAGCCGTGCCGCCTGTTCGCGCAACCTCATAACCCAATGACAGCGCACGAAACGTTTCCAAATCGGGTCTCTCGAACGTAAGTTTCCTTATTTCTTCGAGCCGAAGGTGCTTGGCAATACCGGCAACACGTGCAGGATACGTCAAAGCATATTGAATTGGGAGACACATATCCGGCGTTCCGAGCTGCGCTATCACCGAGCCGTCCACAAATTCGACAAGCGAGTGGACTATTGATTCAGGGTGAATCAAAACCTGTATTTTCTCCACCGGCATATCAAAAAGCCAGCGAGCCTCGATAATTTCGAATGCTTTGTTCATCATCGTGGCCGAGTCAACGGTGATTTTCGGCCCCATATCCCAGACAGGGTGCGAAAGGGCCTGCTCCAGCGTCACGTTTCGTATGTCCTCAGCGGAGGCCCGTCTAAATGGCCCGCCGGAAGCCGTCAGGATGATTTTATTAACCTCTTCGCGCCGGCCGGACTGCATAGCCTGGAAAATGGCTGAATGTTCGCTGTCCACCGGCAAAATAGTACCGCCGTTTTCCTTTGCTTCTTTTCTAAGTAGCTCACCTGCAATAACAAACGGCTCCTTGTTGGCGATAGCAAGCTGTTTGCCGCACCTGGCAGCGGCAAGAACCGCAGGCAGACCCGCCGCACCAACAACCGCGGTAAGAACAATGTCAACCTCTTGGAGTTGTGCAATCTCTATCAAAGCATCCGGCCCAGCCAGGATCTCAACATCCAAATCGCTGACTAATTCGGCAAGCTGCTCTGCATAATCAGCATTTGTGACAGCAACAAATTCAGGCTTATACCGTCTCGCTTGCGCAGCCAGCAGCTCGGCATTGCTATGAGCACTCAATGCAACAATTTGGTACTGCGGCCCGAGCGCATCTATTACCCGCAGCGCATTTCTACCAATCGACCCCGTTGAACCCAGGATGGCAATATGCCTGACCATATATGCTAACTCCCGCAATTCGTTATTCTCAGCATTGCCCCTTACGTCATTGCCGATAAGCACCGATAGTATGGTAAGCACCGTTGAAATGTCAAGATAAGAGTTCCCGCGTGTTCAAAAACTATTGCAACCAACGCTGTAGCAGATTGCTATTGCTCAGGCAATACGTTTATAAAGGGGCGGAAATTTTCTCTTTTCGCTGGTTTCTGACCCTGAATTGGCGCGGCGTCATCCCAACAAGCCCCTTAAAAGTCCGGGTAAAATAGCTTTGATTATTATACCCGACCTCGAAGCAAACCTCCGTGCAATTCTGGTCGGTCGCCAGCAGCAGTTGTTTCGCTCGCTCTATCCGAACATTCGTAAGGTAATCTATAATCGTAATCCCCATCTGCTCCTTGAATAGATGAGCCAGCCGCGAAACGCTCAGATGCGAGGCCCTTGCCACGTCGGCAAGGGTTATCGATTTGTTGTAGTTGGCGTCGATATAATTTATGGCCGGCCTGATTTGTGTTACCTTCCTGGCATCCTGCGAAGAATAAACCAGCTCGATAAATTCGTTCAGCGCCGTACTTATCCACGCACACAAATCCTCCTGGTTGTTGATTTGCATCACCTTGTTTACAAACGTCAGATTCTTTTCGAGCATAACGTCAATATTTACTCCGCCTTCCACGGCCGAGCGGCTCAGAATACTCAGCAGCTCGAGCAGTCTCGCCTTGAGGACTCCGAGGTCCCCGATAGTCTTAAACAATATCGTCCCGAGTATGGAATTGAGAATTTCCTTGGCGCCTGTTCTGTCGCCGATTTTGACCTTGCCCATAAGCTCGCGCTCGCTTTCGAGAGGATAGTGCCATTCGGTGCCGAGCTTTTTTTTCTCCTGGATGAACTCGCCTATTTGCGACTGCTGTTTCGAGCGCTCGCGGCGCCATCTGATGACCCGCGGGTCGAAGCCGGCAACTTCATAGAGCAGGTCAAATAAGAATTCAGCGGCCTCGTTGATTTTTCGGCCGTGTATAAACGGCAGCTCGCGCAGCGCCGGGGCCAGTTTTTCTTTATTTAGACGAATGTCCTTCAGCCGCCTTTTGATATCCTTTGTCAGGACTTGTGTCACAGGCTCCCAAAGGCATTTGCCGAAAAACATACCACCCAACGCCTTGTCCTTATCCATGACCGGCACACAAACAAGCACTATACCGGCGTGGCAAATTGTAATATAAGATTGCCCCGTCTCTATCGCTATCTGGAGGCTTCGCCGGCGCTCCTTATTACACCTGCTCAGACCCGCAGCCTTACTTTGAACGACCTTGCAAAACCTCGGCTGACAATCGGCACTGCACATCCGTTTTATTTCTTTGTCCTGGATGTTCCTTGTCTCGAGGCCGAGCTGGAAATGTTTGCGAAAAACACCCTCGATTCTTTCAAACTTTTTTGCGGCAAGTAATTTTGTTAGCGACGATTTATCAGCCATTTTGGCTTATGCTCCTATGCTCTTAGGCACTTTTGCTCTCGGCGGAAATTTTCCGCCGTAGCAAGATAGTGCTATTATACAGAATAAACAGAAAAAAGCCACCCCAATAGTCAATAGTAAATCCAACTGCCCCTTACCCCATTGCTTAGAGTGTCGTCCACTCTAATGGGCTCATCCCCAGCGAAAACAGTCTGCCCTGAGTGAAGCCGAAGGGTCGAGGGATCTGTCCTATGTCTTTTTTGATCCTTGCCTACTTATCAAGTAGGTCATCCCGACCGCAGCGGAGGGGTCTCATCACCATCTGTCGCCATTGTCATTCCCACGGAAGCGGGAATCCAGTCACTGTTTTCTGTCCACTCGCCCAGCCATTAATAGGTGACTGTGCTCTGTTGAAAACCTTATGCGGCACGCCTGATTATCATCAGGTTGTGCGTCAATATCCTTAATAAACATTCACGCTCACGCGATATATCGCTACGATTTCGCAACGCTGAACCCAACAAACGCTTATGCTGAGAAAA
>JAUXAB010000088.1 GCA_030615025.1 Phycisphaerae bacterium | reverse complement strand
GCTGCCACCAACGCCAGATAGTCTCCATCCTTGTTGAGATTGAAGTTGGTGTGATAGTAACCGCCAGGGTCAAGATACGGGTAATTATTCGGGTAATCCTCATATTTCTTCTGCGAGGCAAAGACTATCAGGAACTTACCGGGCTCAACCTGGAGGCCGTCCGGGAATTGCCACTTGGTCAGGTTGGCATCATCGTCGGTCAGGTACCAGCCATCCAGATTGACAGCTGTGTCCGTCGGATTGTAAATCTCGATCCAGTCGGAGGATTCGCCGTCTCCGTCCAGCAGGTCGCCTTCCCTCGGCGGAAGAGGCGGCTTGTTGCTGGCGTTGCTTGCCATAAACTCGCTGATGATTATGTGGGGTTCTACTACCTGCCAGTTTTTTGCCAATAGGGCAAAGTCAGCCATATTTACCCCATCGACGCCATCCAGGTCGGCAACGCAACCGGGGGTGAGACAGCCTGGGTCCAACCACTGCCAGGCAAAAGTGTGTAGGTCTTTGAAATCAACTACATGGTCTGCATTCAGATCACCTACGAGCTGAGGCTGAGCAACAGTCGAACCGGCCAAAGATAAGGTTAAAACCAAGGTCAGCAACGTGATTTTGGTCGATGTGATCTTTTCCATCACCTTGCTCACTGCTACTTAGCCCATGCACTGTGGTTATTTACTTTGCAATTTACGGGACTTAAAATCAAAATCATGGTTACATTAACATCACATATTTTAACATATCCGGGGTACCTAAGTCAATGGTCATTGTCCTCAAGCTTAGGGGTTCTCTCATAAGGGTCTCCGGAGTAAATCTTTGTGAAGCCAAAAGCAGGCATTTATTGCTTCAGTTAGCCCCGTGCCTAAATGGTTAAATGGTAATTGGTTAAATAATGTTAATTTATTCACCGAACTTTGCTTTTGTTTCGTTGTTAGTAGTATATTAAAGCTTACGGCGAGTCACTGCAATCATGCAAACTGCAAGATTTTACATAACCATCCCTTCCTTCTCTCAAAAATAGGCAACATAGAGAAACTGAAATCAAACCACACCTGCCCTTCTCATCACTTCAGACGCAAAAAAGAAAAGTAAGGTGATTTAACTAAAAACCCCATGCCTTTCCGAGGAAACCAGTGCTGCTGATGCTCTTTGAGCCAAGCAATTCGACCCTAGATACCAGAACTGTGATAATCCCATCAGTGCAACTGCGTGAATATGAATATTTGTACCTTACGCGGGTAGATTCCATGTTCCAAACTTCAAAGGCGCTAACTGCATATTTTCTGGCACGAGCAGCAGCGAGAATATCAACCCCGCCCCTATCAGGGGCTGGGTCAACCATTGGCACAAGATTCATACCACTTCCTTGCAAATCTTTAAGATTGGTATCCATTGGGTTCCCGCTTTGCGGGGTCCCTCAAGAATTGTTTCAAATGTTCAGCCGTGGGAATCCCGGCACGTCCGCCAAGCTTTGTCGCACACAATGCCGCCGCGGCTGAGGCGAATTTTGCGGCTTCTATAACGGATCGTTTTTGGGCAAGAGCCAGGGCAAATGCACCGTGGAATGTGTCACCGCAGCCGGTGGTATCGATAACGTGGACTTTATATGCAGGCAGTTCAAACACACCTTCGTCAGTCAACCCTGCACAGCCTTTCTCTCCACGGGTAATTATTACGGTTTGCTGTGAATCAGTTCGCAAAGCTGTGAGCATATTAGCGTAGTTTGCTTTGCCTGTATAACTGCTCGCGAAATCCTCGGAAACAACTATATGAGAAGAGATCCTCATCGCGCCGGCAACGTGGGGTTCATCCCGCTCAACGTCAACCACGACTGGGATACCGTGTTGCCTCGCTATCTTAGCCGCTTCAATTCCCGCAAGCCCCGATTCAAAGTCAATCAACAACACCGATGTTTTCTTAAACCAATTTTTGTCTGGAAACTCCCAGGGCATCGGATACCGTACATTCTGGCGAGTCCAAAAGATGTTCCGCTGTCCGTCAATGCTGTTGGTAAGAATAAAGGCAATAATCGGCTCAGCATCTTCAGTATAAAGCACAAATGACGTGTCAATAGATTCTTTACAAAGCGCTTCTAGCGCACGCCTTGCCATTTCAGACTGCCCCAGCTTGCCCGCAAAAGCCGCTTTACCGCCCAGTCGTGCCGCTGCTACCAACGCTGTGCCAATAAGACCGCCGTCACAAACCGAAAAGCCATCAAGCATCTTCTTAACGCCCTTGCCCGGCCATGTCTTCACAGTTCCTACGAGGTCCACCGTTACAGAACCAAGGCCCAAAACGTCAATACAGGTTTCAGATTCCATACTTACTCTTACGTTCTTTCCTTTGTCCAAGCACGGGTTTATTCGCCGAAGGACAATCCGCCGAAGGCGGACTGGATAATTCTCGCAGTGCTGTCAGTATGATAAATAAGAGCCAGTTCCGGTCTGGCCCGTCTGGGCGCCGAGCCTGGCAATTTCTTCATAATGTCTTGTCCAGCTATGTTTAACAGTAGTTGACATTAATAGATTTATAACTTACATTAAATTGTTGTCAACGCAAACTTTGTTCTATTGAGTTGTCGGTGAAGAGCTTTGTCTTATCACTTTTAATTCCAGATGTATTTCGGGTAAGGAGAATGATAAATGACTAGACCTATAACGCTTGTTACCGGGCAGTGGGCGGATTTGCCTTTGGAAGAACTGGCCAAGAAAGCGGCAAGCTGGGGATATGATGGGTTGGAGTTGGGTGCATCCGGTGACCACATGGATTTGAACAAGGCCGCTACAGACAAAAAATATTGCCGGAAACAATTGGGAATACTGAAAAAGAATAACCTTCAGCTCTTCGCTATCAGTGGTCATGTAGTTGGTCAGCAGGTTTGCGACCCCAACAATGATAGCCGATCCGATGCATTTGCCCCTGCAGATTGTGCCGGCGACCCAGAAAAGAAACGTAAATGGGCGGTTGAAACGATGAAAAACTCCGCCCGTGCGGCGAAAAACCTCGGCATTGAGATTGTCACCGGTTTTACCGGTTCGTCTATCTGGCACCTGTTATACAGTTGGCCACCGGTTCCTGATGAAATGATTGACGAAGGTTTTGCCTATTTTGCGAAGATGTGGAATTCCATCCTGGATGTATTTGACCAATGTGGAGTAAAATTTGCTCTGGAGGTGCATCCGACCGAAATAGCGTTTGACATCATCACCGCTAAACGGGCGGCCGAGGCAGTGGGAAATCGTGAAGCCTTTGGATTTAACTTCGACCCCAGCCATTTGCAATGGCAGATGGTTGACCCCGTGTGTTTCCTAAATGAGTTTTCAGACCGTATTTATCACGTACATATGAAAGATACGGCATTGCAGTTGAACGGCAGAACCGGAATATTAAGCTCTCACCTCAACTTTGGCCATCCGGAACGCGGCTGGGACTTCCGCTCTCTGGGCCATGGCGATGTGAATTTTGAGGAAATCATCCGGACCCTCAACCATATTGGCTACCAAGGTCCTCTGTCAGTGGAATGGGAAGACTGCGGCATGGAACGCGAACACGGCGCAAAAGAAGCGCTCGAGTTTGCCAAAAAGATAAATTTTGAGCCCTCGGAGATTGCCTTTGATGCAGCGTTTGATAAATAATAAGGTGGGGAAACCAAAGTTTCAACGAGATTTGTCAATGCCGTAGAAGAAAAACAGGAGACATTTACGGCAAAGTACCGGGACAGCTCAGTCCGGATCATCTTAGACTTCTGCAGAATGCAAATTGAGGGAAATGCCGATTTTTCGAGATTTAACATAGCTCGCCTGCATGCGCCGAAGTTTTTCTCTATAGGTAGGTTTTTGAGCAGTTTGCCGTTCGGCCCTTAAAAGCGTGAAGCACCTCCGTAAGAGAGCAGAGTGAGCTTCTTGATATATTGATTTATCTTTGTTCTTTGGATTAGATGGCACGCAAGGGACAGCTGAGAGAAGGACTTAAGAATTGGTTCAGCAGCCGTTCCTTGCGTCACTTTGCTTGCTGAACACCTGCCCATTCCTGGAAAAATCAGTAATGTAATAAAACAATATTAAAAACTGGGCCAAAAGCAAAAAACCCCGATAAGCAACAGGGGATTCCCCTGGCCCACCCAGAACTTTTTTCAGAAATCTTTTTACAAAAAGGCAAAAAAATTGTTGCTTTTCCCTCTTTTATTTGATAACGTACTTTTTTTGAAGTGGTGATAGCTCAGCGGAAGCATCAGTTTGTTCATTCAAATCAAGCTTTCCCAGGAGGAGCCGCTTTGGAAGTAAACAGTGAGTTTTTTTGCACAAGTCAGGTTTGTCCAGACACCCATTGTGCAAGGAGCTGAAAAAAGTATGTCTAATCATATGTTGCGCTAAGACTTTATGGATAATTAAGTTGCGAAAGAACGTCGAAGAAACCGAAGGAAAAATTATGAAATCTAAACTAATGTACAGTTGGCTTGCAAGTCTCGTGTTTATCGCGACGGTTTACGTGATTGCACAGGCAGGTAACCCGAATAACTCTGACGATAGGGCCTTCATTGACAGTGACGACAGGCCATATGTCAGTGAAGAAAAACTCGGCAGCTCTGTGACGGGATCGAATGAGCTATCCGCTGATAGTGTAGAGGCCCAAACAGACCTTATCAGTGAGGACGGTGAGACTTACACGCCTGATATGGAGGATAGATCTGATTGGCCATTAGGTAAGATCCATCCTGACCTATCAATTCAAGCTCTCGAACAAGTTGAAATAGAGGTTGTTATTGATTTGAAGAACAAACCGCTAAGCCGTATTTCCCGAGAGGTTAAAGCACAGCGACAACCACAAATTGAGGTTTTGTCCAAACAGGTAAGGGATATTATCTTAGAGCGTAGACCAAAGGATAGTTTCAAAAATCGCCAGGAAGAGCGGTTAGCTGTTGAGAGCATGGTTTTCTCAACCCAGCAATTAGAAAACATTAAGGCTTCAAACCGCCAGATAGACAGACTCCTTGGGGCCATGAGAAAGGATATCAGCAAGCGGGTCAAAGACGCGGTACGAAAGGAGCAGCAAGAAATATTCGATTTGATCGCCCAATTGAATGGCCATGTTACGGAAATAAGCCCCCTCAGCAACTCCATAGGAGCGGCTTTACCTTCTTATGGCGCGTTGGAAATCCTGGCCCAGTCACCATTGGTCGAGACCATTACCCCGGATTACCTTTGTGAACTCGATCTGGACGACAGTACTTGTATGTTGAGCGCCGGTACCTGGTGGAATAATGGCTTTGATGGTGGGGCTTATGACGCAGCCGTGATTGACAGCGGCATAAGGGAAGACCATGTTTATCTAAACTCGCATACAATTTATAAGAAAACTTCCAGTTATGACGGCTCGCATGGTACGAGAACGGCCGGGGTTATTGCAAGCACTCACAGTACTTACAAAGGCGTTGCTTTTGGTTTAGACAGACTGTTCGACGCCCGCTCAGGATATGAGAGTACTTCCAGGTCAAGCATAGACTGGGTTCTTGACTGCCCAGACACAACTGACTCACCTGAAGTAATCAATTGCAGTTTCAGCTATTACACCATCACCGATGAATACGGCGGGCTCGAGCGCTTTATGGATGGTGTTGTCGATGATATGTCTGTGATGGTAACCAAATCAGCCGGCAATAGGGGCCTTACCAAATTAGGTTATCCCCAGTCACGTAACCTGATGTCCGTTGCCAATATGGACATCAAGAATACCTGCTCGACTTCAGATGACGTAATTCGCTATACCAGCAGCCGTGGACCAACAGATTCCGGCCGCCGCAAACCGGATATCACCGCCCCAGGTCGTAACACCTGGTCGACTGATATAGCTTCTACCACAAGCTTTGCCAATCATGGTGGTACAAGTGCCGCCGCCCCTCACGTAGCTGGAGCCATAGTCCTGATGGAAGATGCGGGCAATCACAATCCTATGGCGCAGAAGGCTATCTTAATTAATACAGCCGAAACATGGTCAGACAACGACACTCTCGAAGATTATACAGATGACGGCCCGATAGACGGCGACCACTGGGACGAGACCTACGGCTGGGGGGTGATGGACCTGTGGCATGCTCATTTCCACCGGACTGATAAGTTCGATAGTTCCGTTTATGACCGTGTTGTCGCCAAGAACGATACGGCAACTGATAATGACTACAAACTGTATAAAGGACACATGTACAAGAATGATAAAGTCACGCTTGTATGGCACAGACGAGCAGTATATAACGGCAGCAGTGAACCAAGTACCTATTATACCCTCACCGATTTGAACCTCCGACTTTATGATGAAAGCAATAACAACCTGGTGGATTCTGATACGACCGGTATCGACAATGTCCACCAGGTATCTTCGGGCAGCAGCCGTGATGTCGTTATCAAGGCTTATAGTTGGAGCTCTTCAATAGACGGTGCTACATACGAGAATTATGCGCTGGCTACTGAGGAAAACTTCGAAAGGGCAGACCCTCCGAGCTTTTACATTAATCTGGCAATGCCCGCGGTCGTCTATTTCAGTACAGATTTCACCGTAACCGCCACAGTTACTAATAACGGCGATGTTGCAGCCCACAACAACCAGGTTACCTTGAATCTGCCTTCCGGCTTTACACTTGTTTCGGGGGCAAGTTCACAAAATATTGGAAAGATAGAGACAGGCAGCTCCGGGCAAGCCACGTGGACCGTTCGTTCGTCCGCCAGTGGTGGAACATTCAGTATTTCGGTTTCGAACTCGAGCCCCTGTTATGCTGAAACTTATACGGCTTCCAGAGCGAGTCTCATCGAGGTCAGCTCCGCAGGACTGCCTAACCTGAAATATACGACTCTTTCCGGATGGAGCTATCCTATCGTCCCCAGAAGCTTAAGCGGTGCTACCGGTACATCGTGCCTCATTACACCGACACTTCCGGGAAATACCAATAACACCTATTACAACTGGGCATGGATAAACGACTCGCTCATGGATGCGGTCAACCACCGAACGTACATCTACATGGACGGGGACTTTCTGTTTTCCAGCTATTACCCCCTGTCCGCAGGGAGTACGCGACAGCACAGGAACCAGCAGAAACCAAGCTACATCGCCACAGGCGGAAGGCATACTCTTTACTACGAGATCGACCTCAACGAGGAGGTTGCCGAAAGCGACGAAAGTGACAATTGCTGGGGCCGCCAGTTCGTCTGGAGTCCAGGTGCACTTTTAGATGATGTACCCGTAACCCGCTCTGCTCCACCCATCAAGAGTGCCTGGGGATGTGCCCCCAGTCCACTCTGGTTTAATAACGACGGCTTCTCCTTCCTCGTCCAACAGGAACACCCCAACAAGTGGTGGTCTGCCGTCGGTATTCTGCCCGGCAACGCCAGCTCCGACTATGATATGAGACTCTGGGATATTGGAAGCTATACCGGAAGCCAAGGTGGCTTCGGCACCGGCTATATCGAATGGTCTACTTACGGCGGCGATGCATCCAATTTCGTAATTGTCAATGATAACATCGATGAAGCGGGCGAATATTATGCCGGCGTCATCAACGATAATGGCGGAACCGGCGATTACCGCATTGAAGAGGACACAAGCGTCAAAATCTACCGCCGCCCCGGTACGCAATGGAATGGCCCGTATACCAGGAGTACTGCAAATGTGCTCGATATCTACGAAGTCTACTTGTTTGCAGGAGAATACTATTTCCATCTGGACCAGACCGTCGGTGACTGCAATCTGGGAATGTCCCTTTATGATGATGAAACCGACCATGCTCGAAAGAGTGAGTTTATGACCGGTGCTTATGCCACCAGCACGGTTGGCGGCCAGGATGCGTCATTCCAAATCATCATACCTGACGACGGCTTTCATGGCCTGGTCGTCTGGAAGGTCAGTTCCAGAGATTATAGCAAGAGCCACACATACCGGATTGCCGTTGGCCCTCCTGCCCTCACCGTTGTAGCACCCAATGGTGGTGAAACGTGGAAAGTCGGTAATTTATATTCCATCACGTGGGATGCCTTTGGAAACCTGGGGCACCCCGTAAAAATTGAGCTCAGCCGTGATAGTGGCTCTACATGGTCAACCATCACAAGCAGCACTGCAAATGACGGAAGTTACGGCTGGTATCCTACAATGCCCGGTTCAACGCAGTGCCGAATCAGAATAACCTCTACGTCAGACCCATCTTATACTGATACCAGCGATGCCGATTTCACCATTAGCTCTGCGGGTATTCCTGCTGAAATCAACATTAAACAGGGCACAAAAAATATCCCGCATAAGATAGGCAGTTATGACTTTGGAAAGGTAAATCTGGGATACGGCATACCTGTCACATTTACCATCGAAAACCGCGGCGGCGTGAACCTCGACCTGACCGGCTCGCCAAGGGTCCGTATCACCGGAGCCAATGCTGGTGACTTTGAAGTTACTGTGCAGCCCTCAACACCGATTTTACCGATTGAATCTACTAACTTCGAGATTACCTTTACTCCTACCGCTGTAGGCCCGCGCGTTGCAACTGTTAGCATCCCGAACACCGATTCGGACGAGAACCCATATCAGTTCTCGCTGGCTGGTACAGGCAGCAGGGCCACGACTATTTATGTCGACGACGATGCCCCGAACGACCCCGGGCCGAACGACCCCACTGTTAGTGACCCAAAGGAGGACGGTAGTTACAAACATCCGTTTGATATGATTCAGGAGGCCATCAAAGTCGCCTTCCACGATGACACTGTCATGGTTCTGGTCGGTACCTACAGGGAAGACATAAACTTGAAAGGCAAGAATATTACTGTAAGGAGTACAGACCCACAAAATGCAACGATTGTGGACAATACCGTCATTGACGGCAGGGGAAGAGGCTCAGTCGTTACTTTCAGAGGTGGAGAAAATGCAAATTGCCTGCTCACTGGATTCACCATCACTGGCGGTAGAGGCTCTAAGATCGAATTCGCAGGAGTACCGGATGTCCTGGCCGGCGGAGCTATTTTCTGTGTCAACTCCAGTCCAACAATCAGCAACTGCATAATCACCCACAATAAGACCGAGTTAGGTGGCGGTATCTACGCCTCAAATTCCGGTATGACCATCGCTGACTGCGATATAACAACAAACGTTGCCGCGGCTTTCCACGGCGGAGGAATTTATATAACAGAGACTTCAACTCCACGGATACAAGACTGTTCAATTATGAGCAATATTGCTAAATCTGCTGGAGGCGGCATAGCAAGTCAATCGGGCTCGTCGGCCCTTATAGTTGGCAACAGGGTATTTGATAACGAGGCATCAAACGGAGGTGGGCTCTATATCGCCAACTCCAAGAATACAAAGCTCTCCAATAATCTGATTTACAGAAACAGGTCCACCGGTACCAGCGAGGTGCGACTCTATGATGGTGGTGGTGCAATGCAGCTTTGGGGTGCACCAATTCTCTGCGAGAGTTGTGTGTTCTATGGAAATTCGGCTGTCGTCGAAGGCGGCGCAATACAATGTGCATACACCAAAGGTGCCGTACTATCTAACTGCATCTTCTGGGACAACTCCGCACCGGCCGGACAAAGCATATATCTGCGCTACACGCAAGGCACCACAACTTACCCCTCGGTTATGACTGTTTCGTACAGTGATTTGGAGAAAGGATTGGCCGGAATCGTCGTGGAAAAAGGCTGCACCCTGAATTACGGCCCGGACAATATTGATGCCGACCCACTGTTTGTCGATACCGCAAATGGCGATTTCCATCTCGAGTCCAGATACGGCCACTGGGATGTTAGCAAGCAAAGCTGGGTCAATGACAAATACACAAGCAAGTGCATAGATAAGGGAGACCCGACATCCGATTGGACCGCAGAATTATGGCCACACGGCCAACGAATAAATATGGGTGCTTATGGCGGAACTCCGGAGGCGAGCAAGTCACCCTCCACCGTGGGCAACCCGGCTGACTTCAACCACGACGGTTTTGTGGACGAGTTAGATCTGCGGATATTTAGTTTCAAGTGGCTCGTAGAAGAGGTACTGTTACCCGAAGACCTGAACAGCAGCGGGTTTGTGGACTTCATTGATTATGGCATCTTTGGAAATGAGTGGAGGTGGGAAGCTCCGTAACATATATGGTCTGGAAAGACTAAGACGGACATTGAGATAACTGCATACCTAACGACGTCTTGCAGTTATCTCAATGAATCCGGCGAGCGGATTGACAGCAGAGGATGAGCTGGACAAATGAAACCCACTCTCCTCTGCGGCCTTTGACAACGGTAGTTCCATATCGGAGTGGTGGCGAAGGAAGGTGAGAGGCGGACTACATTCCGATCATCTCTGTACATGCCAGAATCGCCTGCTATCCTGACATGTGTTTTTCGGTAAACTTGATGATCTCGTTCATCATCAAGACAGACTGATAAGGGAAAAGGCCGACGGCAGTTTCACCTGAGAGCATAACGAAGTCAGTGCCATCGATAATGGCATTGGCGACATCGGCAACCTCGGCACGCGTCGGTCTGCTGTGCTTGGTCATATGTTCCAGCATCTGGGTAGCTGTAATTACGAATTTTTTTGCGGCGTTACATTTTTTTATTATACGCTTTTGGATTATGGGGACCTCATAGATTGGGACGGCAACACCCATATCGCCCCGTGCTATCATTATTCCATCGGAAGCATCAATTATCTTGTCTATGTTTTCTATCGCCTGTCTACTTTCTATTTTTGCTACAAGCTGGCAGTTAGGTAATCCTGGCTTTATAAGCTCGCCTGCTTTAATAACATCATTGGCGTCGCGTACGAACGAAAGAGCGATATAGTCAACTTTGTGTAATATGGCGAACTCGATGTCTTTTTTGTCTTTTTCGGTTATCCCTTCATATTTAAGGTCGGCATCAGGAATATTTACGCCTTTTCTTTCCCTAAGAATGCCTCCCTCCAATACCTCTGCCTTTATGCTGCTGCCGGAAACGCTCTTAACACGGAGCCTGAGGTTGCCATCATCGATATAGATAAGCTGTTTGGGCTTTATTCGGCTCAGATCATCTTTGTAGTCAAAGGGTATCGTTTTCGGGCCATAGGCCTGGAGATCGTTGGTCAGCCATACCACCGTTCGATTCTTTAAGAACTTTGTTTTGGTGCCTTTAAATCGTCCGATTCTGATTCGAAAGCCTTCGAGGTCTTGCATTATCCGAATGTGTCGTCTGTACTTTTTATTTATCCGGCGGACAAGCTTGATGCAATTAAGGTGCTGTTTATGGCTGCCGTGCGAAAAATTCAGCCTGACTACATCCAGACCTGCTGCGAACATTTTCCGTAGGACAGTGTAATTACTGCTGGCAGGGCCTAACGTGGCGATAATCTTCGTTCTGGGCATCGTATCAAGTTCCCGTCATACCTCTGGCGGGCTGGTACCTGAAATTGTCATATAGGAAAACACTATAGACAGTCATTTGTCAAGCAGCAAAGTTGTGGTTTTTCTTTGCAGCAATTGCGGCGATTACTTATGCATTAATTTTTGCCATAGCCTTTTCCGCTGCTACGCTCGTGTAGAAAATATGGGAAGACCAGCCCCCTTGATGTAGAAAATGAACAAAATAACTGAATATGATGATTTGACAACCCGCCATACCTCTGGCGGGTTCTATATCAGGGTGATGGCGAGGGGAGGTTGAGAACGAAAGCTTTGGCCACTAAAAAGACAGTACCGGAGATTCACAGCCTGAGTCTTGCCCAAAACGGCTTACCTTGTTACAGTTTTTGACCAAAAACTATAATAAGAATTCGTGTATTGAACTAAAGTATAATAAGATACAACGAAAGAAAGGAACGCTTATGCAAACCACGATCGGTTCCCATCGACCAGTTTTCGCTCACAGCCCAAAATCGCAGGTTTTCTGGCTTCTTATTCTCTTGATAGGATTTACACCTGCCTTGGCTTCGCTGATAAAAGAGGCCAAGCTCTGGGAGCCGGTGGACTGGAAGTTCCGAAACCCAAGCTACTCCGGCAATCCGTTTGACCTTGTGGCCAAAGCGACCTTCACCCATACACTTAGTGGCCGGAAGATCCAGACGGAGCTTTTTTACCACGACGGTGACACCTGGAAATTGCGCTTCACGGGGACACACACTGGCCGGTGGCGCTTCGTCACCGAAAGCTCCGACCCTGAGCTGAATGGCTTGAAAGGTGAGCTGGAAGTCCGCCCCAATCCTGGCGTGCCGGGTTTTATAACAAACTATGGCAGCAAGTGGGGACGAATGGGAATCGACCAGGCCTTTGTGCCGCAGTACGTGATGTACTGTGACCCGCCCACGTTCTGCGGGAATTCTGATCGCGTTGACGCCGATATCCACAAGTTCTTCGTCGAACACGGGTTCAACGGCTTTCACATCGCTGTTGTTTGCCGCTGGTTCGACTTTGACAAGCTGCGTTCGAATGAAATCGCCTGCCCCTCGCCGAATCCTGACCCGCGCACATTCGAGGCGCTTGAACTACTGATCCGGAAGGTCCACGAGGCTGGTGGCGTCGTGCACATCTGGGCCTGGGGAGATGAGCAGCGGAGAATGACACCGAAGAAATGGGGTCTCAACGGCAAGGTGGATCGTCGGCTGCAGCGTTACATCTGCGCCCGACTCGGGCCGCTGCCCGGCTGGTCTATGAGCTATGGCTTTGACCTGCAGGAATGGGTGAAGGAAAAGGACCTGCGCACCTGGCACAAATATATGCACCGGCACCTCGGCTGGTTCCATTTCCTCGGCGGGCGGGCACCGGACCTCACCCAGATATGCGATAGCCTGGATTACTCTTCTTATCAGCAGCATCGGCCTGATTACGATATCTACGTCAAGGCCATCGACCAGTACCCCGACAAGCCGACGTTTCTGGAGGATCGCTTCCGCGTTCGTAAGAACGTCTATCCGAAGAAGGATTATGATTTCAACATGACCCGCCGCGGCCTGTGGCACTCGACAATGGCCGGCGGAGCGGCAAACATCTGGGGCAACCTGTTAAATCCTCGCCCGGACGGCATGTCGCATCCGTATCCCAACAAAGGCCAAATCCTCACCTGGTCGCGATTCTGGAAAAACCGATTCAGGAAAGAAATGGTGCGTGACAATAGTTTGACCGATGGTGTGTGTCTTAAGATTCCGGGCAAGCTGCTCGTTTTCTACAAGGAAAATACCAACTCGATCCAAATGGACCTCAACGAACTGCGAGGGGCAACGCAGGGGACAGCCGTTGATACCTGCCGCAGCTACAAAGAGATCGAGATTGCCAGCCTAAAAGCCGAGCCTGACCAGATCTTCAAAGCCCCACGCTACTCAGACTGGGCGGTCACAGTCCAGACTACATCAACAAACAATTGACAGAGCAGCCCAATCCGCTATAATGTTGCAAGAAAGGGAGGGCCAGATATGCTCAAGCGTATCTTCATATTATTGCTGTTCCTTGCCATGGTTATTACGGCTGTGCTCTCTCCATCTACTGTATCCGCCGACCCAAACCCCTTCTGTTCTTCCAGCTCGGCTTGGGTGCGTCGCTGGTGAGAGAAAGAGGTTGACCTCACGTATTACAGCCGTGCGGTCATTCCATTGAGCCTACCTGTCCCTCCCAAAGATTAAATCCGGCTCAACAATTTCCTCATGATCAACATCCCGACAGAAAATATGTAACCGGAGCCTCTCGAGGTAGTTAGAATGTGTGGTTGTTTGATCGATACCAGAATAACCCCTATTACGAGGATGCTCTCATGGATAAGTATATCGCATTCGATATAGATAGCAAGAGGGACCCCGCAAGGCGGGAACCCAAAACAGTAGCGTGTGTCTTGCAAAGCAAAATAGTTTCGTTAATTTCATTTTCATTTTTGTCTTGGCATTCATCGCAGTTAAAAACCAAAAACTACGAATTACTTTTGACCTCTTTTCGAAGAGTAAAGAAGTCATTTAAAGATTCGACGTTCAAGGTAACCTAATTGGTAGAAGAGCGTTTTTCTTTTGAATATCTACAATATTTTCTATGCCGGGCTTGAACGCTTTAGCAATTCTGGCCAATCTACCGCTACATGCAATGTTTACCACTCGCCAGGTGCCGAAATCGGCGACATTTGGGTGAAAATTTGCAGCACCATCAGGTTGAAAATGGCTGCTGCGTCCTTATAGCTACAGGGGTGGGCCAGGGAAAGCCAAATTTTACAAAAAACTTACAATTATTTGTCAACCGATTGGCTACGATAACTGTCTATACTGGTAGATGGAGTAAATGGCCTCAATGGTGAATACGGACAAAGGTTTAATCGACGCCCATCTTAGGGGCGATAAGACGGCGTTCGGCGAGCTTGTACGCCGATACGGAGATAGTGTATTGGGATATTTGACACGAATGACAGGCAGTAGAGAACAGGCTGAGGACCTTTTTCAAGAGACTTTCAAACGCGTCCATGAAAAGGCCGATACGTTTCGGGGCAGTCGATTTAAGCCGTGGCTGTTTACAATCGCGACGCATGTAGCTATCGATGGTTTCCGGAGACGCAGCCGGTTGCGAGTTGTATCGCTGAATCAAAGATTAGATTGTGCCGACGGGAAATGCGAAGAGCTGG
>JAUXAB010000058.1 GCA_030615025.1 Phycisphaerae bacterium | reverse complement strand
AGCTAAGGAAAACTACCGCTGACTTCTTCATTATTCTCCTCCTGTTTTTTTTCATGACATCACCCCGTTCCTTTTTCTCAAAACAATATCTCTACCTCTTTTCTTTGTTACACAAAAGGGTTTGAGGGGTGTATATACACCTTCACACCCTATCCATTAAGTGCTATTGTATATTGCGGACGGCAGTGAAGTCAATAAAAAAAGTGGAAAGATTTTAAAGATTTTCATTTTTTTTTGCTGGAGCAGGTAATTTTTTCTAAAGGCGCACTTTTTGGGCTAAAAACCCATTATTGGCTCGTTTTGTGGTTTCGTCGTGCAGCCAGATTCGCCCTCAAAGCTGTTTTTCTTGGCTTGAAGCGGGATTATTTTTCCCCGGTTGCGGGATTGGCAGGCCTCAAGAAACTGAGTTTAGAAATCAGCGAATTAACTCGATGAATTCGTAGCTGAATTCGATTCCAACTTTCGGAAGTAGGGGGGAGTACGCCTATAAACTCAAAGACAGGGCAACGGAATTGCTTAGAAATGGCATAGGTAAGCCAGCTGGCAGGCCTTCTGGTGAAGCAGAGCGGCTGCGAAAAAAGGTTGCGGACCTGGAACAGCTTGCAGGCGACCAGGCGTTGGTGATTCGTTATCTCAAAAAAAAAGAAGGCCACATATGATCGCAAAGAATATTCATTTGAACGAAGGAATAAGCGTTCGCAGATTAGGCCAAGCTTTTACGGAGCCTGCTTCAACAGTTGGTCGCTGGGTTGGGCCGGATCAAAAGAAAGTCGTCAAGCCGAAACGTTGTCCTGTTTCGGGCAACGCGTTGGTGCGTTCCAAGGTTCAAGCTTTGTGCAACGAGCCTCGAAATCGCACGTTTGGTTATCGTCGGATTTGGGCGTTATTGCGGCGAGAGGGCCTGATAATTAACAAGAAGACCGTATGGAAGATTATGCACGAGATAGGTTTGGCCCGGCCAAAGATATGGCACAAACCATCTCGGCCCAAACGGATTGAGAAGATGAAGCCTGTTGGTCCGAACCGAGGCTGGCAGATCGACATGACCAGTTTTGCTTTGTCAGATTTTACAGCATTGTATCTGGTTATGGTGACGGATTGTTACACTCGTAAGATTGTTGGGTGGACTTTGGATAGACGGTGTCGGACCAGCGAATGGGTTGGCGCGTTGCGAATGGCGTTGGAATCAGAAGCTCTGATGACAAAAGAGACATGTAAGAGGTTGACGCTTAGAAGTGACAACGGGTCGCAGCCCTGCTCGAAAAAGTTTGTTGAGTACCTGGGCAAGAGAGGAGTTAAAGGCCAGTACACCGGCTACAATGCTCCTGATGATAATGCCTATATTGAGAGAGTTATTCGTACAGTCAAGGAAGAAGAGATTTGGCCGAATGTTTATGATACGATTTCTGAGGCAAGGGCTGCTATTGAAGCTTATGTGAATTATTACAATAACGAACGGATACATTCTGCACTGGACTATAGAACACCGAATGAAATTGCGGCTGCGTATAGTACCCTCGCTGCCGCTTAAAAGTGTCTTGCTTTTAAGGGGTCACTACGGCAAAGTCCGCCTGTGGCGGAAAACAATCTTTATTTTTAAAATTTGATTTGTCATTTTAATTTTTGATTTGTTTTTATGTTTTATGCTTCGGCTCTGGGATTTCGTATCCGTTGTTTCCTATCTGTTATCTGCTATGAGGGGCGATTGCTTAAAAAAAGAAAACATCGTGCAGCACCCCGCTACGCGATGTTTTCCGGAGGGGAGAAAATTTTATTTTTTTCTGCTTTTTTGTTATCGACAACAGTGGAATTAGTACTTTAGCAGAAAAAGCCACACAATTTGCGTGTTCCAATAAATCTTACGCTATTGGTGGGCACAGGTTCTGTATCAAATCGCCGAGTGTGAAGCGAAAAGCTGAAAAACTGTGTGATTTAGCGGTTTTTGAGCTTTAATTTTTTGGCTTAATAAAGACTCATGGGCTCACGGCGGCGGCTGTGACGGCGATAAATGGTAATACCCTTGCAGCCCAGCTGGTATGCCAATTTGTAGGCTTTATCGACGGCGGCGGGCGTCGCTTTTTCCCTGAAATTTATGGTCTTGCTGACCGCTGCGTCGCAGTGCTGCTGAAAGGCGGCCTGCATTTTAATGTGCCATTCCGGCTTGATGTCATAAGCACATTTGAAGACTTTACGTATTTTGGCCGGGACCTGGGAGATTTTTTGAATGCTGCCGGCTTTGGCAATCTGTTTTTCCAAATCTTTGCTATAAAAGCCGGCCTTTTCAGCTATTTGTTTGAAGATCGGATTTATCTGGAGCATTTTTGAGCCGGACAATATCCGGCGGACAAAGACCAGCGAAAAGGCGGGCTCGATGCCGCAAGAACAATCGGCAATGATACTTATCGTGCCGGTCGGGGCAACGCACGTAATTGCAGCATTGCGGACCTTTCTGTTTCTTTCGGTTCGCCAGATGCTCTCATTCCAGTTTGGAAAAGGCCCCCGCAAGTTGGCAAGCTCAGTGCTTGCCTTGCGTGCGTTTTCGTTGATAAAGCCCATAATGGTCTCGCCGAATTCGACGCCTTGCTGTGAGTCGTAAGGTATTCCAAGCAAAAACAAGCAGTCTGCAAAACCCATGACGCCAAGACCGATTTTTCGGTTGGCCTGGGTGAGGCGAACGGTATCCCTTACCGGATAATTGCATACATCAATAGTGTCGTCCAGAAATCGCACTGCCAGTTTAACAGTTGCGGCCAGGGCCGGCCAATTCATATCGGCTTTGCCATCGGTAAATGTTACAAATTTTGTAAGGTTGATGCTGCCTAATGTGCAGGCCTCGAAGGCAAGCAGGGGCTGTTCGCCGCAGGGATTGGTCGCTTCTATCCGCCCCAGTGAAGGGGTCGGATTGTCACGGTTGATTCGGTCGATGAAGATTACGCCGGGCTCTCCCGTTTTGTGAGCACAGTTGACGACCATTTTCCAGATGTCACCGACAGTGTAGAATTGACGTGCTACCCTGGAAGGCGGCACTTTTTTGCCGGTTAACTTATGCAAATCGTTTATTGTGTAGGTTGCAATATTAATTCGCCGCGGCAATAGAAACCTCTGTTGTGTGCGAGGATTTTTTACGATGTGCAAAGCCCTGCCGGATTTGAGCACTTGCCTCATCCAGTCGTCTGTGATTTTGACGGAAATATTGAAGTTGGTAAAGGCCTTTAAGTTCTGTTTGGCGTGCAGGAATTTTAGAATGTCGGGATGCTCGACAGTCATCATACCCATATTTGCGCCGCGGCGAAAAGCACCCTGCTGAATCGCATCGGTAGTCTCTGAAAAGACGCGCCAAAAACTTATCGGGCCTGAAGTTGTTCCGCCACTGGATGCGATGCGGTCTCCCGTCGGCCTTAGTTTATCGAGGCAAAATCCTGTGCCGCCGCCGGCCTTTTGAATCAGAGCGGTCTGCTTAACCGCCTCGAATATGGCTTCTATACTATCTTCAACCGGCAGTACAAAGCAGGCGCTTAGCATTCCGTTTGGACGGTTGGCGTTCATAAGGGCAGGGGAGTTGGGCAGAAATTTGAGCGAGACGACAAGGTCGTAAAATCTTCGGTGCCAGCCTTTGATTTCATCTGTCTGCGCTCCATATTTGGCTTCAGCCTCAGCTATCAGCGATGTTAACCTGCTGAACATCTGTGCGGGTGTCTCGATACACTTGTCCTGGCGGTCCTTGATTAGATATCTGCTTTGCAAGATGGTTAAAGCATTTTTGGTAAGAACGGGGGCCGGGCCGGGGGGCGGTGGTATATCAAACTCAGCCATAAAAGACTCCAACGATTAAAAAAGCCTTTGCGAGGCTAAAATCTTCTAAGCCATCTGAACCGAAAGATGTTGCGAATCCCTTCGGTAAACCGGATTCCCAAGCGCTGCGTGCTGGTTTTGAACTCGGCTCGCTGCAAATCGGCTGTTGTGGGCCTGGCGGGCGATTTGCCGAATATCGACAATAACAGGCTCGCGAACAAAGACAAAAATGAATTTATTTTGGCGCGAACAGACATTCAATTTACTCCACCGAGGGCGGATCTTCGATATTGACTATTTACTATTGAAGCTTAAAACTCGATATTCGAAATTCAAAACTCCATTCAACTGTCCCATGTTTTTTTTGTATTCGCCCAAATTCATCGTTGTATTGCCAGTTTTATGCTGGCTAATAACTCTTGGCCGGTGCGGCTTATCGATTCGGATTTGGCGAATAATTGATGCCTTTCGAGAATCTGCGGCTCGTAATCATAATATCTTTGCACCGCCTCAATACCGGCTTCTGCGGCACCTGTGGTTTTATACCGGCCTTCTAAAAGCCACGAGCTTAGCTCATCATCATACTCGGCGGGATAAATAATGGCCACCACAAATTTATCGTTACTGTATTTAGCCAGATGCGCTTTGGCCCGGCAGGGCGTGACGGACTTGACTGCTAAATTAACGAGTGCGTTGAAATCCCGCTTAGCGGTTTCGAGTTTGCTTGAATAGAAGAACATCCCCGCCTCAAGGTGGAAAATTTCCGCACGGATGCCTTTTAGTTCAAGTTTGCCGTCGGGATAGGCCCTGTGTATCTTGTAGACCTTGCTGTCCTTGTACTTTTCGCTTTCCAGAAGCTCAGCCACCTCTTCGGCGGTAAAGCCCACTCCCACGTGGTCGCCGAAGTCGAAGATATACAAGCCGACGTATTTTTCGGGTTTTTCAATTTTAGGCAATTTCATAATTGTTGTATTATAACCACGGATTACGCGGATTTCACGGATTTTTTGGTCGGCCCACCCGGAGGTAAAACCGACGCTAACTCGACAATACAGAGATGACTTCGCCCGCGGTGGCGATTTTCATAATATATCCCTCGATTGCGCTTTGCTCCGCTTGGAATGAGGAGTTTGTGGTTTGAGGTCTACTTTTTTTTCACTATTAGTTTTGCGAATCTTCTTTTTCCTACCTGGATGACCATGCCGTCGGCGGGGGTTATTCGAGCGTTGGGGTCGTTGACTTTATTGCCTGCAATAGTAACCGCTGCCTGAGCTACCATTCGTTTTGCTTCGCCGCCGGTCTCGACAAGTTTACAAGATAATAATAGTTGCTTAACTGAAATAGCGATGTCGGCGATAACCACCTCCGGTATGTCATCAGGGAGCTGGCCCTGCGCGAAGACTTTGTCAAATTCGGCAGCGGCTGTGTCAGCGGCGGCTTCGTTATAAAACTGAGTTACAATCGTTTTGCCGAGGAGGACTTTTGCCTCCTTCGGATGTGTTTTATCAGGGTTGACGAGTTCGACTATTTTATCGGCCGACTGGTCGGTTAAAAGTGTAAAGTAATTTTTCATCATGTCATCGGAAATACTCATAACTTTGCCGAACATGTCGTTGGGCTCATCTGTTACGCCGATGTAATTTCCCTTTGATTTGCTCATTTTTTCCTTGCCGTCGAGGCCGACAAGTATCGGCGTAGTAATTACAATCTGGGGCGATTGTCCGTACGCACGCTGTATGTCTCTGCCGACGAGGTTGTTGAAAGTCTGGTCCGTTCCGCCCAATTCGACGTCGCTTTTTATCATAACCGAATCATAGCCCTGCATCAGTGGATATAGAAATTCATGAATTCCGATTGCATCTCCGTCTTTGTAGCGCAGTTCAAAAGTGTCCCTCTCAAGCATGCGGGCCACAGTCATATTGCTTGTCAACTTTATCAAATCAGCTAACTTTAGTTCTGAGAGCCATTCGCTGTTGTATCTGATTTCGAGTTTTTCCTGCGAGGTGTCGAGGATTTTGCCTGCCTGCTCGAAGTAAGTTTTTGCGTTTTCCTCGATTTGCTGCGGCGAGAGCATCGGCCTGGTTGTGTCCTGTCCGGAGGGGTCACCGATTCTGGCGGTGTAGTCGCCTATTATGAGGACGGCCTTGTGGCCGAGGTCCTGGAACTGGCGCATCTTTCTAAGTACGACGGTGTGACCGAGGTGTATGTCGGCGCTGGTTGGGTCCAGGCCGAGCTTTATTCGCAACTGCCCACCTGTTTTAGAGGCCTCGGTGAGTTTTTCAGCGAGTTCGGATTCGCGGAAAATTTCGACCGTGCCGCGCTTCAGTAACCGGATTTGCTCTGCGATTTTTTCAGCCATAGACTTTCTCTGCAAATTCAGCACTTCCAACAGGTAAAATTATAAACCATAGGCATAAAATAAGCAAGAATCAGCTTGGCAAATGCCAAACCAGCCCAAAGTCCCGTACTGGTTTGATTTGCCAACTTTGTTTTAAGCTACTTTCCCGACACCCCGCCGGAGACAATGAACGCCATCGCCTCGGAACTTTCAATATCCAGCGGCTTGACCCGTTCGGCTGGGAAGATTAAAACCGACCCCGCGAAGTTGTAAGATTGCGGAAAGTAAACCGCTACCTCTGTGGGCAGTCCTAAAAACTCCAGGCTCTTCCTCGTGATGAAGCCCACCGCCTTCGGTCCACCGGCAGTAAGTTCAACAAGCACCGGCTTATCGAAGCTCTTCTTCTCACCGGCAAAGGCCTCAATCATATCCTTAATAGCCGAATAAAACAGCTTCACCAAAGGCAGCTTCGCAAAGACCTTGTCAACAAGAGCGAAAAACTTCTTTCCCACGAAGTTTGATGCCAAAAATCCGATAATGAGTATAAGTGCAATTGTCGCTAAAATACCCATGCCGGGAAAAGATTTCGAAAACAACTGACGCAATACCGTATCCAGGCCGGTAAATGCCCAGACAATTACGAAAATGGTTACCGCTATTGGCACAAAAACCAAAAGCCCGTTGAGGAAATACTTTACTATCTTCTTCATTTTTTCATCCTTTCACTGGAAGTTTTAATCCTTTCCATTACTTGCAGCTTCTTTTAATTTCTTTCGCTTCGAATATGATACCACCGCGACCACCCATAAGACAATAGCAGCAACAAAGAAAACAACACATAAGGCTTCTATTTGCTGCCTGCTTAATAGCGCGTACAACGGTTTTGCTCTGCTTGGCCAAAACAGGCGCACATCCGGGTGGTAAATGGCGTCAATCATTACATGGAGCCATACACCGAGGACGCCGGAGATGAGCATTTTCCAAAAGTTAGGCTGGTAGGGTATGCGGAGTATTCGCATTATCTTCGTGAAGAAATTTCGTAGTGGATACGCGGCCAATGCCCAGATAAGGCCCACTACTGCTCCTATTAAGAGGGTATGAGAATATCTGTGTACGGGCCAGCCAGCACCGAAGAGCCTTATGACCAGAATCTCAATGTCAACAATTACGTTGGCAAGGACAAAGACGGGGACATCAATCCATCTTCTAAAAGTCAGCCCAATAAAGCCGCTGGGCCCAAAATGATATGGCGTAAATGGCATTTGAACCTGCCTTCAGAGTTTGTCATTTCTTGGCAGTGCTCAAGGACAGGTCTTAACGGAGCAGAGAGCCTTTTGGTGCCCAACGATACATTGTTATTGGTCGCAGGCCAGATGCCCGTCTAAAGCCGGATCTTCGACTTCGTCTTCGCTCAGCATGACAGAGCAAAACCCGTCAGTTTGTGTAAGCTTAATTCCGGATGTTGGCTGTGTCAAATGTTTAACAGGCTTTGGGCGCATGAAAAAACCGCCCAAAGTGAGCGGTGTCAGAAGAACTAAACATAGAGCGGGTTTTTAACACAAAGCGATATAACTCATAATTGCGAGAAATAAAATCCGCTTTTTTGTAATAGTAAATGGAAGCCAGGTTTTGTAATAAAATTTTCTCATCGCCCTTCTGGAAGCCAGAACTGTTAAATTGTTATTCTCTAATTACACAGTTATTATAATCGAAAAGGGTGTCGAAAAGCAAGGAAAATTATTGCTGTGTAAGCGCAAGTGCTTTTCAGTAAAGCCATTACATCACGGGAAAGCGACAATTTTTTTTCACGCATACCAGCTACGCAAGATTTGTAAGCGCGCCGCAGAGCAGCAGGATAGCGGCGGGCCAGTTTGTCCATTTGGTTATCGGTCCTTGACGTATGGTCACTGGAAAAGATATTGAAAACTAATCAGTAATCATACGATTTAAGCTAACTTGCTCACGGCTTCAGCGACGAGTTTGCCTATTGGCAGATGCTGCGGGCAGCGAGCTTCTACCGGGCTGAAATCAAGCTTAAGTAGTTTGTTTCTCACCTGGCCGGGGATTTGAGCGAAAAGTTTCCTGGCTTCATCGTGCTCGCCATAGCTGTTGTAGTACATCAAATAGCGCATAATGTCACTTACATACGGGATGTCCGGCAGAGCCGAGTCGCAGATATTTGCACAGCCGGCACAGTAACCATCGCATGTTGCATGGGCATATTCTGTGAGGGCCTGAGTATCAGCCTGAGTAAGTTTTGTTTTATCGAGCGCGGCCGCGACGTTTGAAGTTAACTCACGGATATTCTTCATTCCTACACAGACGGCAGTGAATCTTTTATCCTGGAGTACGGCTTTTATCTTTGCCTGTTCTTTGGTAAAACCTCGCTGTAAAAAGTGGCCGGTGAGTTTTTTGTCCTCGTCGGTGGTAATTTTCTGGCCCAATCCCAGAGTCTTTATGGCCATAATACCTTTGCCTGCTTTATGACAGGCTTCAATGGCGGCGTTCAATTTTTTGTCCTGCATCAAGCGGAAATTGTAGATTGTCATTACTACTTCAATCCAGTCAAGCTTGGCGGCGGCGGTGAGGACTTCGGCCATATTCTGGTGGGTGCTGATGCCAAAATGGCGAATTAGTTTGCGTTTCTTTGCGTTTTCGGCCCATTCCTTCAGTTCGTTTGTCAAGAAGGCAGGGTCAGGGCACTGGTGATAGCCGTAGTACAGGTCAAAGTAGTTTGTCTTCGCTCTCTTGAGGGATGTCTGAAGGCGCTCTTCCACCTGGTCTATGGTTCTGGCCCGCGATGCCTTGCTTGTAATGAATAGTTTCTTTCGCATCTTGGGATTTTTCGTGAGGTAATTTCCTATACCAATTTCACTGTTTCCGCCGGTATAGATGTGGGCGGAATCCCAGTAATAAACGCCCCACTGAGGAGCCCTTCTTAAAACTATCTGGTTGGCGATAAGGTCTTGATTTCCACCGAGGCACAGGCAGGGGAGCTTGACACCTGTCTTGCCTAACTTTCGTTTGGGCACCTGTGGGTATTTCGACTTTTGTGCTTTTGCTGTGGCGTTCGTCTCATTTAAGGCACCTATGCTATCAGCCGAGACGAAAACAGAACCCACGCCGGCAGCGCCCACCGTCTTCAAAAAATTCCTTCTGTTGATTTTGTTGTGTTTTTCTTTCATCATATTAAACTCCCAAAAACGATTAGCGTTTACACAGTTAGAAATCGCTACTGTGTTAGAAGTCAGGGCAGAACCATCTGACATCTTTTTTTTAACGGGTTTTAAGCAGTGCCAGTTATGCTAACTTGCTGACCGCTTCGGCGACGAGCCGGCCTATCGGCAGATGCTGCGGGCAGCGAGCTTCTGCAAGTCTATAGTCCAGACTAAGCAGTCTGTTTCTTACATTGCCGGGGATTTGAGCGAAAAGCTCTCTTGCTTTGTCCCGGTCCCCGTAGCTGTTGTAGTACATCAAGTATCGCATAATGTCACTGACCCGCCCCGGGCGGAGTGCGTCCGGCAAGGCCGCGTCACAGATATCGGCACAGCCGGGACAATAGCCGCTGCAGGTCGCCTCGGCGTATTCCTTGAGAACGTCCCTGTCTACCGGGGTAAGTTTGGTCTTGTCCAGCACGGCAGCGACGTTTTGAGTTAAAACCGCAACACTATCCATCTGCACACAGGCCGAGCTGAACCTTTTATCCTCCAATACAAGTTTTATACATGCCTGCTCCGGTGTAAAGCCACGCTGGATGAAGTGCTCGACCAGCTTTTTATCTGCTTCAGTTTCAATCGCCTGCTTGAATCTTGGTATAGTTGTCTTGCCGGTGGTCTTCATGGCAATAAGGCCGATATTGGCTTGGTGGCATGCGTCAATTGCATCCTGCAATTCAGCATCCTGCATCAGGCGGAAATTGTAAGCTGTCATAATTACATCAATCCAGTCGAGCTTGGCGCCGGCGGCAAGGCATTTGGCCATATTCTTATGCGTGGTGAAACCAAAGAACCTTATCAGTCCGCGCTTCTTCGCATCTTCAGCATACCCTCTTATTTCATCCGTCAGCAGTGCCGGGTCCTGCAAATCATGGAAATAATGCAAATCAACGTAATTGGTTTTCATTCTATCAAACGAAAGCTGAAGCTTCTCTTCCATAGCCTCTTTCGTGAATGCGCCCTTGGCCTTGGTGACAATGAACAGGTCCTTTCGGACTTCCGGGTTGTTGGATAGGTATTTACCTATTCCAAGCTCGCTGTTTCCACCTGCATAGACGTTAGCCGTATCCCAATAATTCACACCGTAGTTAAGAGTGCTTCTCAGAATGATTTGGCTATCAACAAGGTTGAACATTGTCCCCAGAGACAGGACCGGAACGTCGATACCTGTTTTGCCTAACTTTGTCCTCGGCACGTGTGGGTAATCTTTGACTTGTGTCGTTTTTGGCGCATCAGATTCAACAGCATTCGGCTCCTCTTCTTCCCTGGCCCTGCATCCGGCCAAGACAGAACCCAACCCCGCTGCGACGAACGCAGTATCGCTCATGAACCGGCGCCGAGTTACCTTGTTATTGTCAATATTGTCCATCGTTCATTCCCTTTCTTGACTGGTTCCCGATATAGTTCTGAGGTATCTGCGAAACCACAAATTAATGTTGACCTGTTTTTTCCGTTTTCAACTGCCGGGGTACAGACGACTGCACCCCGTTCTCAGGTACCTTGATTTTCGCGGTCCAGAGAATCGCATTTAGTATCATCTTACGACAATCGTCGTTTATCCACATGTTGTAGAAGTGGCCGCCTCCGAAGCCGAATCCGCGTCCTCCATCTTTGCGCTCCAGTGCCCAGGCAACGATGTGTTCCTTCATTTTCTTTGTCTTTTTATCTTGAAAAGTGGTCTTCAAAATGGGAACCGGGCAGTTTTCTTGCGCAAACCGCAGGTTATGATAAAGCTCATTTTCCTTGAGCGTAAACTTCGTCCACCCACGTGAAACCGGGTGGTAGGATGTTACCGGCATAAGAACCTGCGGTTTCTGTGTCACCCAGTGCGTTGACCCATAGCCCTCGAAATCGTAGTAGGCCCCGACCCAGTCGAGCAGCTTCGGCGCCTCCAATTGGCGCGTGGCATAGAGCGTGTAGTGTATGCACACCAAGCCTACGCCTTTTTTCATTAGCTTGTCCAGGTATTCCAGTCGCTTCGGCGAATTAAAAACGGGATGCGGTTTTCCCTGCTTTTTCATCTCTTCATTGATGCCCTCGGAGTAAATAACAATCGCTGCGGCATCGGCCAACACAGTGGGGTTTTCAGGCCAGTTCTCATACACCTGGCATTTGATGTTTTTGGCGCTGGGTGAGCTCTCAAGGCAGTGCTTGAACAGCTCGCATCCGGCCTTGTTGGGATGATGGCCTTTGCTCCACAGCAGCACTATCTTTTTGCTTTGTCTACCAGCGGCGTATGATTCGAAAACCGGCAGCAAGCCAACCAGAGCCAGCCCCGCCAGTATCATCCGGACTCTTACTTTCATTTTTGCACCCTTTAGTAGAAATTGCTGGGCTTTTGCGATACATAAAGATTGTACAATAGCGCCTCCGTGCTGGCATGTATTATTACAAGATTGCTGAAAGGGTCAAGTTATTTATTTTTTTTGGCGCTGTGGGGATGAGTAGCTGATTATCCTTGTCGCTGTGCTCAAATGCTGCGTTTGAAATAGCGCTCAGGCCAACTTGCTGACTGCTTCAGCGACAAGCAAGCCTATCGGCAAATGCTGCGGGCAACGGGTTTCTGCGAGGCTGTAATCCATGCTCAGCAGTCTGTTTCTTACGCTGCCGGGGATTTGAGCGAAAAGCTCTCTCGCTTTAGCCTGCTCGCCGTAGCTGTTGTAGTACATCAAATACCGCATAATGTCACTGATGAAAGGAGTGTCCGGCAGGGCCGAGTCGCAGATGTATGCGCAGCCGGCGCAATAACCGCTGCAGGTCGCCCGGGCGTATTCCCTGAAGACCTCAATATCTGCCTGTGAAAGTTTGGTTTTGTTCAGCACGGCATCGATGTTTGTAGTTAAAAGAGACATATTCTGCATCCCGACGCAGACGGAACTGAACCTTTTATCTTGCAGCACAACCTTTATCTTTGCCTGTCCCTCGGTGAAACCTCGCTTCTGGAAGTGACCGAGAAGTTTCTTATCCTGTTCGGTTTCAACGGGCTGGAGACGTCTGACCCCGCGTGAGAAGGCCTTCATAGCAGTAAGGCCAATGCCGGCTTTATGACAGGTCTCAATAGCAGCCTGCATTGAAGCATCCTGCATCACCCGGAAATTGTAAAGCGTGGTTATCGCATCAATCCAGTCGAGCTTAGCGGCTGCGGTGAGGCATCTGGCCATATTTTTGTGTGTGCTGAAACCAAAAAAACGTATCAGGTTTCGCTTCTTTGCGCTTTTGGCCCACTGTTTTATTTCATCCGTCAAGCGTTCAGGATTGGATAAGCCGTGAAAGGCATAGTACAAATCGACGTATTTGGTGTTCATTCTTTTCAGAGAGGTCTGAAGACGATTTTCGACCTTCTCGGCGGTTATTGGCCCCCAAAAAATGGCCGCCTTGCTTACAATGAACAATTTCTCTCTGGCCTTCGGGTTCTTCGAGAGGTATTTGCCCATGCCAAGCTCCGCGTTTCCGCCTCCATAGTTGTAAGCTGTATCCCAGTAGGTAACACCGGACTCGAGAGCTTTTCTTAAAACGATTTGCTTATCAATAAAGCTTAAGTCTCCTCCAAGGCACAGGCACGAAACCTTAACGCCGGTTTTGCCCAACTTTCGTGTTGGCACCTGTGTGTATTTGGGCTTCTGTGGTTTTTTTTCAGCATCCGGTCCCGCTATTGCCTTAGCCGAGGCAAAACCAGCTGTCAGCCCTGCGCCCATCGTTTTCAAAAAATTCCTCCTGTTGATTTTATTTTGATTTTCCTTCATCGCATTCAACTCCACATATGATTAGCTCTCAGGCAATAAGGCTCAGGCCAACTTGCTGACTGCTTCAGCGACGAGCCGGCCTATCGGCAAATGCTGCGGGCAGCGGGTTTCTGCAAGGCTGTAATCCATGCTCAGCAGTCTGTTTCTTACGCTGCCGGGGATTCGAGCGAAAAGTTCTCTTGCTTCGGTCTGCTGGCCGTAGCTGTTGTAGTACATCAAATACCGCATGATGTCACTGACATAAGGTGCATCCGGCAGTCCTATGGACTCCTCCGCAGGATGCCTTACGGTATTACGGAGGGCGGCGTCACAAATGTATGCACAGCCGGCACAATAACCGCTGCAGGTCGCCCGGGCGTATTCCTTGAAGACCTCAATATCTGCTCGTGTAAGTTTGGTTTTATCGAGCACGGCAGCGACATTTGAAGTTAAAAGAGCGACAGTCTCCATCCCAACGCAAACCGAGCTGAACCTTTCATCTTGCAGCACAACCTTTATCTTTGCCTGTCCCTCGGTGAAACCTCGCTTCCGGAAGTGACCGAGCAGCTCCTTGTCCCGTTCGGTTTCAACCTTCACAGCATGTCCCCCCAATCTCGTATCAGGACCAACCGCCTGGGTCTTCATTGCAATAAGAGCAATACCCGCTTTATGGCATGCCTCGATAGCAGCCTGCATTTCAGTGTCCTGCATCAATCTAAAATTGTAAACCGTCATTATCACATCAATCCAGCCGAGCTTTGCCGCAGCAGCGAGGTTTTGGGCCATATTACTATGTATGCTGAGACCAAAAAACCGTATCAGATTTTGTTTCTTTGCACTTTCGGCCCACTGCCTTAATTCATCTGTCAACTGTCCAGGATGGGAGAAAATGTGGACGCCATAGTACAAATCAATGTAATTGGTATTCATTCTTTTCAGAGAGAGCTGAAGGCGTTTTTCTACGTCGGCTGCGGTCGTTGCATACGATGCCTTGCTGGCAATGAACAATTTCTTTCGGACATCCGGGTTCTTCGAGAGGAATTTACCTATGCCAAGCTCGCTGTTTCCCCATGCATAGTTATGTGCCGTGTCCCAGTAAATGACACCCGACTCAAGGGCCTTTCTCAAAATTATCTGCCTCTCAATAAGGTCGTAATTTCCACCGAGGCACAGGCACGGAATCTCAACACCCGATTTGCCCAATTTTTGCCTCGGGACCTGTGGAGCGTTGGGGTCAATAGCATTTAGCTCATTTTCCTTCTTGCCCTTGCATCCGGCAAAAACGGAACCCACCCCTGCCGCTCCCATCGTTTTCAAAAAATTCCTTCTGTTGATTTTATTTTGGTTTTCTTTCATCGTATTCAACTCCAAAACGATTAACGCTTCAATAATAACGTTCTGTCCGCACTTCTTGTCTCGCCTTCAGCCGAGACTCTTATGGCTTTTTTGCCGCTTACAGGGCATTCGTGTTCGCAAACTCCGCAGCCAGTACATTTCTCGATATCCACATAGGGCCTCTGGAGTCGAACCTGAATTTCAATTTTATCGCCGGCAGCAGGGATTTTTTCGAATTTCTCATCAGGAGAAATTGTAATAGTGTTCTCGGTGTTTGCGGTGATTTGGGCGCGAGCACCATCTTCAACAGCGAAATAATAATCGCCGGTGGCGAATTTATCAGACGCGATAGCCGTTTCGAGTTCTATAGTATTATCAACAACTTTTGTTACCGTAACAATTCCATCTCTTATAGTGATAAATTCTTCGCGGGTGTAGATTGCCTTGGGACTGAGTGGACAATTTTCCTCGCAGACAATGCAGGGTTTGTCCATCGCCCAGGGCAGACACCTGTTTCGGTCAAAAAAGGCGGTGCCGAGCTTGATAGGCCCGACGTCGGCAAACTCGTCGGTTCCGAGTTTCTCGGAGAGGGTAATCGGCCTGATAGCCGAGGTCGGACAGACCTGTCCGCAGGCCACGCAGTTCAACTGGCAGCCGCTCGAGCCGATTCGATTGTTCAGGACAGGGGTCCAGAGATTTTCCAGTCCACCTTCGATGCCACCAAGCTGGATGACATTTGTAGGGCATACCCGCATACATTGGCCGCACTTGATACATCTCTTTAAGAATTCCTTTTCTGGCAGTGCTCCGGGCGGGCGAATGACCCTGTGATACCAGTTACTGCCCAATTTATTGCTCAGCCTGACCGCCGGTACCACAAAGACACCGCCGGCAAGTGAAAGCACGAAGCCCCTGCGGGAGATGTCCGGGTTTGTGATTTCGCCTGCCAGTGACGGCCTCGTCTGGTAGCTTATTATTTCATCTTTGCAGTCCTGACGACAGTTAAAGCAAAGTACGCATTCACTTATTCTTATGTTGCCGCTCGGCTCGCAGCCACCTTCGCAGGACCGTTCGCACAGTTTGCAATCGGTACATTCGCTCTGGTTCTTGCCGATTCGCCAGATAGCAAATCTGCCAAGGATGGCGAACAGTGCACCGAGCGGACAAATGAATCTGCAGTAGAACCGAGGGATAATTAGGTTAAACAAAACCGCTGTGAAGAAAATCAGAAGTATCAGCCATCCCGCCTCATAAAATCGCGGCGTTGCTGAAACAAAGTTAACGCTTCTATCAGTAATGGACAGTAATAACTGAAAAGAACGGGTTACCAGCGGTATGGGGTCGAGCAAGCCCGTCTGCAAAGTGACGCCAATCGATGGAAAGGCAGCCATAAACAGGAAGAATATGAGAATGAAGTATTTTATGCACTGGGCCTTTCGGTATTTGTTGAGCTGGATTTTTCGGGCCAGCTTCTTTTTTCGATTGCCCAAGAAGCCCACAAAGTGATGCAATGAGCCGAAGGGACAAACCCAGCTGCAGAAGAACCGCCCGAATATTATTGTCAATACAACGGTGACGAGGGCCCACAGGAGGGGCCAGTAAAGTGTATGGGTAGTCAATATTGTTCCGATTGCTACGAGCGGGTCGAGCTGCAGAAACCAGTTAACCGGCCAACCTCGTATCTGCCACACTTTCTCGCCTATGGTGGCGACTATGCAAAACCAGACAAACAGCGAGAAAAAGAAAACCTGACTTATACGTCTGACTGTTACAATTTTCATAATCACACTTTCAGAGCTGTGAAGGTTTTCGATTTACTGTAATCGAGTAATTTCCAATCTTTATTTTCTAATCTTTATTTTTCCAAGATGGTACCAGCCGTCCGGCTTCTTTCCGGAAATGGCGAGTTTAACTTTGGGCTTATTGGACAGCGGGTCGAGGATGCCGATTTGCAGGTCATACTGTCCCGGAGGCATAGAGGATGGAACCAAAACGGCGTCGTCATAAAGATTGTCGCCCGGCAGCCAGGTCCTGATATCGGCATTGGTGACCAAGATTTCAGTTTTTTTGTCGTTTTTCAGGCGGAGAGCGAGAGGGAACTTCTTATAGCACGGTGCGACACCCTTGTTGTCCCACCAGGAAGTGAAAGACAGTTTACTATTTGGATTCAGTGCTGCTGGGTACGTAAATTTGCGAAGGACAAATCTGTATCCCATTTTTCCGAGCCACCTGTTGACCGCGGGCCACCATTCGTTTGGGACCGGTGAGGACTTGGCGTTGAAAGAAGAAATGTGCCACTTGAGGGACTCATCGATTATGTGGTCGACGTCCCAGCCCATATCTTTCCAGTGCTGCATTACCCAGCATACCTCAAGTGTCACCGGGGCCTTTTTCCAGGCGTCCTGCACACCAAAGTTAATGATTGCCTGCGGATAATAATCGTTCATGTGCGACCAATTGGGACTAAATCCTCCCATATCTCCGAGACAATCGACCCTCCAGCCGACATCCGCCCTGGAAAGCGCGTAGCTGTTTGTTTTCTTATCAGTGAGGAGCATAACAAGATGCGTTTTCTTAAAGGAGTCGATATAGGCATCGACCAGCGCCTGTCTTGTTTTATCTGTCAATAGGGCAGAGCCTGCACCTTCACCCCAGGCTCCGACAATCGCAACGTCGATGCTTTCGAGGTCCGGGTGGCCGTCATAGCGTTTGCCCATAGTTCTTATCATGTTTGTGAAATGCTTGACGTAGCGTGGGTCTTCCGGGTTGACCTGCCACTTCTTCACCGGCAAATCTTCTCTCTTGCCAACCATTGCACGATACCAGTCCGGAACATCATTCTTATCCCCAGTTCCGTAGGGCGCGATGCGCAACATCAGAGTCTGGCGTCGCCGGCGGGCAGTTTTGAGTGCTTTATCTATCAAGTCCCAACGATATTCGCCCATTTTCGGTTCGATGAACCTCCAATAAATTCGGAAATACGCTATCGTCGTCATCGGATAGTCTTTGTTTTGCAGATTGCCATCAAATTCCTGATAAACGATAGGCTTACCCTCGGTCCAACGTTTAGCTACATTTAACGCATCGCCGTTGAACCTCTGAAAGGTCATAAAGCCGATTCCGGGATTCGTCAGGATATCATCGATTTCCTCTGGCCGAACGACAACCGTTTCCTGCGCAAGGACCGGAGTAAAGGACAGTCCGGTTAATATGATTGCAATTGAGAAGACTGCGATTAAACGTGAGATACGCACGATAACTTTTCCTTAGACTTTATTTGAAACCGATATTCATATTCATCATAATTACAAAGACAGGTTTTACACTGTCCCAAGTATTGGCTTAAGTTCCCCGTAGCTGGTTGTTCCTGCGCCGGCGATTTGGGCCTTTGCAAGGTAAGGCAGGTCCGCGGGCTTCAGACCCAAAAGGGAGCATCCGAAAGAATCCGCAGCCACCATGTCGCAGCTTGCAATCAGCGTATTTTCACGTTTCAAATCTGAAATGGAGCCTCCCGTCGGGCCATTAGTCACCATAACTTCAGTGCCGTCCAGTATAACCAGCGTCGGCTTTACCATCATAGACAGCTCGGCAATGATGGTGTTAATATCCTGATGAAAAATGTTGCGGCGTCCGCCCAGAAGCCCATACCAGTTTTTCATCGACATAGAAGCGCCGGCCCTGGCGTGGTGTTTGACCGGGGAGATGCCAATCAGTTTGTCGACCCTGGCAAACGGCCCAAAAAAGATAGGCCAATTTTTGATAAGTTTGCCATCCGCCAGCGTAGTGTGCTTGAAATGATGTGCTTTTGGCAATATGACCCTGGCGCCGGCTGCGCTTGCCGCTTTGCGGATACCGCTTAATGTAAAGCAGCTTGCAGAGGCATCAATCGGATTGTCGGTAACGTAAACCAGCTTTGCTCCGGCTTTGCGGCATAGCTCTACCACCGCAGCAACCAGTTCAGGGTGGGCTGTAGCCCCAAGCATCGGCGGTCGCGCAAATGCAACATTCGGCTTTATCGCGACCGTTTCGCCTTGCTTGACAAATCTTTCCATACCGCCGAGCAATTCTATCGCTTTGGTAACGGTTTGTTTTCTGTCAGAGCCTTCGATAATACTCATAGTTTGGCCGGTAACAGTGGGTACAGAGAAGTCCGGCAGTGTTACAAGCTCTTCGGCTTTGACAGCTTGCCTCGGGGGCCCTTTGGCGTCATAAAGCAAACAGGAAGCCGTACCCGCAGCGGCAATTGAGATTCCTGCTTTGCCCGTACGCGTAAGGAACTGCCTACGTCCGAAGTTTTTGTCGTTTTGCTCAGTCATTGCTTTGACGATAACTAAGTTTTTTCCTCTTGGCCCACGCGATGATGGCAGCAACGATGACGATGATGATAATAACGCCGATAATGACGAAGACCACAGGCACGCGTGGTGGCGGAGCGATCGCCGCTTCACTCAGTTTGTTAACAAGCTTCACCGCTAACTTTTCCGCAGCCTCTTGATTTTCAGCTTCGTGAATGCCGGCAACGAAAGGCCCTGTTGCAGAGACAATTTCAGTCGTGTCATAGAAGTCGACAACTTTGCCTTCCAGAGTTTTATTGATTGCCGGCTTAGCCACACCGCCGTTTTCAATCAAAAAATTATGATAGCTTTTAGCTACAAGCTGTGCATCCTGCGGGTCTGGGCGCCTGCTGAGGAATGCGGTAATGGTCTGGTCACCGAAGTTGTACCGGGCAGTAAAAGTGTCGGTCAGTCCTTGAAAGGCAAAGGCACTTGCCAGATATAATTTGAAACTGCCGGCAACAAGGTCCTCTTGTGGGAATAAACTCAGCTCAGGTATCTGAGCGGCCTTATCAACGGCTAAATTCGTCTGAATCTTCTGAGCGGCTGCTATCATTGCCTTGAGCAATTCGTCCGATTTAGAGGAAGCGATAAATTCGACATAATATTTGCCGTGGACAAAATACGGAGCATCACTGGTTCTATAGCCAAATTGCATGTCCGGCAAAATCTCAACATCGGCCCTTCTTTGTACGCTATAAACCGAGAATGCGTTTCTGAGAGCAGCCATATCAAAAATGAAAAGCTCCATCCAGAGACTCTCTCTGTCTTTGCTTATAAATCGCTGGGTAAACAGTTTCTCAAAGCCGGACTCGATGTAAAGAGGGGCTTTACCATTAATCTTTTCGAAAAGGTTCTCAGCATGATAGACTTCAATCTCTGAAAGCGTTTCAAAACCGGCAGGGGCCAGAGAGCGCAATTTTGCCGTTATAGGCTCACCGACGGCTGTTTCTATGCCAAATCGGCCCATATCATAGTCGGATTGCCTTATGAATACGGCAAGGGCGATGAGAACAAGAATCGATACTAAGCAAATACTTATAGCAGATTCGAGCTGTTTTGCTCGGCGCTGAACTAAACCCATAACCAGCTCCAATAACCCCGTTGGAAATTCTGCAGTGAAAATTCCTAACGGGCTTTACTTGACCCTAAAGTTCGAGCGGATTATAGTGTCTGTCGGAGTCTTTGTCAATATTGGATTTAGCAGGTTCAGACCAAATGCGAATTATAAGAATTGCTATGGCTCAGATATTTTCACTTGACGGTGACCGCTGCGGCAATTTTGTGCGAATTGAAAATGCGATTCTTGAGGCAAAAGATGGTTCGGCTGATATTATTTGTTTGCCCGAGACGGTCATATTGGGCTGGGTAAACCCTGATGCCCACGAGAGAGCATGTCCAATTCCGGGCAAGAATTCGGGCCGCCTTTGCAAATTAGCTAAAAAATATGAAATCTGTCTCTGCGCCGGTCTGGCAGAAAAAAACGGTACGAACCTGTATGATTCGGCAGTGTTAATTGACGAGACAGGCCGAATTATTCTTAAACACCGTAAGATAAATATATTGACGGAACTGATGTCTCCACCGTACCGACCGGGCAAAGAGGTGAATGCAGTGGGAACTAAATTCGGCAAAATTGGACTGCTGATATGTGCGGATACCCATAAAGAAAAAATTTTGAAGCGTATGGCCGGCCTGAAACCGGACTTGCTGCTCGTTCCATACGGATATGCAGAACTGGAAAATAACTGGCCTGAACATGGTAAACAGCTTGAGAAAGTGGTCAATAATGCGGCACGGAAAATTGGAGTGCCTGTGATTGGGGCCAACCTTGTAGGCGAAATAACAAAAGGCCCCTGGGAAGGCCGAATATTCGGCGGACATAGCGTTGCGGCCGATAAAAACGGTAAAACACTTACAATTGCCGCAGACCGCGACCGGGATATAAAGATTGTTTCCGTAAGGACAGGCCAATAATCACTTAATGATTAATCGCAGGCACATTATTTTACGGTGCAAATACAAATTTTGCTGAGTCATGCTTGTTGAGACCGTTAGAGGCGCCGCGGGCGGAGAACATCCTACAAAAAAGAAGATTTCTAATGGGCTTGACAAAGTAGCTCCGGTGGTGTTATAATACTTCGATAGAGAAAAAAAGGAGACTGATATGACTGGATATATCCAATATCTGGGTTTTTGGACGCCGGGTCCGCTTGAGCTTGCGATTATTGCTATTGTCGCTCTGCTGATATTCGGCAGACGGCTGCCTGAAATCGCCCGCAATATCGGCAAGAGCATGACCGAATTCAAAAAGGGCATTAACGAGGCCAAGGAAACCAAAGACGAAATCGTAAAAGACGTCCGCAAGGTCAGTGACGACATAGTAGAGGATGCCAAGGACGCAGCCGGGCTAAACAAAGACGATACGATGGGCGCTGATTGATTATAAAAATTCTGGGACAGCCATAAAAGACGTTGGCAGTCCCGAATTTTATCAATTTTGAAATGGGCGAGACCAATAAGAAAGACGACCTTCTTGACTCCACGATGAGCCTGGGGGACCATCTCGAAGAATTGCGTTTTCGCCTGATTCGCGCGCTTCTTGGGCTGTGTATATGTGCAGGCATCTGCCTGGCTTTCGGACGCCCAATAATAAGATTTTTAGAAGGCCCATATAACGATGCGACCGCCAAAATTCTGTTTAGCGTTGAGCTGGATTTTCAAGCTGATTTAGACAAAGGCATCATATCGAAAGGCTTGCGGCAGGCATTCAAGGATAACGGGGTTGCACTGTCTCCTGACGCCAAGGTTAAAAAGAAAGGGTATCTGTTCAGCAGAAGAAGATGGCTGATAAACGACGATAAAGGAGGTGATAAAGACAGATATTGTGCCAAGAAAGAGATAGTTAAGATCAAGAAAGAGGGGGACGAGGTCAAGGAAGAGAAGGATGAGGTCAAGAAAGAGGAGATCCGGCTAAACATTTATAAACTAATGCCGCTCCAGATAATTGCGGTAGCGGCCGGGATTATCAGCTACATAAAGATTGGCTTAATTGCGGGTTTGTTACTCTCATCTCCCTGGGTCTTCTATCAGTTGTGGATGTTTGTTGCGGCCGGACTCTATCCGCACGAGAAACGGTATGTTAATATTGCGGCACCTTTTTCGGCGGTATTATTCGTTGCCGGAGCACTATTTTTTCTTATCGTTGTCGCACCTCTGACTCTGAAATTCCTGGTATCGTTCAATCAGAGAATACTTGACGTAAAGTCGCAATTTACCTTTCAGCACTACATTTCTTTTGTCAGTCACCTTATGTTGGTTTTCGGATTGGCTTTTCAAACGCCGACGGCCATATTCTTTTTGAACAGGACGGGCCTGGTTTCAGTCCAGGCGCTTAACAAATCGAGAAAATTTGTCCTGTTAGCTATCTTTGTAGTAGCTGCTATGGCCACTCCGCCTGACGTAATCTCTCAGGTTACGCTGGCAGTGCCGCTGTACGCGCTATTTGAATTAGGCATACTACTAAGTTATATCGCCACTCGACGAAAGAAATCACGAGACAGCCGGTGACAAGTCTGACAACCCAAACTTGCTCAATCGCGACTACTTAACGCTCTTGGAACTAATCGAGGACAATCTGTTCTTGATAGGCCGGAACAGAAATCTGCCAGCCGGTTTGTTCTCTGACGAAGTTGCCGAAACTGAGTGCGCTTTCGGTCTCACCGTGTACGACGAACACGGCCCTTGGAGGGGCATCCAGCTCCCTTAGCCATTCGAGGAGCTCGTTTCTGTCGGCGTGTGCGGAAAAGCCGTGTATTCGGACTATTTTTGCCTTGATGGTGCGTTTCTCGCCAAGTATCCTGACTTTCCTTTCGCCGTTAACGATTCGTCTGCCGAGCGTGCCGACCGCCTGGTAGCCTACAAACATTATCGTGTTATTCGGGCGCGAGATGTTATTGACGAGGTGGAACTTGACTCTGCCTCCGGTGCACATTCCGGAGCCTGCAATGACCATGACGGTGCCTTTTATATGGTTGATTGCCTTTGATTCGTCAGCCGTGCCTGCCATTTGCAGCCCCGGCAGGTCAAAAGGTGATTTATGTCGCTTGATAAAGTCGGTCATTTCTTTATCAAACAATTCCGGGTGATGCTGAAAAACCTTCGTAATCCTTGAGGCCATCGGGCTATCTAAAAAGACCTTCAACTCCGGAATCTGATTTTTCAATCGCAGCTCGTTTATGTAATATAAGACCTCCTGAGAACGTTCGAGTGCGAAGCTCGGAACGATAATGTTACCGCCAGCTTTTACCGTCGAGTTTATCGCGTTACCAATCGCCTTTTCTACATCGGCGGTGTCCTCATGCACTCTGTCTCCGTACGTAGACTCAATGAGAACATAATCTGCATAGTCAAAGACAGTTGGGTCACATACGATGGGCCTATCGGGGCGGCCAATGTCCCCTGAGAACAAGATAATCCTTTCTTGTCCATCCTGGCGTACCTTTACCCTTATTATCGAAGAACCGAGGACGTGGCCGGCGTCATAGAAAGTTGCTTCCACCCCATCGGCAATATCTACGGACTTCCTGTATTCAACAGTTGAGAAAAACGGGAAAGAGGCCTCCGCGTCTTCGATAGTATAAAGTGGGACCACAGGGTAAGGGCCTTTGCGTCTTTCTCTTTTGTGTCTTTTGCGCTTATACTCGGCGTCCTCTTCTTGTATTTTAGCCGAATCCAGTAATATAATTCGCGCAATCTCGGAGGTAGCGGCGGTACAGTATATCTTGCCTTTGAATCCCTCTCGAACGAGCTTCGGCAATAAACCACAATGGTCGAGATGGGCGTGAGTTAGAAGGACAGCATCTATATTTTTTGGTTCTATAGGAAACGGGTCCCAGTTTCTTTGGCGGAACTGGCGTTCCTGATAGAGTCCGCAATCTATCAGAACCTGTGTGCCATTGGCTTCGAGGAAGTGCCGAGAACCTGTAACATTCTGAGCGGCACCGAGAAACTGTAATTTTATCTGCATACCTTACCTTACCTTACCTTACCTTACCTTACGCGATAAATGGCGGTTTTGGGATATGAATTGTACAGGTACGTGGGGGCGGTGTCAAGCAGTAAGCCCTTGCCCTTTAGTCGGTGTTGCCGATATGGAGTCGCTGTCCGGCAATGTGCCGGACTCGAAGACAAGATGGGCATTGAGCTCCCGGTCGAATTGCTTAAGCGCGAAGACGGCGTCCCCTGGGAGTCCGGCAGGACCCGGCAAGTCGTCGTGCCGGGCCGGATTCAGCGGCGTACATAGACGTCGTATATGTAGCCGAGCTGTTTGCGTTCTCGCGGTTTTAATTTGATTGTCCAGGTAAGCTTCTTGACCGCATTCATCCGGCGTAATCCCCGCGCTAGCGTTTCAATCTTTGCTTTGGGCTGCGACGATTTAACCTCACCGGAGAGGGTCTTGGTAATCTCCAGCGTGATGGCTTTGGGCTGGAAGTTGGTTACCGAAAGTTTTCCTTCCACTGTAATCAAGTCATAATGATAGCCGTATAATCGCGCTGCGTCGCGTTTTCTCTCAGTTTCAAGTTCGAGCTGCTCGGCCTTGACGCTCATCGCCCGGGTAATGCGCAGCGTCGTTTCGCCTTGTGCCGGGGTATATTTTAACGTGTCCTGGCCCAGGATTAGCCCTTCCTTGACCGTCTCGGCCGGGGCGGTCGTCCAGGGGACCTTCGTGGTGTTCTCCAATCGGAGGCAGTGCCAGACCTCTTCATCCGGCTCACGCTCTTGCTCTCGGCGCCGGTCATAAGAATAGCGCTCTTCCTCGTTGACATAGTCAGGTATCTTCCACTGATAAATGTGCTTGTACGGCACGGATTCGGTAAACAGCGGGAAATAGCCCACGTGTCCCTTCTTCAGATGTACATTTTCAACCGGATAAAGAAACAGGTCTTCGGCCACTTTCCCGGCTTCTGCCGTGCCGTATGCCGGCATGACAGGCGTCCGCGAGCGAGACTCTGCCTGGTACATCACCTGACTCATTACACCCGGCCTGCCCCGCTCGCTTTGGCCTTTCGTCAGGGCCTGCAGGAACTGGGCCAGATTCTCTTTCAGGGCCAGGGGACTGACTACATCAGCGAATTGAAGATGGGGAAATCCCGTCACCAGTTGTATCGTTACATCGTCCAGGTCGCAGGCCTCGTTTATTACCGCCGCTTTTGCCGATACCCGCGCCTTATCGCCCTTTGTTATATCTACTATGTAGCTGGGCGCCCAGGTAATACCCTTGGCCAGGTAACTTACTGTCAGCTTTTGCCCACCTGCAGGCGCAGCCATCTTTACATCGAGCTGCATAGATTTGCTTTTGCTGGTAAAAGTTTTTTCCGCTTTACCATTGAGAAATCCGACCCTTCTAACCTTTTGCGAATCAATGGCTACCTCTCCGGCATCTGTCTGGACTATGATCAAACTGGCTCGAGTAGGTGGTCGA
>JAUXAB010000092.1 GCA_030615025.1 Phycisphaerae bacterium | reverse complement strand
GGCTATTTGTTCATCTCTGGCCTTGAGCTCCAATTCGAGGCGATCGGACTGGATCTTGGTTAGTTGAATCTCTTCCTTCTTGGCTTCGAGGGCATTCTGGAGGCTTCTGATTTGATTTTCCTGGATAATTACATTTCTTCTACATCTTGCAAGTTTTGCTTTGGCGGCCCGCAGGCGATTTTCAACACTTTGAAGCTTTGTCAACCCATTCAATACAGGTCCCATTTATGCTCCTTCTTGTCCCGTTAGTCCGCCTTGGGCGGATTTCCCTTGGGTCTCTAACGGGGCTCGCCGGCCCTAAAAATTTTTTAACCCTTCATTATCTTCATTTATATTTTAATCTGCAACAAAAATTTTCTGTTTTTTCTTTTGTGGCGGTTGATTGTATAATCGCCGGGTTATGAAAAGGCTGTTGAGAAAACTCATTCAAGCTGAAACGACCACTGATAAGGGTGAATTAGCTGCGGCAGAGATAATTTCAGCCGAGCTTGGCCGGTCAGGGATTGATGCCCGGATAGATAGCTGGGACCGAACTAGGGCAAATATTACTGCACAGGTAAAGTCGAGTGGGCGCAAGGGTGCGCTTCTATTTGCCTGTCATCTTGATGTTGTTGGGGCTGGCGAAGCAAGCTGGAAATATCCGGCCTTTGCGGCGGTTGAAAACGACGGCAAAATTCACGGCAGGGGCTCGGCAGATATGAAGGGTGGGATTGCTGCAATTGTTATTGCTATCGGTGAGATTGTCAATTCCGGCACGAAGCTGCGAGGTGATATTATACTTTTCGGTGCTGCCGGTGAAGAGACCGATAGCTGCGGGACGAAGAGATTCGTTCGCAATTTCAGCGGGATGCCGGAACTTGCCGGCGTGATTATCCCTGAGCCGACGGATTTTGAGATCATCACCGCCCATCGAGGAATGCTGTGGCTCAAAGTTGAAACCTGCGGTAAAGCCGCTCACGGCTCGACGCCGGAATTAGGGGTAAACGCGATAGCTTCAATGAAGGCTCTTTTAGGCGAACTGGAAAATTACAAAATTCCCTTCGAGCCACACGAGCTATTGGGCGAGTGCTCTATGAGTATCAATACAATTGCCGGTGGTGAAGCGATTAACGTTGTTCCGGATAAGTGCGATATCGGGATAGATATTCGCACGGTGCCGGGGCAAAATCATCAGGCCATTATTGCTGATTTGGAAAAAATCTTTGCGAAATTAAAGCAAAAAAATCCTCAATTTGGTGCAGAGGTATCCATTATACGAGAAGTGAGGGCATTAGAGACTGATTCTCGCTGCGATTTTGTCAGGGACTTTTGCTCTGCCGTCGGAATCAGTGAAACCAGGGCCGTCGGTTTTACCACGGATGGGCCTTATTTTGCCTCGCTGGGTGCACCTGTGGTGATTTTTGGGCCGGGCAAGCCGCAGCTTTGCCATAAGCCGGACGAATATATTGACATCGGCGATGTAGAAAAGGCGGTCGAGTATTACAAGAATATCATTTTGAAATTCCTGTCCTGATTGAGGTGCCGGACGACGGCGCCAGCTCTAAACCTCAGTATTCACAAGCCGTTCGCCTTTGAGAGGTTATGTTTTCTCGTCGCGATGGATTGTCCTAAGGCCTTGCCGTCAATGAAGTTAGCTAAATAAACTTCAAAACACCCTGAAACATTCGGGATAAATTCATTGACTTTTACAATTTAATCCGATAATATATTTTAGATAAAACTTTTGGAGCCGAAGTTGAAAATATACAGTTTATTTGCCGTGGAGGATGCGGCGTGAAAACAAAACACATACTGATTCTGCGAAATTGTTCCATTTAATTGCAGCGAAGTATAATAATCTTTACGAATCTCAGAAAGGAGTAAAATTATGACAAGACGAATTTTTTGTAAGGTACTGTTAGTAATTGTCGCCATTTTCGGACTCCTGATTCTTTCGAGCGTTTTAACAGCCCAGGGACGTAGCGACGAGGCTTTTGAACGCGTCAGGAAAGCCCAGGAAAGGCACACCGACCGCCTTATGGCAAAGGAGGGGGTCGTGGGCACAGCTATTGGTCTCAATCCTAACGCTCGGTTGTCAGTTGCTGTATTGCTCGAAAGACCCGGCGTTGGCGGTATTCCTAAGACGCTCGACGGCGTCCCGGTCCACCCAGTAGTCACGGGGAAAATCTACGCACTGCCAAAAGACGACAATCCCGGTCAAGGCAAAGGTGGGGGTAAAGGCGGTGGTAAGAAAGAAAAGATTGATCCCACTGCTCGATTCGAGCGACCAGTGCCGATAGGTGTCTCGACCGGGCACCCAGATGTCACAGCCGGGACAATTGGGTGCAGGGTTACCGATGGTAGTAATGTGTATGCCCTGAGCAACAACCATGTGTATGCAAATTCGAACAGTGCTACAATCGGTGACGATGTCATTCAACCAGGTACGTTTGATGGCGGCTCATTGCCGGATGATGCTATTGGTACGCTGTCCGAATTTGAGCCGATAGTGTTTTCCACAACTGCCAACAATGTGATCGATGCAGCTATTGCCAGCACTACTACGGCCCTACTCGGGAACGCCACGCCGTCTGATGGGTATGGGACGCCTAAATCAACAACTACAGCGGCTCTAATTAACCAATCGGTAAAGAAATATGGTCGAACAACCGGATTGACCAAAGGAAGAATATACGCCCTTAACCTCACGGTCAAGGTTAATTATGGCACCGAGGAAAATCCAAAATACGCACGCTTTGTTGGTCAGATCATGATCTCACCAGGGGGCTTCAGTGCGGGAGGCGATTCCGGATCACTTGTGGTACTTGACGGCAAGGGAAGAAACAGGGCAGACGATCGTAGACCTGTCGGCTTGCTGTTTGCTGGCAACCCACTATACACGTTCGCCAATCCGATTGACGAGGTGCTTGAAGCATTTTCCGTTGACATTGATGGCACACCATAGGTAAAAAATCTCCGATGGGATGCAGCATGTGTCCGGCATAAATAGCGGCCAATGCCCCCGGGTTGTACCAAGAGTAAAGAGCGCAATATCAGTCTGCTTTCTTTAGGGGCTGAGGGAACAGAGACCTGTCAATGGTAAAGCAGATTGTAATTGTTCTGCTGAATATTGGTGCTATAGCCGCAGCCGGTATTCTTGCCGGCTGTTGTTATACCGGTCCCAGCGACCTTGAGAAAGGACAGTCTATGCCGGAACGAACTATCGAGCAGGTGCAGGAAGAACACACGGATGGCTGGATGGCCATTCCCGGGGTCGAAGGCACTGCAATCGGGCTTTCCGAAGGCAAGCCTTGTATCAGGATTTTTACATCCTTAAAACCAAAGGAGCTACGAGACAAGATTCCGTCAACTGTCGAAGGCTATCCTGTAATTATTGAAGAAACGGGGATGTTTCGTGCGCTGGAGCAGCAGTAGTTCCGGCAGATAAAACTTTCACACAATCATAAGCATCACCCCTTTATATTTCGGGGGATTTTGTTTTGTCTTTTGAAATTCCTGTCCCGACTTATAGCCTCCAGCAAAAACAAGCTAAAATCCACTTCAGCTTCGGTCCCAAATCAGCCGATTATCAAAAAGGCCTAACCATAAAAGACTAAAGAAAGTGATAAAAATAAAATGTCCTACGTTGAAGCGATTTTAGCCCTGTTTGCTATCGTTGACCCGATAGGCAACATTCCGATACTGCTCCACATTGCTGAGCATACGCCCAATGGTCAGAGTCAAAAGGCCTTCAATATCGCTGTAACCGTTAGCGTGCTTATCCTCCTGGTTTTTTCATTTGCCGGCAATGCAATAATGAAGCATGTCTTCCATATTGAGTTGGCTGATTTACAGCTTGCCGGGGGGATATTGCTGCTGATTATCGCCATCGACCATCTGATATTCGGCTCGCTGCGTCGCTCCGTGATGATTGAAGGCACTTTCAGTCCTTATGAGATAGGCTGTGTGCCGTTGGCCTGTCCGCTGCTTGCAGGACCCGGTGCGATGGTAACCAGCCTGACGACTCTCGAAAAATCCGGCCCGGCAAAGGCAATAGTCGCTATCGCGGCGGTCTTCGGCATACTCTGGCTTATAATGCGGTTTATCCAGCCCATACACAGGATTCTCGGCAAAATGGTTTGCACGGTATTTTCAAAAGTGATGTGCCTGTTCATCGCTGCGATCGGCGTGCACATGATAATGTCCGGCCTGCAGTATTATTTCACCGCCCCCAAATGACATAAAGCCCTCGGCTCAATTCACGAATCAGGATTTTAAAATTCGAATTGGTCTTTAAAGACGGTTTTGAAATCGTAGACATCGTTGAAATCATCGATTGAATCGGTCGGCTGAGCACTCATCCATTTATGCTTTATTAAAGAAAAGACGATTTCGCCGAAATCGCGAGTAGTTTTGACGCCCCAGCTATTCAGTACTAACACTGCCAATCTGCCCCATCTTTCGACAGCAAATTCTTTCAGTCCTTTGCAAAGGTTTTGGCCGCTGACATGTGTGCGCTCAGTGGTCATTTTCTTTGCGGTGTAGCCGAGTCCATCATAGACGAACTTTAGCGCCTGGGGGCTGAATCGGCCATCTTCGTTGGCAATATTTTCGAGCGTTTTCTTCATTTTTTATTTCGCGGAGCTCCCTGTCAAAGCACTTTCTGTCCGGGCTTTGCTCCGGCATCGGCAGAGAGCATAAAGATATCTTTTCCGCCGGTGCCCACTGCCAGAATCATACCTTCAGAGAGGCCAAACCTCATCTTTCTGGGCTTTAGATTGGCCAGATAGACTACGATTTTACCGGCCAGCTCGTCAGGTTTATAGGCCTGGGCTATGGCGGCTAAAACGCTTCTGTCCAGGCCGCCTACATCCAACTGCAGACGCAGCAGTTTATCAGCACCTTCAACCACCTCCGCCTTTACCACTCTTGCGATTCGCAGGTCAATCTTTCCAAAATCCTCTATTGTACATTCGGACTTGAAAGGCTCAGTAACGACTGCCTCTGCTTCTGCAGGCCCTGGCGGTTTGAGGCCTTGACCTTCTTTACTTTCTTCTATCATTGCATTCACCTGTTTTTTATCAATTCTTTCAACGAGACGCTGGAAATCGTTTATTCTGTGATTCTGCAACAGCGTTTCGACGTCGGCAAATTTTAGCTTGTCGACATTGAGAAACTTCTCAATCTTTTGAGCATATCCTGGCAAAATGGGCTTTAGGTAAATTGTTAAAATCCGTACGGCATTTATTATGGCAGTTAAGGTGGTGCGTGTTTTCTCCAAATCGGTTTTTATAGTCACCCACGGTCGATTCTGTTCGACATATCGGTTTGCCTCGTCGGCCAGAGCGATAATTGTTCGGACAACAGCGGCAAATTTAAGGTCCTCATAGTCCTCTATAATATGGTCTTTTGCAGTGGTGAGCTTATTGATTAACTGCCTGCCCCGGTCGTCTAATTGACCAAGCTGGGCGGCCAGATTTTTTATCAGCATTGGGCCTGAACGAGAGGCCAGGTTTGCAAATTTGCCGACCAAATTAGAATTGTTTTTGTTTATGAAATCGTCTGTGTTCAAATCTATATCATCGATACCGTCGGTTAGTTTACTTGCGTAATAGTACCGCAAGTATTCGGGCTTGAGGTATTTCAGGTAGGTGTCCGCCTCAATAAAAGTTCCGCGTGATTTGCTCATTTTCTCGCCGTTCACGGTCAAGAAGCCGTGGACGAAAAGCTTGTCGGCAGTTTTGAAACCGGCACCGATTAGCATTGCGGGCCAGAACAGTGCGTGAAAATACATAATGTCTTTGCCGATGAAGTGATAGAGCTCGTATTCGCCACTGTTCCAGAGCTTATCGAAATCGAGGTTATTTTTATCGCAGTAGTTCTTTGCCGAGGCCATATATCCGATGGGCGCATCCAGCCAAACATAAAAGAATTTGTTTTCTTCGCCGGGTATTTTGAAGCCGAAGTAGGGACCATCGCGCGATATGTCCCAATCTCTCAGGCCTGCCTTGAACCATTCATTGAGCTTATTTGCCACTGACTTCTGTGCATATCCTCCGTCGATAAGCTCCTTTAGTTTTTGTTCGTAATCAGCGAGTTTGAAAAAGTAGTGCTCAGATGTTTTCAGGGTGGGCCCGGCCCGGCAGGTTGCACAATAGGGATTAATGAGGTCGGTGGGTCGATACGTCGCACTGCAGATTTCACAGGAGTCGCCGTATTGGTCCTCGGCTTTGCACCGTGGGCAGGTGCCGCGGACAAATCTATCGGGCAGTGACATTTTGCAATTTTGGCAATAGGCCTGCTCGACGTTTCGTTTGACGATTGAGCCGGCTTTGTTGAGGCGACTGAAGATAAGCTCGCTAAAATACCTGTTTTCCGGTGAGTGGGTCGAGTAATAATTATCGAATTCGACATAAAAGGCATTGAAGTCCCTTTTGTGTTCCTTATATACCTGCCCGATTAGCTCTTCGGGGCTTATGCCGGCGGCGCGGGCACTTATCATAACCGGCGTGCCGTGGGTGTCATCGGCGCAGAAGTAAAAACACCGGTTGCCGCACATTTTATGAAAGCGGACCCAGATATCAGTCTGAAGATATTCCACCAAGTGCCCGATGTGTATCGGACCATTTGCATAAGGCAAAGCTGATGTTACAACGATTTTGCGAGGCATATCCTATCCTTAACGACTACTGCTCTGGCCCCTTAACTACACTATCTTGTGCTTGGGGACCCTCCTTATTCTCTCCGTCTGCTTGTTGCTTATCTTTTGAAGCATCGTCTTGCTTGTCCTTTGTGGTTGCAGGGGAGGAGATTATCTCAAGCTCCTCGAGGGCGACAGAGACTTTCAGGCCGTCACTGAGTTCAACCATAACAAGCTGAGTCAATATCTGAGTGTCGGTAACTTTGCCTTCGCCGTATTGGGTTTTTACCTTAGTGTTCTTTTTTGGCAGTCGCTTCTTAAGCTCGGTGTAAGTCTTATCTTCATATCGCAGGCAGCACTTCAATCTGCCGCAATAGCCGGAGATTTTCGAGGGGTCGAGGGTTGCCTTTTGCATCTTGGCCATTCGCATATTGACCGGCTTTAAGAGTTTAAGAAACCTTTGGCAGCAGCATTGCTGTCCGCAGCTTTCTACATCGCCAAGTATTTTGGCTTCATCGCGTGCGCCGATTTGACGCATTTCGATTCTTGTCTGGTATTCCTGTGCGATTTTTTTTACCAGCTCACGGAAATCCACTCGGCCGTCAGACATAAAATAGAAGATGACGCGCTCGCCGCCAAATATGTGTTCCGCATCGACTATTTTCATCGGCAGACCCAGCTCTTTGATGAAACGCCTGCAACATTCCATCTCTTCTTCTGCGATTTTCTGCAGGTGCCGCTCTTCGCTTATATCGGCGGCGGTTGCGTAACGGACGAATTTACCAGTCTGGTCGATAGAAATGTCGATATTGCTGTCGTCGAAATATTTTTTTATCTGGTCGTTATCTAATTTAAGTTGTCCTGCCTTGTATGAGGAGAGCTGGCCTACGAGGTATCCTAATTCAAGGCCTTTGTCGGTTTTTACCACGACGCGGGTGTCCACTTTGGGTATTCTGGTTTCGTGGTGCTCGAAGAGGCCGAGCGTATTCATCCGGCCACAGCAGACCAACATATATTTTTTATTTTTTGCCTGCTTAGGCTTTGTTGCTGCGGCTTCTGACATATCAACTACCTACTCTAATATGCGCGTTAGCATTGCTATTAGTAAACCTTTATCTTACCAGAAGCAGCGAGGTTTAACAATAGCTGCTCAAAAATAAGCTTTTCGTTAACGCCAGACTCGATCCAACGCAGCGTCTTGTAACAGTCGGCGATTTTTTCCGCGGCTTGCTCCGGGTTGAAACGGCTGGCTAACTTTTGTATCTGGCCTTTTTGATCAAAATTGATAAGGCCTTTTGCAAGTATGACATTTAGTTTCATCGCATCGTGCAAGGCCGATATGATTATTTGCACGAGAGTTTTTTGGGCTCTTCGATTGATATCGGTTCTGCTGGTGGTCTTGTCAAGGTCGGCCCAAAGGGTGGCGATTTTTTTACCTTCGTCCAAGAGCCATTGGGCCAGGCCCAGAGCACCGGCATATTCGTATTTTGCCAGTGAGTTTAGCAACTGCTTCTTAGTTTGGTAAAGATTCGCGTCGGCGAGCTCAATCTGAGCCCACCGGCAAGCCTGACCTAAACTGCCCTGAGACAGACGGGCGAAGTAGCAGGCCTGTTTTTGCTCAACACCCATTTCTGTCAGCTCTTCGATTATCCTGTCTTCGTCTATAGGGCCAAAACGAACTATCTGACATCTTGATCTGGTAGTGGGCAAGAGTCTTTCCATGCGGGTGCAGAGCAGGATAATGCAGCAGTATTCGGGCGGCTCTTCCAGTGACTTGAGCAGTGCATTTTGTGAAGATGCGTTCAGTCTTTCGGCTTCGCTGACAACAAAGACCTTTCGTTGCGAAAGGGTCGGCCTTGTTGGTACCTTTTCGATTAGAAATTCTCGAATGACATCGATGGGTAAGTCAACGGGTGTTTTTCTATCTTTACCGTCTCTGGTGAATTCGACCAATTCCTTGTAGACGGGATTGAAGTCTGGGTGTGAGCCGGCCTCGAAGAGTTGACACGACCGGCACAAACCGCAATTATCGGCAAAGTCATCTTCCATAGTGGGATTTTTGCAGAGCAGCAGTTTGGCCCATTCGCGAGCGGTTGTGAATTTGCCGACACCTTCCGGGCCGGCAAAGATGTATGCGTGCGGGACCCTGCCCGCGGCAAGGGCCCTTTGCAAAATGGCAATCGCTTTGTCCTGACAGAAAATCTCTTTAAGTGACATTTATGTAAAACCCACCTCTGAGATAAGCTGCAATATCTTTTTCTGAACTGTTTCGATGTCGCCGGTGGCATCGACTACCAAAAAGTTTTTCTGCCGGCGAGCGAGTTTCAGGAAACCTTCACGGACCTTTTGGTGATATTCGCGTGACTTTGCCTCCATCCTGTCGGGCTTATCCTGCAGCCGATTAGCACTGGTTTCCAAATCGACATCGAGTATGATAGTCAGGTCCGGCCAGGGCATTTTGAGAGAATCTGTCGCAAGTTGTATAACCTGGTTGATACCGAAACCTCCGGCATAGCCCTGGTAGGCGCAGGTGCTTGAGAGCCATCTATCGAGAATGGCACACTTTTTTTGCGTAAGAGCCGGGGCTATTTTTTCCTCCCAGAGCTGGGCCCTTGCGGCCATATAGAGCAGCACCTCTGCTGCTGTGCTCATTGCAATATGCTCAGGGTTTAGCAGGATTTGTCGAATCTTTTCGCCGATGGCGGTATCACCGGGGTCACGGAAGCACTCAGTCGATACGCCTTGTTCGTTGAGCCATTGGGCCAGAAGTTTTACCTGCGTAGTCTTTCCGCAGCCGTCCGGACCGTCAAGAACAATAAATTTACCTGAATATTTGTTCTTCAAATTCTCGTTATTCAAGTTTTTCTATCCTGAGTTCAATTGTTCTTTAGCTTGTTTTAGAAGTCGTTCAAGAGAACTTTCCACTTGCAGCTCTTTGGCCCATTTATACAGATAATCCCGGTCGAGACGGTCATATTGGACCGTCGCAACTCCAAGGGCATCCTGAAACTGTTGGCTGGATTCACTATTTTTGGCCCACTCCAGTTTACTTAAAATCACATCTTCTGGTGAAACTACCCAAACGTCTAAACCCATTATATTAGCTTTTTGCCTTCGCTGAAATTCTTCTCTGCTAAAAGGCCGGTTTTTACGGATAATAAAATCAGCCTTCCAGCTATTGTGAATATCAATCACATTGAACACTGATTTGTTCTTAAAGGCATCACGCGCAGCATCCGGATTGACATAGTAATCATCGCCAAGAGATTTTACAAAAGCAATGAGCTGTTCTTCTGCAGGTGCTATAATGATATCAGCATCTTTTGTCGCTCTCGGCTGGCCATGAAGGCTGCTTGAGACGGAACCGGAGAGCATATATGGGATATTTTGCTCGTTCAATTTCCTAATCAGTCTTTCTAAGAAGTTTTCTTGGCTTGTCATATCTGCATTTCGATATCAGGGTAGATTTGCTTAAACAGAGCTTCGCCAATCATAAGCCGTAGAACTCCCTGCTTTATTTTTTGCTCATTGTAATCAGGATGGCGTCCTCTTACACCAGCTTCAACAATCTTGCGAAGATTATCGCTCATCTCGAACGCCATTTTAAGGCGTACTACCGGCCCCAGTCGTCGCAGGATTTCAAACTGCTTTCTCGCAGCTTCAAGAGTAGTATCCGCTGGTATCATGTTCATGTTAGTATCCTCAAATCACAGCCGTCCGGGCCATCAAGGACGATAAATTTGCCTGAATATCTGTTTTTCAAATCTTGTTACCTCAAATCTCTGTTTGATTATTTGCGCGAGTCTTCGAAACCTAAAGAACTCGGTTGGTTATCATACACCAAATGCAGAGAAGCCACAAATCTTACTGCCATTACTGCTATAATTAAACCGATAAAGCACGTTGTAACAGAGTTGACAATGCTAAAAATGTGCTCTGGGGTTGTTGTTGCGCCATAGAGTCTTCGTAAAAACATCCAGAGGTAAGGAAACGCCATCTTAAAACAAAACAATACGATTAATTCCCTGGCATCGCGAAGCCTACAGTTTTTGAGAAACTTGAAGCTTTCGAAAGCACGACAATCAAGAACTATTACTAATGCAGGTATGAGTAGTATGAACTTCATCAGAATAATGGTAATTACTAAAACTAACAATTGGCGACTCAAGAAGATATTATGGAGAATATCTGTTTCTCCAGGTGTAACTCGCCTGGCAACTAAACGAGTGCTCAGGAACGTTAGCGTCAAAAGAGGTATGGAATACAGTAAACCTAAGACAATCATTCTCCATAAAAAGTGGATACCTGTTCGTAACAAAACCGCAATAGACTGTCGTTTCTGTCCTTCGAGATAGACTGTCCGCAGAAAGCCGGAACGAAGCGTTGCCAGGATTAAAACGGAAATCAGCGGAAAGAAACCGAGTAACCACAAAAAAACTCGCATTGACCTGGGGCTTATTACTAACCCAGCAAGTACCGGCAAAAGACTAATGATGATGATGAGGGTTACCTCTGGCCAGCGGGCCTTGAGGATTGCTAACGTTTTCTTGATTTCGTTCATTTATTCCTATCTCTCAGAAGACCATATCCTTCGCTTCGCTCAGGATGACAGCGGGGCAAGTTATCTTGTGAGTTGGAAGTTTTCTGGGCCGACGAGCTGTCGCATTTTTCTACAAAAATCAAGGTCGGGATTGACAGATAGGCTCTTGTCGGCGGTTGCGTAGACTCTGCCTTTATCTGTCCTTATCGCGACATAAAGGGGACTTTTGCCTCGGTGACTCTGGCAGATGCTTTTTATGGTTGCTATCTTTTCTTTGGTAACGTCCTTTGCATCCAGCCGAATCCTGACTTTCGCAGCTAATTTTTCTCTGACCTCATCCAGAGGTATCAGCTCCACAGCTAAGATGTTGGGTTTTTCCCTTCTGTAATCGAGTTTTCCCTTTACAAAAACAACTGTATCGGCCTTCAATGAATGGCTGAATCTATTCAGCACATCGGGGAACATTACCACCTCGACCTGGCCCTGCAAATCTTCGAGTGTAAAGACGGCCATTTTTGAGCCGGCATTTCGCCCTGTCTTTGTCAGATTGAATCTTATTTTCGTTATCATTCCGCCGATTACGATTTGCCGGTCCTGGCTGGCCTCTGCCAATTGTGAACTGTTGAGTGTGGAATAGAGATTTATCATCTCAGCGTGATGGCTGAGCGGATTGCTGGTTACATAGAAGCCGAGGACCTGTTTTTCATAGGCGAGCATCTGCAGCTCAGGCCAGGGCGGGACATCGGGCAGGCGTTTATGGTCCAGTGAATAGTCGTTGTCGCCGGTCATCTGGCCGAAGAAAGACATCTGGCCGTTTTGTTTGTCGGCCTGGAGGCTCGCTCCGACTTGCATTGCATTTTCGAAGCCGGCCATCATTTGAGCACGGTTTCCGCCGAGCCGGTCGAAGGCGCCCGCTTTTATGAGCGATTCGATGACCTGCTTATTGGCGGCCCTTAAATCGACATTTTCGCAAAAATGGAAGAGACTCTGGAATCGGCCGGTTTCCTGACGAGCTGCGATGATTTGCTCGACGGCCTTTTCGCCGACGCCTTTGACAGCGGCCAGGCCGAAGCGTATTACGCCCTTTTCTTTTACCGCCGAGTCCGCAGAGCTCGCAGAGTCTAATTTTAATTCTTTCTCTGCGTTCTTTGCGTTCTCTGCGGTTAATCTTTTTTCTCTTTTGTAGAGCGGCGTGAAATCGACGCCGCTTTCGTTGATATCGGGTGCCCGGACTTCAATACCCATTTCCCTGCATTCGGCGATATACTCAACGACCTTGTCGGTGTTGCCCATCTCATAAGTCAAAAGCGCCGCCATAAATTCGACGGGCCAATGTGTCTTCATATAAGCGGTCTGGTATGCGATGATGGCATAGCGGGTTGAGTGGCTTTTGTTGAAGCCATAGCCGGCGAATCGTTCGATAAGCTCGAAAATCTGCTGTGCCTGCCGGCCGG
>JAUXAB010000123.1 GCA_030615025.1 Phycisphaerae bacterium | reverse complement strand
CAAAGGTCTTAATGTGTCAAGTCCAAAAAACGACAAAACAAACTGCGAAAACCTAAAATCTCCCCCCTCCTTATGCTCTTATGACTTGTGCTCTTAGCCCCTTTGTGCCCTCTGTGGCTTACAGATTATATTCCTTTATTTTGCGATATAGCGTTCTTTCACCGATGCCGAGGATTTTAGCGGCTTCTTCGCGGTTGTTGCCGGTTCTGGCTAAGGTGTCTATGATGGCCTGCTTTTCAAGCTCATTCAGTGAGACGCCTGCCAAGTCTCGGGGGCCATGAGTTCCGGCAGCTAACTGCGGCAATTGATGAATGTCGGGTGGGATGTCGGAGACATCCAGCTGGTCTTTGTCGCACATTACAACCATTGTCCTGATACAGTTTCGAAGCTGACGAATGTTGCCAGGCCAGTCGAAGTTCATAAGAATCATTAAAGCGGCCTCCGTTATACCGGTAACTTGTGAGCCGGTCTCTGCGGCGGCTTCTTTGAGAAAATATTCTACAAGAGCCGGCATATCTTCCGCTCTGCTGCGCAGCGGCGGTACAGAAATGTTCACGCCCTTGATTCTAAAGTACAAATCCTGCCTGAATTTTTTCTCTTCTATAAGCTCTGTCAAATCATGGTTTGTTGAGCTGACGATGCGGACATCCACTACAGTTGGTTTATGGGAGCCAACCGGTATAACGATACCATCTTCGATAACACGCAAAAGTTTGGCCTGACAATTCGGCGCCATATCGCCGATTTCATCTAACAGCAGCGTCCCTTTATCAGCTACCTCGAACAAGCCCTTTCTGTCACCGGTTGCACCGGTAAAGGCACCTTTGACGTGGCCGAACAATTCACTCTCCAGTAAAGTTTCTGTCAGGCCTGCACAATTTATTGGCCTAAACGGCTTGTTTCGGCGTGGTGAATTGTTGTGAATTGCTCTTGCCAGCAGCTCCTTGCCCGTTCCCGATTCGCCTTCAATTAGAACAGATATATTGGTTGGTGCCACGCGCCGCAGGACCTCGAATATACCCTCCATTGTGGGGTTCTTACTCCGCACACCCTCAATTTCGAAACTCTCTTTACCTGTTGTGGGCCTCTGTTGTTCACGCTGCATTGCAGCTGTTGCTTTTCGGCAGGCCTGGCCCACAAGTGTACGAAGCTGGTCGATATCAATCGGCTTGACAAGATAATCGTATGCCCCCCGCCTTATCGCTTCCTTGCAGGTTTCAATAGTCGCATAGGCCGTTATTAGAATAACTTCCGTCTGGCCATTTTGCTTCTTCGCCTCTTCGAGTATGGCCAACCCGTCAATATCACCGTCCAATCTCAAATCGGTAACAACAACATCAACCGTTTGCTCGCGGAGGATTTCCAAAGCATCTTTGCCACTGTAAACAGCGATCGTCTTTGCTCGCTTTGTGCGCAAATTCTCGAGCGCTTCGGCGATTCCGTCCGCGTGGTCACGCTCGTCGTCAACAACCAAAACTACGGCATCTATACTCATCAAAAATGACACCTTACTCAGGCCTATCAGCAACAAGCAGGGGTAATCTTATGGTAAATGATGTTCCTTTCCCCAGGTCGCTGTCAACGCTTATTGTACCATTATGCGCCTCGACAATCTTTTTTGCCGTCGGCAAACCCAGTCCACTACCCCGTGGCCGAGACGAATAATAAGCATCGAAAATGTTAGGCAATTTATCCGGAGCAATACCGCTGCCGGTATCGCTGATTTGAATCACTGCATCTTTTTTCTGCCGGGCCGTTCTGATTAGCAGCTCCCCGCCGTCGCTCATAGCTTGCTGGGCGTTAATAAACAGATTCAATATTACTTGTTTTAGCATACCTTCGTCGGCCTTGCAAACAAGCGGCTTGTCATACAATTGCTGCCGGATAATTATTGAATGACTGCGGCCCTGGGGCGAATAAAAATCGATCATATCACTAACGAGCGAGCTTATATCGACACTTGCCAGTTGTAATTCGGGCCTGGCAATGTAGCGCAGAAAGCCCTCAAGAATCTGCTCAAGCCTATCCGTTTCTTTTTCAATAACTGCTATTTTCCGCAGCGCCCTTTTGAAACTCTGGCTGCTTCTTTCTTGGTCCGTTTGGTTGGCTTCAGCAGACTTTGCAGCCTCCAGCTCCTCCCTGATGAGCTTTAGATTGATCTTGATGGTCGATAAGGGATTTTTGATTTCATGGGCAAGCTCGCCCGTCAACTTGCCTAATTCTTCAACTCCTATCTTCACCGTTGAGTTCGCCGACTTTAATCTTAATTCTTTACCTGCCCCGTAAGTTAACCGTTGGTCTTATGGGGCTCTGCGCTCTTTGCACCCTCCGCCGCTGATCTTTTTTTAAGCTGTGCCCCTAAGCAGTATTATTATTTTTCTTCTACCGGCTTCTGTTTCTTTTGCTCAGCAAGAGCGGCTTTTCGAGAAAGTCTAAGTCGGCCCTGGTCATCAATCGCCAATAATTTTACCGGTATCATGTCGCCCATTTTGCAGACTTCATTGGCGCTCTTGACGTAACCGTCGCTTAGCTCGCTAATATGGCACAAGCCCTCAACACCCGGTGTGATTTCAACAAATACTCCGAAGTCCTTTACAGACACGACTTTTGATTGCTGATATATCCGTCCCACTTTCGGCGGCTGGGTCATTTCCTCGATAATCCTTTTAGCCTCAAGGTAACCATCACCACCGACACAGCTTATGTAGATAGTCCCATCATCTTCAATTTCAATGGTCGTGTCCGTTTGTTCCTGAATACTCTTAATCATCTTGCCGCCCGGCCCAATTACCTTGCCAATAAACTCAGGGTCGATTTCTATACTTATCAGCTTCGGCGCATACTGACTTAATTCGGGTCTGGGTTCACTGATAGCTGCGTTCATAATCTCCAAAATCTTCAGGCGGGCCGTTCTTGCCCGCTCCAGCGCTTCTACCATAACGTTATGGGCCAAGCCCTCAGCTTTGATATCGAGCTGTATCGCCGTAATACCATCAACAGTACCGGCAACTTTAAAATCCATTTCGCCATAATGGTCTTCCTCGCCCATAATATCCGTGAGCAATTCATGTCGGCCGGTTTCGTCACTAATCATACCAATTGATATGCCGGCAATGGCTTTTGTAATTGGAACGCCCGCATCCATTAGGGCCAGCGACCCGCCACAAACCGAAGCCATCGAGCTGGAACCATTTGACTCGGTAATGTCCGAGATGATCCTGATAGTGTATGCAAATTCATCCTCCGGCGGCCTGACTTGTTCCAATGCCCGCTCGGCCAGTGCGCCATGGCCGATTTCTCTTCGGCCGGGCCCACGAAACGGTCGTATCTCACCGACAGAAAAGGGCGGGAAGTTGTAGTGCAGCGTAAAGTTTTGCGTGTACTCATCTAATAAACCATCTATAATCTGCGCATCTCTGATAGTACCAAGAGTTACACTCACTATTGATTGCGTTTCACCGCGTGTGAATAACGCCGAGCCGTGAGTCCTGGGCAGAATAGCCACTTCACAATCAATCGGGCGAACATCATTGTAGCCTCTGCCATCAAGCCTTTTGCCTTCCAACAACAATTTCTTAACAACCTGGCCTTCTATCTTTCCCAGAATCCGTTTGACCATTGCCTTGTTATAAACAGCAGGAGCATCACTGTCCGATTCCGCTTTGTCCCCATCAGGACAATATTCTGTAATGACCTGCTCGAACAGTTCCTTTGTAGCCGTCTTTCGCTTCTGCTTGTCCAATATTTGCTTACTTTCGTACAGCTTGTCCGCTATCTGCGAATTGATTTTTGAATAGAGCTCCTCATCGTCTTCTACAAGTGGAATTTCCTTTTCAACACCAACCTTTTCATGGAGCTGCTCAATCATCTCGCAAACCTCGACGACAGTTTTTTGTGCCGTTGCAATAGCTTCAGCAATTACATCCTCCGACAATTCCCCGGCACCGACCTCAATCATATTCATCGCCTCTTTACGACCGCCAAGAAGCAGGTTCAGGTCACCGTCCGCAATTTGCTTATGAGTGGGATTGACTACAAATTCTCCATTTACTCTGCCTAATCTACAGGCACCAGTGGGCCCCAAAAATGGAATTTTGCTTATTGTAAGTGCCGCACTGGCACCGACCATTGCCAGAACATCAGGGTCGTTTTCACCATCAAAACTTAAAACGCTCACCATTATCTGCACTTCCTGGACATACCCCTCCGGGAACAACGGCCGAATAGGCCTGTCAATCTGCCTTGCCGTCAGGGTCTCTTTAGTGCTTGGCCTTCCCTCACGTTTGATAAAGCCGCCCGGGAACTTGCCCGCCGCACTCTGCTTCTCTCGATAGTCAACACTCAACGGGAAAAAATCGATGTCCTCGCTTCTTGGCGGTGCCGTTACCGCGGCAACAAGGACAATGGACTCGCCGTATTGAACTACGACCGCCCCGTCTGCCTGTTTAGCAATTTTGCCGGTTTCGATGGATAAAGTTCTGCCCCCAATTTGTCTTTCTACTCTACATACATCAAACATATACTTTTTCCTTTACTTTCTTACCTTCTACCGCGAAGCTCGCTAATTGCGCAAAGCTTGGTTTTAGTCTATTATCCGGGTTTGTTGCGGTTTACCTTTTATTTTCGCAAGCCGAGCCGGGATATAACTTCCTGATAACGCCTGAGGTCTTTTCTGCTTATATACTTAAGCAATGCCGTCCTGGTCCCGACCATTTTCAGCAAGCCGCGTCTGGATGCGTGGTCTTTGCGATGAATCTTGAGATGCTCAGTAAGGTCATTAATCCTTTTGGTTAATATTGCAATCTGCACCTCGGGCGAGCCGGTGTCGCCGTCGTGAGTCTCAAAATCGCTGATAATTTTCGTTTTTTCCTGCTTAGCTAACATTTTTCAGGCAAATCCTTCCTGGTCCTCTGTATTCCGTATTCCGCATTCCATTCGAGATACGCTTCACAATTGGCCGGATACGAAGCATACGCTTCGACAAACTTTATATTATAAAACCTAAACCCCACATTTTAATCGGGTATTACTACATTTGCAAGCCTTTTCTCCAATAATAAATGATTAAAATAGAAAATGACCGGCTTTTTCGGACAAAAAAGGGCATGAATCATAAGTGTACAATGACAAAAACGTATTCTTATCGGTCTTATGTTCTTTTTGGTGGGCAGTTACGCTTGATATTCTAACCCGGAATGGAGGGTTTCGGCTTCACTTGGGATGTTGTTTTGGTTTGACAAGAGAAGGGACCTTGGGTACCGTAATGGTGTAAAAGTGGAGTGCTAATGAGTGAAACTGAAGAAAGAAACGATAAGGGGCCGGACAAGGAAGAATCCATTCCCACCGCCAGCATGGGTGGTTCAGCGGTCGGCCTTGGTGGCCAGATCGGCCCCTATAAGCTGCTCAGCATCCTGGGCGAAGGCGGTTTCGGAGTGGTCTACTTAGCTGAGCGGCAGAGACCGGTCAAACGCCGAGTGGCGCTGAAGGTCATCAAGCCAGGCATGGATACCAAACAGGTCATCGCCCGCTTCGAGGCTGAACGCCAGGCGCTGGCC
>JAUXAB010000024.1 GCA_030615025.1 Phycisphaerae bacterium | reverse complement strand
CCGGCTTTTTGTTCTTTAACTTTAGCCCGGCGAAGATCTTTATGGGCGACTGCGGCAGTATGTTCCTGGGCTTTACTATAGCTTCATCGAGCGTGATGTGCTCAATGAAATCTTCTGCCCTGGTTGGTCTTGCCCTGCCGGCTCTGGCCTTAGGAATACCTATCTTTGATACGCTCTTTTCTATGCTCCGGCGTTTTCTTGAACGAAGGTCTTTGTTCGCTCCCGACCGCAGTCATTTCCACCATAAGCTGTGCGATTTGGGGATTAAGCAGCATCACGTGGTTATTACAATATACGCAGTGACTCTCCTTGTAGCCGGGCTGGGGATGTTTATGATGGTAACCCGCAATATTAACTCTCTTGTCATTTTTCTCTGCATTCTGCTGCTGCTGTTACTCGTATTCCGCATTGTCGGCTCAGTCCGCCTGCGGGAAACGATAACCGGCCTGCGGGAGAAGTATGCTGTAAGCCGTCAGATACAAGAGGAAGTCCGCAGCTTCGAGAGTCTCCAGCTTCTTTTCAGACGGGCAAAAACTTTCGAGCAGTGGTGGCAGGCGGTTTGCATAGCCGCTGAACAGTTAGACTTTATGAGCATAAAGCTGCCTTTGAAAAAAGGAAATAACCCGGCTCACATATTAACCTGGCAGAGAAATCCTGACTCAGCCGACCCGGCAGAGGTGGTAAAAATGAAAATTCCCATTAGTGACATAAAAGCCGATTCAGGATGCAATCTTGAGGTCGATGTCAATGTTAACGGCTCGTTAGAATCGGCCGGAAGGCGAACAGCGCTGTTCAGCCGATTGCTTGACGAGCACAATGTAGTTGACCTGATATGAAATGGAACAAAATTGGCATCTGCTACAAGGAAACAGACTACTACTGACCGCTGATCGCTAAAAGCCGGGGCGTCCGACAAGGAAAGGAGCAGAAAGCCGGCCAGGTGGAGGGTGAGGTGGCTGAAAGTCTTCCGAAAGCCATTTGCAAGAGTTTCAGATGTGACACAAATGCTAAAGACTGTTTGCTGATTATAGATAGCACACTTAGATAAAGGTATATGATGGAAAAATTATGGTTCTGGGAGATAGGTTAAATGGACGGATATAAGGACCCTCACACTCTTTCGGCTGTCAAAGCCGTAACCTGGCAAATATTGGCTACTACTGCAACAATCCTGATTGTCTTTGCATTCACAGGTAAACTTGCTCTCTCCGCTGGCGTGGGGGCTGTGGAGGTTGCAGTAAAACTTATTCTTTATTATCTGCATGAAAGATTCTGGCTATCCGTTGTGCCGGGGAGGCTTTTTAGTCGGCAATCGTCACTCTGAGGCTGTTATCAGGTAACTAACAACTTTAAGGATGGGTTCCCCCCCTACAGAAACCCCGTGTCAAGTGACTACACGATAACTTGTTTGGAAAAGTAGTAATGTTCCGGATTTGTTTTATCGATGATGACGAGAAATTTGAGATACCCCTGTTTCGTGATGTGTTCGGGGGAGCCTTCGATATAGTCGCGGCAACTGACTACGTTGAACTTAACTCCCAGATCAATAGTCGAGAAGGTTGGATGCCTGATCTTTTTGTTCTTGACTTGTACTTTCCTCGTGGGCCGGCAAATCGAGATGAGATTGAAGCACTAAGAGCAGAGCCGTTATCTCTCGAAAATGATAATGCAGAAATTAGGACTGCCTATAGAAATTACCTCAGAGCCAGGGAGCGGCTGCAGCGCGTCCTTGACGCATGGAACCAGAACGCTAACGGCGGATTGAAGCTCGCTGAGAAGGTCGCCGCCGACTATCCGGAAGTTCCCATCGTTTTCTATTCCCGCAAGGCCACACTTGAGGACGTGGTTCGATGTATGGCAACCAAGAACGTTTGGTCGGTGGAGAGAAAACCGACGGGCAAAGATTCAACCGACACAATCGAATTGACAAGATTAGCTCAGCAGCGTATTATTCGTCGATTCAAGATGGCTATCTCGAAGGCCGACTCAGGTAAATTGGAACGTAAGAAAGAGGCTGCTGAAGTTCTTGTGGAAATGCTGCGAGGGTTTGGCTGAAGTCGGAATATACAGTCTGAAGCCGAGTTTTTGCGTAGAAACTAAGGTCCTATTCAAGGAGAGCAGGAATGCATTCGAATCTCATCTCGCCCCACGGGGGCACGCTTGTCAATTTGACTGTCGAACACGAAAGGCAGGAAGAGCTTAAACGTCTTTCGAGGGATTGGCCTTCTTGGGATCTCACACCCCGCCAGCTTTGTGACCTCGAACTTCTTGCCAATGGAGGTTTCTCACCGCTCCGAGGTTTCCTTTGTCGCGGGGACTATGAAAGTGTTTGCGAAAACATGAGGTTAGCAGACGGAACCATTTGGCCGATCCCGATCACGCTTGATATACCTGAAGAACTGGCAAAGAAGCTGGATAACGGTTCGATGTTGGCACTTCGGGACCCCGAAGGTGTCATGCTCGCCGTTCTCAGAGTAGAAGAAGTTTGGCAGCCCGACTTTATGCAGGAAACAGAACAGACATTCGGATCGACGCATCCCGAGCATCCTGGGGTGGCCTACCTGACAAACAGCACGAATCCGTGGTACGTGGGGGGCAAATTGGAATGCTTACAGCTTCCGAACCATTACGATTTTGTGGAGTTGCGACTTACACCACGACAGCTTAGAGATAGATTCGCGACGATGGGATGGCACCGGGTCGTTGCGTTCCAGACGCGTAATCCCATGCATCGCGCCCATCAAGAGATTACTTTTAGAGCGGCAAGAGAGTTGGAAGCAAACCTGCTCATCCATCCGGTGGTCGGAATGACCAAACCAGGCGACGTGGACCATTACACTCGCGTCAGATGTTATCTATCAATCCTTAAACACTATCCCCGCAACACGGCAATGATAAGCCTGCTACCTGTTGCTATGCGGCTGGCTGGGCCCCGAGAGGCATTATGGCATGCAATTATACGTAAGAACTACGGATGCACGCACTTGATCGTTGGCAGAGACCACGCCGGTCCAGGCTCCGACTCCAGCGGTCGCCCGTTCTATGGGCCATATGATGCGCAAGAAGTATTCCAACGCCATCAAGACGAGCTTGGTATACAGATGGTTCCCTTCAAAATGATGGTGTACGTGGAGGACCGAGATGAGTATGTGCCTGTAGATGAGGTCCCGAAAGGCGCGGCGGTCAAAACGCTTTCAGGAACTGAACTCAGGGGGCGTCTGGCTGCAGGCCGCGATATCCCTTCCTGGTTCTCATTTCCGGAAGTCGTTCAAGAACTCAAACGGACTTACCCATCTCGTAGCAAGCGCGGGTTCACTATATTCTTTACAGGTCTATCGGCTGCTGGAAAATCAACTCTGGCAAACGTGTTGATGGTAAAGCTGCTGGAGGCCGGTGGACGACCGGTAACACTACTGGACGGCGATATCGTTCGAAAGAACTTATCCTCAGAACTGGGGTTTTCGAAAGAACACCGAGACCTTAATATCCGTCGCATCGGCTTCGTTGCCTCGGAAATCACGAAAAACGGCGGCATTGCACTTTGTGCTCCCATCGCGCCTTATGACAGCGTTCGCAAGGAAGTCAGGCAGATGATCGAAGCCGTAAGTGGAAGCGGTTTTATTCTGGTGCATGTTGCAACACCTTTGGAAGTTTGTGAACAACGCGATCCCAAGGGTATTTACGCAAAGGCGCGTGCCGGAATTATCAAGGAGTTCACAGGAATATCTGACCCCTATGAGGAACCGACTGACGCCGAACTGACAATCGATACTACCACGATGTCGCCGGAGGAGTGCGTACAGCAAATCATCCTACACCTTGAGAAAGAAGGCTACATAGGTCCAAACGGTTAGCTGCATAGAGTATTACCTTATAGGCGCACAACATAATCAGCCTAACGGGAAACGAAAAAGCAACCCCATCTGATCTCTGACCTCTGACTTCTAATTTCTGTAAGCTAACCGCTAACAGCAGACAACTTATGTCTAATCTGAAACCTCATCTATGCTGAAAAATCTTTTTCGCTCACAGCTTCGTATCAATATGATCTCCGGCACACTCACCCACTGTGTAAACATTGCTGTTCTGGCTGTGAGCTACCCGATTTATCTGCACTATCTCGGCTACGAAAGATATGGTCTTTGGCTTGCTCTTGGGGCGGTTTTGTCCCTTGCGAGACTTAGCGACTTTGGGATGGCCCAGGCGGTGACAAAACTCGTGGCAGAGGAGTTGGGAAGGGGTAATACACGGGCAATTCCGCAGCACGTTGGTACGGCAGTTGCCGTATTGTGTGCCGCCGGTGGTGTTACCTTTGCTATTATTCTCGTATTTAGATCGCAGATTGTATCGGCCTTCAAATTTACAGGCACAAATGCAGAAATTGCAATGTGGTTGTTGCCCTATATGGGCTTGCTGTCGATCTACTCTGTAGTTGTTCAAGCGCTGGCGGGTACATTAGGCGGGCTTGGGCGGATGGATCTTTCAAACTATGCTGAAACGGGTAGACGAATAGTCTTGATATTAGTTGCAGTCCCGCTTCTGTATTTTGGTCAAGGTCTAAAGAGCCTACTTATTGCCGGCGCATTCTCGTACTTTGTGAAGCATCTGCTGAGCGTGTTTCTCATCCGGCGGATTGTTCATTTTCGATTGATGAAGCTAAGCAACATTAGCAGGCATTGCTTCAAGAGGCTTTTGAGTATCGGGGCGGGGCTATTCGGCGGTTCGGTGGTGCGGATGGTAGGGATGCCTTTCAACAGATTTATGTTGGCCCGATTTGCCGGTGTGGAAAGCTTGCCTGTTTTTGATATTGCATGGCGCGGGAGCATGCAGATTCGTCAGATTTTCGGGGTGGCGTTGCAGGCTCTTATGCCGGAAGTGAGCCGGATCACGAGTGAAATGTCGGTTAAGTCGATCAAGAGGATTCGTTCTATTCTGAGGTGGACATTTGGTGTGGTTCTTGCTATTGCCACACCGCTATTTCTTGGTCTGTTTCTTTTGGCCGGGCCACTGCTGAGGGTCTGGTTGGGGAAATCCTTTGTGGATACAATCCCTCCTGCTTTCAGGATTATGCTCGTGGGTACTTTCATCAGTCTGCTGGCAGCGCCGGCTTACCATTTTCTGGTAGGCTCAGGCAGGGTTGGAGATGCTTTTGCGGCTGTCTGCATCGTGTGGATAAGTGCTATAGCGTCAGTTTTGTTTTACAGTCTCTATTTTCAGCAATTATCACCCTTTGTTGTTTGCGCGTGCTTCTGCGGGTCCTGGCTGCTTTCAAGCTCCTTTTTAATGTGGCGACTTCACAGCGGCTTGCGACATCACGCCGCCAAGGTATCGTCTTTTGAAGAGGCATATGGTCAGGTCAAAACAACGGGGTCTAAAGCTAAGGTTTATGAGAGCGTTTAGATGTTGGTCCGATGATGCAATGTGTTTGGCAAATGACTGCTGAAATTATGGCTGCCTCAGCCTGCAATGATTATGCCAGCCGAAGAAAATGAGCGTATGGGCTCTTCAAAATCTTGCTCCTTTTTCAATATCAATCTTAACAGAGGGACATTGGAATTTTCCGGCGGATAAGGAAAAACAATGCAATGCTTAAATTCAGTATAGCTTTAACACGTCGTATAATCGGGAAGTTTTTACCACAAAAATCTAAAAAAAAGATATGGCAGTTGTGGCGAAGAATTCGTGTGGTAAAAGATAGCATACATGCCTATCTACATGATTTGAGTAGATTCTTGAGATGGTCGGGCATTTGGCGAAAGTATAGTAACAGGGTTCAACTCCGCGCGATAATTACCGCAAATTTTCACGGCATTGAAAAAGGCCTTTCCCTAAAGAACCCGCGTCCTGGTTTTGGCTCAGGGCACGTTTATGACCTGGTATCCGGTTTGGAGAAATACCAGGAAGAATATGGGTCTGACGAGACAACACGCTATGCCATCAATGCTCTAATTGCCTATTACCAATTCAATCTCATACAGGGAACTGACGATAGGAAGCTATACGAGCAAATATCGAAACTAGCAGAAAAGTGTGGAAAACACTGTTCTGCTGGAGGTGCGAAGCAGGTGACAAGGGACAACATCCACAGAGCGTCAAAACGCGATTTGACTGGTTTTTTTGAATCAAGACATAGTATTCGGCAGTTTGCAGCAGATGTTGACGTTGATCTTAAGGAAATAGAGAAGGCAGTTAGGATGGCACAGCAAACTCCATCGGCTTGCAATAGACAGGCGTGGAAAGTATATGTTTTCAGTAAAGACGAGGATAAAAAGAGAATCTTGAGTTTACAGAAGGGTAGCCGCGGTTTTGGTGATCAGGCGAGCAAGATCTTAGTTATTACTACCGACCTAGGAAATTTCCTCAGCATTGAGGAGCGTAACCAGGCTTGGGTTGATGGCGGCATGTTTGCAATGTCACTTGTGTACGCCCTTCATTCACTGGGGCTTGGGACATGCTGTTTGCATTGGTGCGTTAGGTGTGAAGTCGATCAAGAATTGAAGAAGTTTGCGGGGATTACCGATGCCGAATTGGTGCCAATGCTGGTTGCCGTCGGACACTTACCAGATGAATTTATGGTAGCACAGTCCCCACGCCGAGATATTAAAGATATGTTGGTTTTCAAGTAGTATGTCATCGTTCTTTAATTTTGGGTATCAAAAGTATTATTGTCCTCCAGTGAAAGGTCAACGCTGTGGTAAACAAGTTGGGAATTTTAAGTTTTCATTCCTCATTTAATGAAGGCGCGATTTGGCAAGCATATTGCCTTGCCAGTAGCCTACAGAAAAATCTACCATCATATTGCGTTGAAATAGTAGATCACCGATACCGAGCAAAAATGGAACTTTATGGTCCTCCTAAGAACAGTCGAACTCAAGCCTTAGATCAATTCATAAACAAGCGTTTGCCATTAAGCCAACAACAATTTGTAGAAGATGATCATAAACAAACTTACGAATATATTAGAAATAATTGTCGATGCTTAGTTGTTGGAAGTGACCAAGTCTGGAAATTTCATTATATCCTCGGCAGGAAATTACTGGGTTTTGCCAACATACAAAATCTTGCCATGTGTCCTGCCTTCCCTAATGTCTATTGGCCTGACGAAACAATTAATATACCTAAGGTAGCCTATGCAGTGTCGATTGGGGAATCAGATTGGGGCGGGATTTTTAGATTGCACCGCAATAAGATGCGTAGAATTCTCTCAAGTTTTAGTCTATTAGGAATTCGTGATGAAATGACGAGAGATTTTCTTCGGTGGTTAGACCCTGTCATCGCGAGTAAGGCAGAATGGGTTCCAGATCCAACTTTCTCGTTAGATAGCTTAGGAATAGTTGATAAGAAGAGCCTTCGGGACAAATTAGAGCAATACGGAGTCGATTTTTCCCAGCCCAGACTCGGTATAGTAGCACATGATGAAACAGTTACAAATGACGTGACTGAGCAAGTCAAGAAAATGGGGTTTCAGGTTATTGCCTTATCAATAAGCAACACAGCCGCAGATGTTAGACTCTTTGACAAGGGTTTTACCCCCTTAGAGTGGGCTTCGATTTATGGCTTTTTCGATTTATGTCTGACATCAAAAATGCATGGAGCTATAGCATGTATATTGAATAACACACCTTTTGTCGGTCTTGGTTTTTATGAGAATCAAGTAAGTGGTAATAGCAAGATCAAAGATTTAATGCGGTCATTTAATCTTGAGAGATTTTATTACAGTCCCAGGAGCGCCACGGGAAAGCAACTCAGAGATATGTGTGATGCTGTTATCACAGGGTCTTGGCCTTCTGAAGAAACAATTAAGAACCGCCGGTTGTTTCAGCGTCGGTCCAAAGAATTTATTGCGAAGATAAAAAACCTGCTGCTCCCGTAACATCGTCTTGAACATTAGTTTGATTACGAATAAAGAAAGGCAACCAGCATGAGAATCACATTTATATTGCCAAGCATTGGGCTCTCGGGGGGTGTAAGATCCACATATGAATTGGCAAATCGGTTGCAAGATAGAGGGCACAATGTTTCAATAGTATATCCTTTGATCCCTCTGCGGTTAGGAGCAAAGTGGTATAATATCAGACAATTGGCAGGCAAATGTTTGAGAACTGTTAAAAATCTTAAACATACCAAGAAGCCAAACTGGTTCGACTTAAAAGCAGATATAATAAGGGTGCCAACACTTGCGGAGCGATGGATTCCCAACGGAGATGTTATAGTAGCTACATTGTGGGCAACTGCTTACTATGTCAATAGCTATGAAAGAGAGAAAGGTGAGAAGTTCTATTTTCCCCGACATTATGAAACTTGGTGTGGACCGGTAGATTTAGTTAATAAAACCTATGCACTCCCTCTTCGTAAAATTGTTACTTCTACTTGGCTGAAGGATCTTATTGAAAGGAAATTTAATTGCTCTGTTCTTGGGCCTTTGCCAAATGGTGTGAATTTTAATCTGTTTTACAAGGATAGAGATGGGTTTGATTGCCACAGTCCTAAACGAGTGGGAATCCTTTACAGACATCTTAAGTGGAAAGGTATGCAGGATGGACTCAAGGCTTTCGTGATGGCAAAGAAAGAGTATCCCAGCATCCAATTGGTCTTATTCGGTGAGGAGCCCGGATGCAACGATATGAAGATTGTAGAGAATATAGATGATATTGAATTTCATAGACTGCCTTATAAAGAAAAGTTGCGAAAATTATACAATTCGCTGGATATTTTTATCTTTCCAAGCCATCATGAAGGATTCGGGAACCCTCCTATGGAAGCGATGGCTTGTGGAGCCGCTGTAGTTACTACGAATGTAGGAGCTGTATCAGACTACACGGTGCCGGGAAAAACTGCTTTAGTTTCACCGCCTAAAGAGCCGGAAGTGCTGGGTCAAAATGTAATTAGATTGCTCCAAGATGAAAAAGAACGGAAACGAATAGCAGAGAGCGGTTACAAGTATATTAAACAATTCACCTGGGACAAAACTACTGATGACTTAGAGAAAATTTTCCGGAAAACATACAAGCGGCAATAAATGACATATCAAAGGGTGCTATCATACTCTTCAAGTGGAACTACTGCCAGGATAGTATGGGTATAATCATAGAGTTGCAGGTTGATGAGCGGTTGATAGGGGGCAAATCGCGATGACAGCTTCACAAAAATCGACGTGGCCGCGGATACCGACCGAGGCCGAAAAATCCTGCATTGCAGAAAATAAGTGCCGCGGAAATTTGTGCGGATAGAGTCGGATACTACTTTGGTTGGTTTGCGTGGGCCAGCGGAACGCGCGGTCACTATGCGATGGTCTGGCAAGGAGACTCGACGAGAACTGAAGACCATCGTGGAGTTCACTAAATGAAGACCATGTTAGAAAAAGAACCTCGATTTCGAAGTGCTTGGTTGGACTACGTGATTATTGCGGCGTTGATGTTAATGTCCGGTACGCCGGTAGCAATGGGGCCGGTTCGAGCGGAGATCTTCTACGTACTTACGTCGTTTTTCTTCCTTACAATCATTCTGTTGCGCAAAGAGCCTCCTTTGACAGCGAGATTTGTCGTAGTGGTGTCGGTACTTTCAGCCATTCTTGTAATACAATGCATTACCTTCAACTTTTGGCCGTTTCATACGATGATCGGGTTTATGCTGCGGGTGTTTATCGGCTATGCCGCTGTTCGCCTGGTTAGTGAGTTTCCCAGACGATATGTTAGGCTGATGTACTACCTGTGCATAATTAGCTTTTTCTTTCATTCATTCTCAATCTTGCGCAAAACTACAGGGGTAGATCTCGTACAGTATTTCAAACCAATGAACAAAATCGTCAAGCCTTGGAGCGGGATCAACGTTGTTGTGCACCACTTTGCAGCCTACGAGAGACTTCCAGAATACAAAATGCAGGACCCTTTGAGGTATTTCAGGAACGGTTCATGTTTTTGGGAGCCTGGGGTCTTCTCAGCATATATCTTGCTGGCCATTGTCTTTCTTGGTCTGACAAGAGACAAGTTCGATAAGCGGCAGTACAGACGTATCTTTGCTGTTTTAGTGATAGCCCTGCTTACAACAATGTCTACGGCAGGGTATGTTTTGCTGCCTTTGTGTTTGCTTTTTCACGTAAGAGACCTGTCACTGACCCGCAGACAACTACCCAAACTGCTGGGATTTGCCTTAGTCGTGGCTATTTTCTGCGTCGCTGCTTATCAACTGGATTTTGTTGGCGGGAAAATAAAGAAACAATTTGATAGTGTAGCTTATCGCGAACCTGGCTGGGAAAAGGCAAGATTCGGATCTTTGGTGTATGACCTCGAATACATAATAAAACGTCCATTTTTCGGATGGGGCCTGAATTATGAAACCCGGCATGCGTTGAGTTCCGGGGTGGGCATATTCGGCACGGGAAATGGTCTGTCCGATTTTACAGTAAAGTTTGGATTGGTTGGATTGGTAACTGTTTTAACATGTGTTTGGATAGGTGTATATCAATTGACGAAACGCAATTGGAAGATAAGCACTCTCTTTGTCATTTTCGTGGTGATGGTGCTGAACGGTGAATGGCTGCTGAATTTTTCTGTGTATTTGGGACTCATGTTTCTTGAACCTATATATCCAAAATGGACATGCCGTATGGAGGCCAGTGGGCAACGCTGGAGCGGTAAATAATACCCGAACGTGGAGATTAATTAACTCACCTCAAACAATTTATATAGAAGCTATTGCTTTATCAAAGAAGGAAAGAAATGAAACAAAAAGACACAAAAAAAGTTGCCAAGTATTGGGGGAAGTCACCACCATATATGCCGGAAAACTTTTATGGATTTCCTCCACTTCGTGACTATCTTTGTAGGTGCATTCTTGGCAAGACGTTTCAGACTCACGCCATAGACCTGGGCGATACTCTTGCACCGGAAACGTGGTTCATCGACATTACGATGCAGGATAAAATCCCCGTGGATAAATGTCTCAGCATTTGCTGCGGCTTTGGTCACGTTGAGCGAAGCTTAGCAAAACGGGGTGTGTTTAAGCACTGCATCGGACTGGATTTGAGTGAAGGAGCAATTAAAGCCGCTGAGGAAAAGGCCCGTGAGGAGGGGCTGGAAAATATAGAGTATAGAGTTGCAGATGTGAACCAACTCTCCCTTGATCGCGAGATTTTTGACCTTGTCTATGCGGTTGGCGCTCTGCATCATATCACAGAACTGGAGCATGTTGCTGCCGAAATCTTAAAGGCACTCAAGCCGGGAGGAACATTCATCTGCAACGAATACATCGGCCCGAATTACCAAAAGCTTCCCTGCAGGCAACGTGAAATCATTAATGCTGTTATTCATCTACTACCTTATCGACTCAGACATGTGACAGAGGATACGTTCGTACCAAGGTTGTGGAACTCATCAAGGTGGAGGAGGGGACTATATGAAATTGGGCGTATACTTCGCCTCAAGTCTCCCTCTCTGGATGTTGAGAGCACTCGTCCTCAAGAGAGGTGGTCGCGTCTTGAACGTTGGTTCTACAGTTTTTGCCAAATGGCGAGCTGCATGCTCCGCAATAGAGGAAAAAGCGGAATGAAATTCCATTTTGGCAAGGTGTGGGATGAGAATTCAGCTTTGAGAAAGAGTAGGGACCCTTCCGAGTGCGTGCGGTCAAATGAGATTATACCCGTCTTGAAGAATATTTTCCGAGATATCGATGTTCGTTTTTTCAATGGAAGTATATTGTTTTATGCTCTTGACAAGAAATTCTACCGCAAATTTGATCTTTCGTCTGAACAGGACTGTGCTTTGCTGGAAATGTTGGTTAACATAGAAGAGACAATGATCACAATTGGCGAGCTTCAACCGGACCACGCCCAAATCATTGCCCACAAGCCCCTATGATTTTGTGGTGAGGTTTTGGATTGGTCGGATTTGCACCTTTTGCATTGTGTGTACGGGTGGGTGTTTACAGACTGACGGGGTGCAATTCGAAAACAAGTGTTTTTTTTATTATTTTCTTGATGCTTGTATTGAACGGTGAGCGCCTGCTGAATTTCCCTCTGTTCCCGGGACTTATGTTCCTCGAACCTATGTCCAAAGACACACAGTATATTGGGGTTCGAGAACTCTGCAATTACGGCATATAAAAGAAATTTCAGTACTGCCTTTTTACACGGGGAAATGAGGTGAGCTTTTGATAAAGGCATTTCAGAACATTTGAATGTTAGGAGCGCATCATGGGTATGATAAAGCATTTCGCGGGACAGCTGGCAAACGTCATTCTACACAGGATAGGGTGCGAAGTCATAAAACATTCCGCATCGGTGTCCTGGCAAAGCGCCTTCGCCAGGATCAGAAGAGGACAGATTGAAGTTCAAACGGTCATCGATGTTGGCGCATCGGACGGGCGGTGGTCAAAAACGTTAATGCTTTTTTACCCTTATGCATTTTACTTTCTGATAGAGGCGAATCAGGTCCATGAATCCAAACTAAAGAGGTTTAAGGAAAAGCACGAAAACGTTGACTACATTCTAGCGGCAGCAGGCGATACCGTCGGCGAGGTCTACTTTGATGCAAGCGACCCCGCCGGAGGACTAGCTTCCCATAAGCCTATGAACGGCGACAACGTGATCAAGGTTCCCGTCATAACTGTCGATACACAAGTCAAACAGCAGAACCTAACAGGACCTTACCTTCTGAAGTTAGACACACATGGCTTTGAAGTCCCAATCTTTGAAGGCGCGACGGCAACACTGAAGGAAACCTCGATCATTGTGGTCGAAGCTTACAACTTTGTGCTTTGTGAAGGTTGTTTGCGTTTCCATGAAATGTGTCTTTTCCTCGAGGAAAAAGGCTTTCGGCCACTTGGTCTTTGTAACCCAGCGTTCAGGCCCAAGGATGGATTACTGTGGCAAATAGACCTGATTTTTGCAAGATCTGACCGCAAGGAGTTCTTGTCCAATGCGTACAATTGATCGGCTTCGCAGTAAACGACCGCCCTTAGTAGGGACTAACCGGGAACATAGTGCAGGACTTAGTTGGGAGCTGGCAATGACAGGAGCGAGAGGTACATTTTTCTCATAAAGCTACTTATGAAGAAAAACATTTTGATTACCGGAGGAGCCGGATTCATAGGCTCGAATCTGACACTGAAGCTAATCGAAAACGGTTATAAAGTTACCGTATTAGATAATCTTTCCCCCCAGGTTCATGGAAAGGCTCGATCTTCTCCCTCATATTTGTCAATTAAAGACAAGGTCAGGTTTATCAAGGATGATGTTCGAAGTATGTCGGCCTGGGAAAAAGCTTTGCAACACCAGCACATAGTCGTTCATCTGGCGGCTGAAACAGGAACAGGCCAATCAATGTATGAGATCTCACGATATGTTGAGGTGAACGTTCAAGGCACAGCGAACATGCTTGACTATCTCGCTAACCGCGGGCACAGCGTGGAAAAGGTAATTGTAGCTTCGTCGAGGGCAGTCTATGGTGAGGGAAAATATTTCTGTACAGAACATGGAATTGTATATCCAAGCAAGCGCAAAGAAACTGATCTACGAAATGGCCAGTTTGATTGTACTTGCCCAATCTGTGGCAATATCGTTGAACCTCAGGCTACCGATGAGAACTCCAGGCTATATCCAACTTCAGTTTACGGAATAACAAAGCAAAATCAAGAGCAGATTACATTAACCGTCTGTGAATCACTAAACATCCCGGCTATAGCTTTTCGATACCAGAATGTTTACGGGCCAGGGCAGTCTTTGTCCAATCCATATACTGGGATTTTGTCCATATTCTCTACTCAAATCAAAAACAACAATAACTTGAATATCTTTGAAGATGGAAGGGAAAGCCGCGATTTTGTTTACATTGACGACGCGGTGAATGCTACTATCTTAGGCATCGAAAATGGTAATATTGTCAATGATGTTTTTAACGTTGGAACTGCTACACCTGTTAATGTACGAACGGTAGCAGAAACTCTAATAAGAAAATATAACTCTACCGTTACGAGTGCAATTAGTGGTAACTTTCGGCTCGGTGATATCCGACATAATTACGCGGATTTAACTAAGATTAAGACCTCGTTAGGATACGACCCTGAGTATGATTTTGAAAAAGGTATCTCAAAATTTGTAGAATGGGTAAATGATCAGCAAATCGAGGAAGATAACTTTAGTAAGAGTGTACAGGAAATGAGAAGAAAGGGGTTGTTTAAGTAAGCGGACGCTACTGTATGGATGAGGATAAATTCTTGGATGACAAACGAGTACTATTTATCGGGTATGTATATTATGACTATCATATCCAGATAAAGAAGACCCTCGAGTCCGCCGGAGCAGTTGTTGACTATTTTCCTGTAATGAGATATAATATCTGGTATACACTTCTGCGAAATTTGAACACCAAACTATTCCTGGGCTACAATAAAGCTTATAGTCGCAGCATTTTCAACAAGATAAAAAATGGAACATATGAATACGTCTTCGTTATTCAAGGTTTTCAGTTACCTGACGAGTTCTACATAGAGCTAAGAAAACTTAACCCCAAAGCACGATTCTTGAATTATCATTGGGATTCGGTAAGAAAAACTGTATATGGGAATACCCTCCTTGACATCATTCCATTCTTTGATAAGGCTTATTCCTTTGATAGGAAAGATTGTGAAGCATGCAAAGATTTGCATTACCTGCCACTATTCTATGTAAGAGAGTACGAGGAATTAAGAACAAACTCTTCAAAGGTTCCACAAGATATTGATTTGTTATTCATTGGTTCAATTTGTAAATACGGGAGGTATCAATATGTTAAGGAAATAGAAAAGCTTTGTTTTCGCCAAGGAATCAAATTTGTCTATTACTTACATGTTAGCAGAAGGTATTACTTGAAGAATCTCTTCCAAGGTCGTAAGCTTGCCGGCGTTCATTTCAGACCAATATCACACAGGGAAATTATGGAGCTCTACAAAAGGTCAAAAACAATACTCGATTTACCGCACCAAATTCAAGCTGGCTTGCCAATGAGGGTCTTCGAGGCCTTGGGAGCTGGGAAAAAACTTATAACTGCAAACAAGAATATTGCTAAAGAGCCCTTTTATGATGCGGAGAATATATCAATAATCAGTTCTGACAACTTATCAATAGATACGGACTTTGTTAAGAATGCGAGAACTAATTGGAATAGTAGATTAGAAAAATATTCCATTTCAAGTTGGGCGAAAAACATATTTACTCAAACTGACTGATCCTTATAGACGAAGCACTTGAGACAGCAATTCTTCTCTGCATTCAAAATGACAAAATTATGTCATATTCTTGTGTAAACACAGTTGCGGCAAATCAGGACATATAAAACGGTCAGTTTGAGTTTACAAGTTAATGAAACAGACATCTTAATAATTTACTTTTGGGAAGTTCAGATTTGAATATACTTATTTTATCCTCCAGTACCGATTCCCAAAAGTGTTCCTATAGGATATTTTTACGGACTGCAACGCTTATGGCGGAAATGATATAAGCTTCTCTGATTCGTTTTTGGAATTGCAAGAAAGGCTCATAGGACGAATGAAAATACTCTCGCTGTCAGACTATTTTGAAAATTATCGAGAAAACAGGGCGTCTTTTCGAGTCAGATTTCAAACAGCATTTGAAATGTCCAAATTGGGGCACCAAGTGAAATTCGTATATCCCGACTTCGGATTTGTCCCTGGAAAGAAACTTGTCACCGATGGCTTTACAGTACAGACAACGTCAGGCTTGTTTCCTATGCGGCTTCGTAGCGGTGGTTTCGGATTGATTGATATGATAACCAAATCGTTGATAGTCCTATTCGGGGATTATGACGTCATTCATGTTACCAATGGGCATCGCCCAAGCCAGTTCATCCCATGCCTGCTGGGAAAATATCTTAAAAGAACCCTCATAGTTGATGAATGTTGGGAATGGCTTGGCAAAGGGGGGTACGCCGACAAGAGAAAAGGGGTTATCGGGAGGATTGTCGCTTTCTATGATGCGAGGTTCGAGATAGCCTTCAAGCGGGTTTTCGACCACATAGTGGTTATAGCCACCGCTCTGAAGAACAGATTCGATAAAACCGACTTGGTTACTGTATTGCATGGCGGTGCCGAGAACAGTTCCTTGAAACGATACGAAATTTCCGAAGCTAGGCAGAAACTGGGAATTGAGCAGAATGCATTCTGCATAGGCATGAGTAATCTTATCACCAATGATCATGAGGACAACAAGATATTTTTCTCAGCTTTTGGCCGACTGTGCAAGAAATACGGAGACTTGTTCTTGATCGCTACAGGGTCAGACGATACGTACATTAACGAGATAGGGCAAACGTACCACTTTACAGATAGACTGATTTTTCCAGGGTATGTCGACTTCGATACATACAACGCCTATTTGAGCTCTTGCGACGTGTTTGTTCTTCCGTTCACCAACACAAACATAAATCAAGGCAGGTGGCCGAACAAGATTGGTGACTATGTTTGCCTAGGAAGGCCTATCATTACGAACCCGACTGGTGACATCAAAGGACTCTTTGAGAACTACAAGATTGGGGTTCTCTGTGAACACACCGCAGAAGCTTTCTATCGGACTTTAGTATCACTAAAGAAGGACAGGAGCTATCTGGCGGAGCTTTCGCGAGATTGTGGCTACGTCGCTGATGAAGTGCTCTCTTTCGTGAAGAGAGTCAAGGCACTCTTGCAGATATTCACATCTATACAGCGATTGAAACACACCACACGTGGGCTTCACACGCAGTGAGACAGTGGTATGGGAACGTGGCGAGCGTAAACTAACGAGGACATCCTTTTGAAGCTAATAGATAAGTAAGGAAAATCATTTTGCAGTATAGAGATCCATATGGAACAACTAACTCAAAAACTAAAATCAGGTGAAATGACTATCCAGCAGTTGCCGATGCCGGTTGTTGGGCCGGGGATGGTTCTTGTGAGGAATTATTATTCACTGATAAGTGCTGGGACGGAAGGTTCAACGGTAAAGACTGCCAGAAAGAGCCTCATTGGAAAGGCCAAAGAGAGGCCTGAGCAGGTAAAGCAGGTTCTCGATGTACTTAAAAAACAGGGGCCTGTACAGACCTATCGGGCGGTGATGAAAAAGCTGGATGCTTATTCGCCTTTAGGATATAGCTCTGCTGGTGAGGTGATCGGGGTAGGCTCTGATGTAACGGAGTTTGCAGTTGGTGACAGGGTGGCCTGTGCCGGTGCTGGTTATGCTAATCATGCAGAAATAGTATGTGTGCCTGTTAATTTATGTGTAAAGCTTCCACGGGATGCCGACCTTAAAAATGCCAGTTATAACACGCTTGGTGCCATTGCCTTACAGGGTATCCGTCAGGCTGATTTGCGATTAGGTGAAAATTGTGCGGTTATTGGCCTCGGACTTTTGGGGCAACTGACCTGCCTGATGCTGCAAGCAAGTGGAGTTAAAGCCTTTGGCATTGATATTGATAAGTTTGCAGTAGAAACTGCAAAAGAGCATTGTACAGATTTTGCTCGGATACGCTCAGATGCAGGCCTAACAGAACAAATTGAACAGGCAACTAACGGCTTAGGCGTAGATGCCGTGATTATTACGGCAGGAACAAACAGTCTTGACCCAATCAATTTTGCTGGTGAAATCGCCCGCAAGAAAGGGCGTGTGGTCGTAGTTGGTGCCGTGCCAACCGGCTTTGACCGCGATCCGCACTACTATAAGAAGGAATTAGAGCTGAAAATGTCCTGTTCCTATGGCCCGGGCAGATATGACCTGAACTACGAAGAAAAAGGCATAGACTACCCAGCAGCTTATGTACGCTGGACCGAAAAACGCAATATGCAGGCCTTTCAGGAACTTTTGCATACGGGACGAATCGTTATCGATTATTTAACTACCCATGAATTTCCTCTCGATGATGCTCCAAAAGCTTACGATATGATAGTTAGCCGTTCAGAGCCATTTCTGGGTGTTGTACTGAAGTATGATGTTGACAAAGCGCTGAAGTGGGCTCCGGTTGTGGTGAACAGGCACAAATCTGTGGGAAAAGTCGGGATCGCCTTTGTCGGTGCGGGCAGTTACGCACAGGGTAGCCTCCTGCCGAACATTCCACGCAATGATGACAAGGTGGTTTGTAAGGGCGTGATGACAAACTCGGGAACCACCTCGAAGCGGGTAGCAGAGCGATTTGGATTCGAGTTTTGTACTTCAAATACGGAGGATATTCTTGAAAATAAGGATATTAACACAGTATTTATTGCGACCCGCCATGATAGCCATGCAGAATATGTCAAAAAGGCTCTGCAAGCACGCAAGCATGTGTTCGTGGAAAAACCGCTCTGTCTCAACGTGGAAGAACTGGATGAGATTGAGAAGGTTTATTATCAGAATCCGATGAGCCACTTGATGGTGGGATTTAATCGGCGTTTTACACCATTAGCAAAACATCTTAAAAAGAGCTTAGGTCCAGTGCCGGTTTCGATGATTTACCGTGTCAATGCCGGAGCGATTCCGGCTGACACATGGATCCAGGACCTGACTATAAGCGGCGGGCGAATTATCGGTGAAGTGTGTCATTTTATTGATTTCCTGACATTTATATGTGGTTCTCTGCCAACACGAGTTTATGCTTCGGCGTTGCCTGATCCAAACCATTTGAATGATACCGTTACAATTAATCTTGAATTTAAAAATGGTTCGATTGGCACCGTAGCTTACTACGCCAACGGTTCAAAGTCACTGGCTAAGGAATATATTGAAATCTACCAGGCTGGGTTAACGGGCATTCTGAAGGATTTTAAAGAACTGGAAATTTTCACTAAAAGTAAACCACAACGTAAAAAACTTCTAAACCAGAACAAAGGCCAAGCTTTCATGGTAAAGGCTTTTATTGATCTGATTAAAAATGGTGGCAAACCACTAATTAATCCCGAAGAAATATTTGCTGTTACCAAGGCCACTTTTGCTGTTGTTGAGTCATTGCAAAATCGGCAGGTAGTTTCAATTTAATGTCACTTCGGAACCTTATGGACGTAAAGCCGTATTTACAACATCTTTGTTCCTACGTCGAAACAAACGATTACGCTGGTTACGATCCCTATGATGCGTTGAACAGCTCATTACTCAAAGTGCTCAGTTGTAAGAGCAAGTGGGCTCGAATTGCGTTTACGCAGACACTTAAAAAACTTCCTGTTAACATGCGGCCAATTCTTGGTGTAAAAAAGGGCCATAATCCCAAAGCAATCGGGTTGTTTCTTTGGGGATACGCAAAACTTTACGCAGTCGATAAAAAGCCTGAATATCTTGAGAAGATTGACTATTTATTATCTTTGCTTGAAAAGTTAAAGAGCAAGGGATATTCGGGGAATTGCTGGGGATACAACTTTGACTGGCAAAACCGGGCTATGTTAGTGCCAAAAAATACTCCGACGATTGTAAATACTTCATTTATTGGTCATGCGTTGTTGGACTGTTTCGAATATATGAGTAACCAGCAGGCGTTGGATATAGCTGTTTCGATAAAGGATTTTATTCTGAAAGACCTTAATCGTAAGGTTGAAGGTGATGTCTTTTGTTTTAGCTATACGCCTATTGATAATAATTATGTTCATAACGCCAATATGCTGGGTGCATCTATTCTGATAAGACTTAAAAAATATTGCCAGGATGGTCGTTTGGAAGATGCTGCGATGACTAGTCTGGCTTATTCGATGAGGCATCAACGAGATGATGGTTCCTGGTATTATGCGGAGGCTGAAGTTCAACATTGGATAGATTCTTTCCATTCCGGCTTTAACCTGCAGGCATTGCGATACTTCATGAACGAAGGCTATGCGAAACAATATCAGCAGGTCTATGAAAAGGGTGTAGAATACTATGCGAATAACTTCTTTCTTAGTGATGGTACGCCCAAATATTACCACAATAAAATATATCCAATAGATATCCACAGCCCCGCTCAAGCAGTCAGTTTTTTTTCAGGCCTGGGCAAAAACTACAGGTCTTTAACTGAGAAAGTGCTTCACTGGATGTTAAAAAACATGTTAAGCCCCAAAGGCTATTTTTATTTCCGGAAGGGACATTTTCTGACCAACAAAATATCGTATATGCGGTGGTCGCAAGCTTGGGCTTTTCACAGCTTAACATCAGTTCTGCAGGCCTCAAAGCAAGAAGAGCAAAATGATTGTTAAATCATCCAACACTGTCGTGTCTGGCTATTGAACCGATTCCTAAGATGTGAAAAAACGCTAAGAAATGAAAATCTGGATTGACTTATCTAATTCTCCACATGTTAATTTTTTTGAGTATTTTATAAATGAACTCAAAAAAGAGGGACATGATGTTATTATAACTTCGAGAAATAATGCTAATACGATTGATTTAATCGAATCAAAGGGGTGGAAACATCATGAGATCGGGAAGCATGCTGGGAGAAATATTATTAAGAAAATTATAAATTATCCAATAAGAATTTTCTTATTATTATCCTTCCTAAGAAAACACAAAATTGATGTTGCTATAGCTCATAGTTCTTTCTACATGTCTCTTACAGCATTTCTGCTACGAATTCCAAATATTTATATTAATGATAATGAACATGCTAAAGCTATTATAATACCATTAAAATTTGCCTCTAAAGTTTATTTTCCCGAAGCACTAAAGAAATATGCTTCCAATGGGAAATGGAAAAATAACGCAAAAATTAATTTCTATCCGGGGATTAAAGAGGGAATTTATTTATGGAAAAAGTTTATTAACGAGCATAAAAAAAAGATTACCGATGTACCTCATATTTATATAAGGCCTGAACCATGGACGGCTCAATATTATAAAGGGAAAAAATATTTTCTTGACGTATTGATTAATGAACTGTCAGAAAAGTACAAAATAACAATTCTTCCAAGGGGACCGGAACAATTTCACCATTATTACGAAAAGACTTTTAATAATAATATAATTGTACCAAGGAAGCCTCTCGATTTGGAATATATTTATCAAAACTGTGATTGTTTTATTGGTGCTGGGGGAACAATGACAAGGGAAATTGCAGTATTAGGGATCCCCACGATTTCTGTCTATCAAGATGAATTATTGGAAGTTGATAAATATTTAATACAAAAAGGTTATATGATACATAACCCAGATCCTACAATTAAATTAATTGATAACCTCCTTTATAATCAGAAAATAAAACATATAAATAAACCTATATTAGAAAAAGGTAAATCGGCTTACTATTTGATAAAAAAAGAGCTTCTAAGCCTATAAAAATGCTTCAAAAAATATTAACTATTATGCTTCCCAACTTTATTATAGCAGGAACCACGAGGTCGGGTACTACTTCTCTTTATCATTACTTGATGCAACATCCCGAAATAGATTTTCCAAAACTTAAAGAACCTAGATATTTTAGTTCGCTCAATCTCGAATTGCCTCAAAATGGTCCTGGGGATTTTAGTGTAGATAAGAAATTGATTTTGTCTTTCGAAGAATATAAGCAACTCTACAGCAATATCAAAAATACATATGTTGGAGATGCAAGTTCCGAATATTTGTATCATCACGATGTTGCGGCAGAGAATATTATGGAAAAACTTGGCGATATAGCCGTAATCATTATCTTAAGGAATCCAATCGAAAGGGCATATTCAGCATATAACAATCTTGTTAGAGATTTTAGAGAAGATCAAACTTTTGAAAAAGCTTTGGATTTAGAAGACGAGAGAATACAAAACAATTGGGACATGATGTGGCATTATAAAAAGGTGGGGCTTTATTATGAACAAGTTAAAAAATACAAAGAAGTATTTTCAAAGGTAAAAATACTAATATTTGAAGAGTTTGTACAAGATGCTAATAGTAAAATGAAAGAATTATTTGATTTTCTTGGGATTAAATCTGATGTGAAAATTGATGTAAGCACAAGATATAGTCATTCAGGTAAAACAAAAAACGCATTAATACATATATTAAGTTCTAGAAAAAATCCCTTCATTAATAATTTAAGAATGTATACATTAAAATGTATCCCAAGGAAATATCTGGAATGGATAGGTGAAAAAGCTTTGGTGAAAGAAACAATAATGCCTGATACAAGAAAAATGCTTTGTAATTATTTTCAAGATGATATTAAAAAACTAGAAAGACTAATTAACATAGATCTATCTCACTGGAAATGAAAGGCTGTGATGGGTCAATTTCATTTTACAATAATTGATGACACTGATGACGCTACCCTTGAAAATATTAAACCAATCTATGATTTCCTTTATGAAAAAAGAATCTTTATTACAAAAACAGTATGGGTTTATCCCCCTCGCGATAAACATTCAAAAGGAGATTCTCTTCAGAGCCCGGAATATCTTGAGTTTATAAAAGATATTAAGAAGAAGGGATATGAAATAGGTCTTCATAATGCTGGAAGCGGAGATTACAAGAGAGAAGAAATACTTGAAGGATTAGAAGAGTTTAAGAGACTTCTCGGTGAATATCCCAAGATACAGATTAATCATTCCTATAACAAAGATAGTATTTACGGAGGATATAAAAGATTTAATTGGCCATTGCGAGCGTTAGTTAAAATGATGTATCCTCAATATGCGGGTGTTTATCAGGGCGAAGATCCTTCAAGTGATTACTACTGGGGAGATGTGCATAAGAGAATTATACGTTTCAGCCGTAATCATACAACCAGCCTAATTAACACTGCTAACTTTGATAAATATATGCCTTATATTGACCCTCAGAGAAGTGAATACTGTAATTATTGGTTTTCAGCGACGTTTGCTCCTAATCCATGGATATTTAATAGGATAATTAATAGACATGCAATAGATAAATTGGAAATAGAAAAAGGGACTTGCATTGTTTTTGCGCATCTCGGATATTTTATGAAAGATGGAAGAATTAATAAGGGATTTGTGGATGCTATTCATTATTTAGCTTCAAAAAATAATTGCGTATCCATGCCTGTTTCTCCATTGTTGGAGGAAAGAATAGAAAATAGAAAGAAACAAGGTCGGGAGCCAACTCCCAAAATACCTTTGTTAGCCAAAGCGATATTAGAAATTAAGCATCTTCTTACTCGTTATAAATATAGACATCTTTTTAAACTTGATGATTACACATATAAAAATCTCAATAGCAAGATGTTTCAATAAATATAAGAAGTTTGTGCAGTAAGTAATATATTCTGTGAAGGATATTTATGCTTAGAGGTGCGGTGATTGGATTTGGCCGAATGGGGCTGACCCATTTTTCTATTTTGAACACTCATCCGGATGTCCAATTCGTAGCAGTATGCGACTCATCGTCGTTTATGCTGAAGAACGTAGGTAAGTACACCGGAATTGAGACGTTCAAAGACTATCGTAAGATGATCGACAGGTCGGGTCTGGACTTCGTGATTGTAGCCACGCCGACGGGTATGCATGCTGAAATTGTCAAATACGCCATCCAGAGCAATCTGCACATCTTTGTTGAAAAGCCCTTCGCATTGAATGTCCACCAGGGCGAGGAGCTTGTTGGGATGCTCAAAGGCAAGAAGCTCGTCAACCAAATTGGCTATGTTATCAGGTTTAATGATGTAATTATTCAGGTAAAGAAACTACTGGATGCAGGCGTGCTTGGCGATTTGTTGACTTTTAAGATGGAAATGCACGGCCCTACCCTTCTCAAAGACGCCAAGAGTGGCTGGCGTTCAAAGAAGCGGGAAGGCGGTGGCTGTCTTTATGATTTCGCATCTCACAGTATAGACCTTATCAATTATCTTATTGGCGTGCCTGACGAGATAACAGGCAGTGTCCTTCAGAGTATTCATTCGGTAAACGTTGAGGACTCCGTCAGTTCAACATTTTTATACAAGAACGGGGGCAGGGGCAATCTGTTGGTGAACTGGAGCGATCCTTCTTATCGCAAGCCAGCTTATCGCTTCGAGGCATTGGGCAGAAGTGGCAAAATCATTGCTGATTTACATGCTTATAAAGTGTTTTTCCGAGCTAAACCAGAATTAGATGGTTTTACCCAAGGCTGGAATCAACGATATGTGACGGATTTCGTCGAGCCTGTTCGATTCTATGTGCGCGGTTTTGAATTCACGCGGCAGTTGGATTACTTCATTGATTGCATTTTGGAGAATAGGCCGTCTGATGTTTGCTCGTTTGAACATGGCCTTGAGACGGACATTGTTATTGAGCGTATCCGAAAAGATGGTGAGATAAGAGGACTGTAGAATGGACAGAATCATATTCGGCGATAATCAGTTTTTTGGCATCAATCATATGTCGGAAGAGAAAGCGCAGGCACAATCCGAGCGTTTCAAGGATATCAACGCAATAATTAAAGTGATCGATACTGCTTACGACTGTGGTATCCACGCATTTATGTTTAACACACACGATCGGGTCGCTGAGTTATGTGACCATTTTCGCGCTAATCCTGAGAAGTATGCCGACTTGAGGTTGTATCCCTCTATACCATACGCACACAAATATGCAAATGCAGTGAACGAAAAGGGTATGATTGGCGCGTTGAATGACTTTGTGTTTGCCGACCGTTCAGCGGCCCAGGTACTGGGGACGCTTGCCCGTGGAGCTATGAGTATAGTCAGTCAGGACATGGTAAAGGTGATGAAACTCCTTGTTGATGCTGAGATGAGGATGTTCAAGGGTTTGAATGTAAGGGCTGTATTTTTGCAAAATATCGTTACAGATCTTTTGTTGGGTCTTGGGGCGAAGACTGTTTTTGTAGAGTTTGCCAACCACATAAGGTCAATCTATGGAGTAGAACCAGCATTTAATACAATGAACTTGCCACAGCTCGTTGATTTTCTCCTCCAATGTGGGATTGAGAATCCCATTATTTGCTCGTCAATAAACAAGATAGGTTACCTGATGAATCCAGACAAGACTTCGTATGAGGGCGCTATCAGAACAAAGCCGTTCAGACCAATGGCGATGTCTATCCTGGCCTCTGGTGCCGTAGGTCCTCGAGAAGCGGTCGAATATGTGGCAAGTCAGAAGAATATCAGGTCTATTGTTTTTGGCGCATCTTCCAAAGCTCATATACAAGAAACAAGAGACTTAATTCTATCATACGGTGAGGATTAATCGTGAAAATCATCAATATCGTTGGTGCCCGCCCGAATTTTATGAAGATTGCTCCGATTATGGCGGAATATAAAAAGAGCAATCGCATCGAGGCACTTCTCGTTCATACCGGCCAGCACTATGATGAGAAGATGAGCGATTTGTTCTTCCACCAACTGGGTATTCCCAAGCCAGATGTTAATCTTGAGGTAGGTTCCAATTCCCATGCGTGTCAGACCGCCGAAATAATGAAGGCATTTGAGCCGGTTGCCTTGGAACACAAACCTGATGTTGTTCTTGTAGTTGGAGATGTCAATAGTACCATTGCTTGTGGTCTTGTGGCAGTTAAGCTGGGTGTAAAGCTTGTTCACGTGGAAGCGGGCCTTCGTAGTTTCGACCGGTCGATGCCGGAGGAAATCAATCGCGTCCTAACAGACGCTATCAGCGATTTACTTTTCTGTACTGAGCAAAGCGGCGTTGACAACCTGCGTCGCGAAGGCATCCCCGGAGAGAAGATATTTCTTGTTGGTAACGTAATGATTGATACCTTGCTGAAGAATAGGGCAAAAGCCGCAACTTCAAATGTTTTAAGCCAATTCAATCTTGATAGCAATGGCTTTGCCGTTTTGACTTTGCACCGCCCTGCTAATGTAGATGACCCTGTTACTTTCTCTCGCATACTTGACGCCCTTGAAATCATACAGAACGATATGCCTGTAATTTTCCCGATTCACCCGCGAGCCCGTAAAAATCTGTCTTCCTGGTCCCTTGGTGAACGTATCAAAAAGCTGCCTAACCTGCGGCTAATCGAACCGTTGGGCTATCTTGATTTTTTGAAACTAATGTCTTCTGCTAAACTGGTGCTAACCGATTCTGGCGGAATACAGGAGGAGACAACTATTTTAAAAATCCCCTGTTTGACATTGCGGGAAAATACCGAGCGTCCAATTACTACACAAGTAGGTTCTAACAGAGTTGTTGGTACCGATACGGACAAGATAATCGAAACTTATAGACAGGTGGTAGATGGCGGCTGGTGCGAGCCTCAGATTCCATCGCTCTGGGACGGCCACGCAGCCGAGCGTATTGTGAAAATACTTTTGGATAAACTGTAAGCAACTCAAATTGTCAAAGCCAAATCTTTAATTGCTAAAACCAGTTTTTTTCTGAGCAATGATAAAGGTCAAGAACTTTTTTAATACCAAGTGGCTGATAATTGCAGTTACTTTCACTGTGACCGTTGTCTTGCTTACTCATCTTCCACAGGAGGTAATGCCAATCCGATTACAAATAAGTGGTCTCGACAAGCTCGCACACGCTTTGGCGTATGGAGCAATTACCCTTCTTTTCGTTCTTTCGCTCAGGACTTCCCCTACTCTGCTATTAGCTTCGCTTCTCTTCTTTGCCATTTTAGCTCTTGGCACCCTCGATGAACTTACTCAGCCTTTGTGCAATCGAACCGCGAGTTTAACCGACTGGCTTGCTAACATTATCGGTATCTCTGCCGTCCTGCTCTGTTCCGTTTGCTTCAAAAATTCAAAACATAAGACTCTGGTGAACGCTGATATCTGATTTCTGAAATCTGAACGCTGACAGCTAATCGCTGAAAGCTAAAATAAAACCGGCATCGTTGGGCGGCTCGGTGCTTCCACGAAGTTCCGCCGGGCTTGCCCCATCCTTAACGACGCCGGCCCGGGAGGGTCGCAGACTGCGGCCCTCCCATTTTTTTATCGGCATTTAGGGCTTATAGCTTGATGCTCAACCACTGATACTCCTGAGAGTCGCTCTACACGCAGTTTTGCGAAAGTGTATTAAGAACTGTTACAACAAGCCTATATTGTCTGCTCTACAACCGTCTCAATATTATTCGGCAAGGCAGTAAGAAAGTCCAGCCCTTTTTGCACGCAACTGGTAACTGACCTATGCTCGGCGTTTTCTTAGCAGTGCCAACGAACCAAGACCCAACAGTGCAATCGTCGCCGGCTCAGGAACCGGAGCAACATCGGTGATGCCAACGACCATATCGTCGTAGTCCCAGTCGGAATGCCCGGCCAGTAAATCCTCGAAGGCAACCACAACATCAGGGTCGCCCGTGATTGCACCGGTGATATGCCTTGTGTCGTATATTAACCCATGTTCTTTGGCGGCAGCATCCGGATTCAATAGCTCGTCTGTGTAAAAGGTTGGGTTGGAGATACCGCCGCATTTGTCAGGACTGGTTAGGTAAGCGCCGAAGACGGCGCCCATATTGGCCGTCTCACCAGCATCCTTGGTCGCGTTGCTATTACGGTCATACCAGGCAATTTCGTTGGTAAGGTCGAACTGGATGGTGGCTGAGATTGGCAATTCGTCACTTCCCTCGAAAAGCAGCAGCATCTCCCAAGCTGAAGGCGCAACTCCAGGGCCGTTGTAGTTGTATATGCCAAACCGATTAGAGCCGGCGTAACCCGCTTCTTCGAACAGCATTGTCGCCACAGAGATTTCAGGAAAAGTCAAATCTGTGAGACAAAGATTCTGTCCGCATTCAGTTAGCCCGGCCAGAAGACTCATGTCCGTAACCAGTGGGCTGCCGGGGCCATCGCTTAGAACTGCGTCCAGCGTAGGAGGCACAGGAACTGCCGAGACACTGTGGGCAAACACAAAGCTCAAGCACAAAATAGGCAGGATAATTGACCTTTTCATACAATTTCTCCTCCAAACAATTTGACTTTGATGTTCAAAGGGGAGAAACTTAGGAACGCCAACCAACTTTAACTACCCCCATTAAGATGATAACATACTACCATATCAGTTCAGGCAAGTCGAGGGTCTTTAAGAGCAATGGGCGGAAAAGATCAAAGTTTCTCGCAGGATGTCCCGCGGTAAACCAAAGACGCGACGATTCTCGGACGTGACTGAAATTATAGAAGTGATGAACGGCGAATTTTTTTCAACGGAAAAAGCCCGAATCCGTGAACCCCAAATCGAAACGCTGTCCAAAACCGGCATACGAAAATATAGTCAAACCTTGCCTTTTATACCCTTTTGAGTTAAACTACGAGGCTATGGAAAAGGCCAAAATCAAGAAAAGCGGTTGGGTTTCATGGTCAGAAGATGAGGTCAAACTGCTTAAGAAACTTTTCCCGCGTGGAAAAGCAAAGGAAATAGCTGACCAAATTGGACGGCCTTTGACAGCGGTGAGACAGAAAGCATACAGCATGGGGCTTAAAACGAGGGAATGTCATCGGTGGTCGGCCAATGAGGTAGAACTGCTCAAGAAGCTCTACCCAAATGAGAACACACGGAGCATGGCCAATAAGATTGGGCGGTCTATGGGGGCGGTAATGAAAAAGGCATCTTCGCTTAGCCTTAAAAATGTGCGAAGGCCTACCCCCTGGTCAAGGCAAGAGGAAAACCTGCTTAAGAAACTGTATCCAGGTAACACAGTGCGGGAAATAGCGAGCCAGATCGGACGGTCTGCCTCGGCGGTAGCAGGCAGAGCACACAAATTGGAACTTAGAAAAGCAAGGCGTTACCCTGTCTGGTCGAAGAAAGAGCTGAACATGCTGAAGAAACTGTATCCAAGTAGAACGGCACAGCAAATAGCCGAGCAAATTGGAAGGCCGGTACAGGCGACAAGATTGAGAATAGTCAAATTGGGCCTTAAGAAAAAATTCAGATATGAGGAGAGCCACAGGGTTGTTAGTGGCGTGAAACAAAAACGATGTAGCGGGTGCAAACAGTGGAAGGCCGAGAACATGTTTTACAGAGCACGCTACAGGAAGGATAGATTGGCCGTGTGGTGCAAAGAATGTGCAAATAAAGCTAATAAGAGGTTTCATAAGAAGCGGCGGCTGGCTGTGAGAGACTAATGAAGATGGCAAAAATGAAGCGATGCAGCAAATGCAAAAAGTGGAAAGACGAAAGTGAATTAGCAGAAACCGCAGCCGCAAAGATGGGCTGAGGTCCTGGTGCAAAAAGTGCGAGTGTGAATATATGCGCAAGTATTATAGGAGAGATGGGAGGCGTGTGAAAAAATACTACAGATATGAGGAGTGCCATCGGATTGTTAAGGGGGGTCAAAGAGAAGCGGTTGCAGGTTTACCGGATTTATCTTTACCAAGTAAAGAGTCTAAGAAGGTGGTAGCAACCGGAACGAATAATAGACCGGTCGATACTGTTCAAAACGGTTCAGAAAAGTTGACATTAAAATTGACATCTAAATTGACACCTATAGCTTACTCTGGATGTAACCGGTCGGCAACAGTTGGCAATGGGCAGAACAATTTCCAGAAAAATGTTGAAAACGATAACTGCTTAAGTAGCGGAGAGTTAGACAACAAAAGTGATAGTTTGTCTGTGAATGACACCCACAAAAAAGAAACACGCCTGGAGGGACTCGAACCCCCAACTTCCGGTTCCGTAGACCGACGCTCTATCCAATTGAGCTACAGGCGCCTCAATGTTTAACTTGTTGTAATATAGCAACTTGCTATACATGCTGTCAATCCCTTTTTAGGTCGCAAAGGGGGTGCGTGTCAAATGTGTGCCAAAACTCACATTCATTGCAGCCGCAGTTGCTATGCGAGCACGCTGCAACAAATCTTCGCGAACAGCAAGATAGAACCTACGAGTTGTCTCGAAATCAGCATGCCCTGCCAAGTTCATCACATCATATTCTGTCAAACCTGCAGATAGCCATTAGTCTATGTCTCTCCAGGTAGTGTTCAGTAACTCTCCACGTCGCATACCGGTACAGAGGGCAAGGATAATCAGCAACTCCCAATCAACACCACCTTCCCGACCCCCGCCGTTTTGCTTCGCAAACCGAAGCAGCGGGGGCTCCCTGGCTGCTTTTATCAACCGACCGCATTGTTCATCGCTATTAACATGGACTTTCCGCCGGGGAACTTTGAGGTGGCGAACTCGTAAAAACGGGTTTTCTTCTAACCGGCCTCGTTCGACTGCTAATTGAAATAGCCTTCTTAGACCACTAATTTTCTTGCTTGCGGTAGCAGGACTATTACCCCTGTCCAGACATGCCTGTATGAAACGTTCACCATGTTTGTGCTGAACCTTTAACCAAGCACGGATATATGATTTGAAATCTTTAATGCCATTGCTGAACAGCGCAACTATGGAATCTAAGGACAGTCACCAGGCAATGATGGCATTGGCAAAATCAGATGGGACAATGGCTTCTGACGGTGCGGAACCTTCTACGCTTGAGGGCAATTTGAGGGCAATGGGCGAGTCAAAAATCGAGAGAACGCTACGAGTCCCTGAAGCACGAGAACTTGTAGCGTCCCTATCCGACGTAACGGAGAGGGCGGGATTCGAACCCGCGGTAGAGGCTTATACCCCTACGACGGTTTAGCAAACCGTTGCCTTCAGCCACTCGGCCACCTCTCCGAATAATTTTGTAGTAATCTACCTTGTACAAGTCCGTATTGCAAGAAGATAACCAATTACCAGTTACCAGCTACCAATTACCAGCTACCAATTACCAGCTACCAATTACCAGCTACCAATTACCAGCTACCAATTACCAGTTACCAATTACCAGTTACCAATTACCAGTTACCAATTACCAGTTACCAATTACCAGTTACCAATTACCAGTTACCAATTACCAGTTACCAGTTACCAGTTACGGAGGCTCGAAGTACCTCCCTTGCACAGTCTTTCAATATCCCTTGCTACAATCTCAGCAACGATTTGTTTTTGTTCTGGCAGCGCCGGCAACGGTTGTCCAATTGTATAGCCAGCCGACTCAGCTTTCTGCTTCTGCCTCTGAGCTTCATCTTTTTGGCCGGGGGCTTTTCTTCTTACTGCGGTGATTCTTCGCTGCTCGGCCATAATCTCTTTAGCGAGGTCGAATTTCGGTATTTCGCTTTTTTGCTGCTCCGTCTTTGTGGGTACCGCCGGTATATCTTCAACTGGTTTTACCTGTTCTGACCGCGTCTCAGGGACATTGCCGTGGCCGAGTTCTTTTACAACCGATGTCTTTGGCTCGGCAGGGGGGCGGGTCTCGTTTTTGCCTGTTTGTTGCGAATCTGGTTCCTGCCGTGTTATGTTCTTGTATGGCGGTATTATATCTCGTGCGCGAAGAATATCTGCTTTGCGTTGCACGGTATCAGCATCAAATTGTTCATCACTATTGACGTTACTCACTACTATAATCTCCCTTAACACTTCCTTGTTGTAACCGGATGGTCGCAATTATTCAAGAAGAAAATACAACTGTCCACCCGTCGACACATTTGGTACTTCCCACAATCGCCACGTCTAACTTTCGAGGTCAGCAGCATAAAAAGTGAAAATCGAAGTAATTGTGGTATTGAATAGTTTTACACTTTTAGCTTTTAGTTTCTGCGTCATAGTTCTGCCAGAACTTACTGCTGTCGCCCAGTTCCTCTTTCCACCTCAGAAGCTCCTTGCGCAAGCGTTTCAGGTGTGCAGCGTATGCCGGGTTGTCCGCCAGGTTATTGAGCTCCCAGGGATCTAATTCCAGGTCGAAGAGCTGAGTTGTCCTTTTGTCTTTGACCTTGTACTCGATAAGTTTGTAACGCTTGTCACGAACGCCTCTTTGAACATCCTTGTATGCAAAAAAGAGAGTGCCCCGTACCTTACTCTTTCGGCCCCGGATAAGGGGAGCAAGACTTTTGCCCTCCACCGAACCGGGAATCGGCACGCCGGTCAGGTCACAGAGGGTGGGGAAGACGTCCAGCAGGTAGCAGAAGGCGTGGCGTTTTTGGCCCTTTGGAATGCTCGCCCCGCTTATAATCAAGGGCACGTGTACGCTGTGCTCGTAGAGGTTCTGCTTTCCCATCAGGCCGTGTCGGCCTACAGCCAGGCCGTTGTCCCCGGCCAAAACGATAATCGTGTTCTTGGCCTGCCCTGTTTCCTTCAGCGCACTAAGCACCCGTCCGATTTGCGCGTCCACGTGCGTAATTATGGCGTAGTAGTCGGCGATATGTCTGCGGATTTCCTTCGGCGTTCGTGGCCACGAAGCCAGTTTTTCGTCACGGATTTTCATCTCACCGTTATCAAACGGATGCTCAGGCAGAAAATTCTTCGGAAGGGCAATCTCCTCAGGATTGTACATCTGCTGGTACTTCTCAGGTGCCTGCCGCGGGTCATGCGGTGCCGTGTACGCGACATAAACGAAGAAGGGCGCCTCGTCCTTGTAGTCGCGCAGGAACCGGATCGCCGCGTCGCTGAACAGCTCGCTGGAATGCTTATCACCCTTGTACCGCCGGTGTCTCGGGTAATTCCCGATGGGGTCGAAATCGTTTACCGGGACCTCCCAATGGTTGCCCATACCGCCTAAGAAGATCTTGGCCCCCGTCGAGAAACACCGGGCGAACGTTTTTTTGTCCTGGTGCCACTTGCCCGTGTGAAATGTGGTGTATCCGGCCTTCTGCAGGACTTCGGGCAGAGTCCGATGCTTTTCCGGAATTGTCTTCCCTGTGCCCTCAAGACCGAACAAGGTTCGGCCGCTCATCAGCATAGCGCGGCTGGGTACACACACCGCCCCGCTCATCGACCCCATAATATAGGCGTTGGTGAAGGTCGTGCCGTTGCGCACCAGCGAGTCTATGTTAGGCGTAATGATATGGTCGTTGCCCAGCGCGCCGATTGTGTCGAAACGTTGGTCGTCGGTGAAGAAGACAAGGATGTTGGGCCGTTTTCTTTGCCTCCCCATCATTTGGCCCGTACTAACACAGCCCGACATTGCCAGCGAAGCCGCACCAAGCCCCGTCGCTTTCAAAAAATCACGTCGCGTATAATCGAAGATACTCATTTTTTGGTCCTCCTTAGCTCCGCTCCCGTCATTGCGAGCGGAGCTAAGCAATCTCATATTTAGCCCGCAGTTTTACTGCGGGTTTTCCTTTGTTTAGCCGTCGCCGGCACGGCGACGCAACCCTCGCAATCGCACCGCCTTAAGGTCGAACGCCTTATTCCCCGGAATCTCCAGAGCTTTCACGCAAAGAGTCGTTCGCTGCTTGCTCAGCTCAACAGTACCGAGAGTCAGTGGTGCCCAGATTTTTTCGTAGACTTCACCGCGCCGGACGCGGTCGGGACTGGGGATGGGGTCAGGGTTATGTGCTCTGCTCACCACTCCTTCCAAACTTTTGCCGCCTATCTCCACTATCACTTTCACACCGACGTTTTCCTTTGAACAGATATACATCAGTGTTACTTCAAAACGGCCAGTTCGGACTACTTCAACTTCCCACCAGGGATACGCCTCGGTGGTGGTCCAGTTGGTGACCCAGTCATTGGCCCAGCCGGCACGGCCCTTGTAGCTGATTCCCTTTTTGGAAGGAGGTTCCAGATAGGCTTCATGGCCGGGCAACACGACAACAGGCCATTGCGGGTGGCCGATGTGAATCGGAAGAGGCTCGAAACCGGCCTTGGTTACATCCTTGGAAGACACTTCGTAAGCGGCGCTAAGCTTCTCAACAATCTTTGGGTATTCTTTCGAGACATTCTTCTTCTGGCCCGGGTCGGTTATCATATCGTACAGTTCCCAGCGTTTACCGGCTTTGACGGCCCGCCAGCGCTGCGTGCGAACTGCTCCGGTGATTCTTGATATCCGCCCTCCGGGACATCTGAATGTAAATATCATCCGGTCGGGCCAGCTCGCAGTTTCACCTTTGAGCAGCGGCACAAGGCTGACGCCATCCTGGGGCAATGTTTTCGGCATACGCACACTACACAGCTCGACGATTGTAGCAAAGATATCGATGTCGGCTGCTATCTGGGTGACGTTGGTGCCCGGCTGAATATGTCCCGGCCAGCGGATGAAAAGAGGCACGCGCGCGCCGCCTTCGTGAACGCTGCCCTTGCGGCCTTTCATACCGCCGTTGTACCGTTCGGAGTTAGGGCCATTATCTGTCAGGAATAAGACTATCGTGTTGTCGCTCAGTTTCAGTTCATCGAGGCGCTTCAGAATCCGGCCGATGTTATCGTCGATATTTTCACACATCCCATAGATGCAGGCGAGTTTGTCGTCAAGCCCGCGATTCTTGTACTTCTCGAAGTAGTGGTCCAGCACCTGGAACGGAGAATGCGGGGCGTTGTAGGGTACATAGCAGAAAAACGGACGGCTTTTATTGTTTTCAATGAACTCTATCGCCGCGTTGGTAAAAACGTCACTGATATAACCTTTTGTTTTGACGGGCTGGCCATTGTGTTCGAGCGTGGTATCGAAGTAGTTGTTCCAGTGTCCGCAGCAGAAGCCGAAGAACTCATCGAAGCCTTGCCCGTTGGGATGATAAGGATAATGCGCGCCATTGTGCCATTTGCCGAAGCAGCCTGTTACGTAGCCGGCCTGCCTAAGCGCCTCGGCGATTGTAACTTCCTCACTGCGCATGTTCTCACGGCCCCGTGTCACGCCATGCGTGCCGGTGCGTAAGTAGTAGCGGCCGGTCAGCAGACTGGCCCGGGTCGGGGCGCAGAGAGGGCTAACGAAAAACCGCTCAAAGCGAGCTCCGTCGGCAGCGAGTCTATCCATCACCGGCGTATCGATTTTGTCGTTGCCGTGCGAGCGCACGTCACCCCAGCCCTGGTCATCGGTCATCACCAGAATAACGTTCGGCCGCTTTTTTTCTGACCCTACAACTTGTCTTGTACTGGCACAGCCCGGCAGTACAGATAACGTACAACCGGAAGCTGCTACCGAGCCGACTGTTTTCAAAAATTCTCTTCTTGTTTGTACGTCCATTTTATAAACGTTTCACATAGACATAATATGCACCGCGGGACCCGCCCGCCTCATCCGTAAACCATGTTTGCAGGCGTGTCTTGCCGGCCTTGAGTTGTACCCGGAACGTTACCGCATGTGCATCTTTGGGAATCGGCTTGGTTGTATCCACATCTGCAATCTTCAGCCTCGCCTTGGTTGCGCCAATGGCCTTACCGCCGGCAATGGCAGCGTTGATGGGCTTATCGACCTCGGTCGGCCAACGCCGCAGGCCGAACTCGTATGTGCCGCCACGCGCCACCTCCACCGCCCAGAAACCGTTGGCCTTGCTGCCGTTACGCACAGCCCACTGGCTCCACGCTGGGTTCGGGCTGTGCCACTCATGAGACATCAGTCGGCACGGATTCTCTTCGTTCGAGCCGATGATAATCTCACAGTACTCATCGAAGCGCTTCGAAATGTCGGCCCACCAGTCTTCGTAGGCCTCGCGCAGTTTCTCAACGATGTTGGAATGTTTGCCCGCGATGTCGTTCTTTTGGGCGGGGTCGGCCTTTATATCGTAAAGCTCTTTGCCATTGACCAGCCGCCACCGCTCGGTCATGACCGCGCTCTTACGCCACTTCTCCGGATGCTCGATGCGCTGCGAGTGCACAAGCAGCGTACGGTCAGGCCAGTCCTTGGCCTCACCCGTCAGCAAAGGCAAAAGAATAGCGCCATCAAACTTCACTGCTCCCGGTTTCTTCAATCCGCAAAGCTTGATTAGAGTTGGCAGCAGGTCGATGTGTGCCGCGAGCTGGTCGATGTCCCGCCCGCCGCCGATTCCACCACCGGGCCAGCGTATAAAACATGGCACGCGATGGCCGCCATCGTATTCTGAGCCCTTTTTGCCGCGCATCCCGGCACTGTAACCGCCGCCCGAGGTCCCGTTGTCAGTCATAAAGATCAGAATGGTATTTTCCTCCAGGCCCAGTTCCCCCAATCGATGCATCAGCCAGGCCATATTATCGTCTATATTGGTTATCATACCGTAGAACCTGGCCTGTTTTTCCGGCAGACCTTTGTCAAGGTACGGCTTAATGTATTCGTCGGCAATATTGTATGGGCCGTGCGGTGCGTTGGTTGGTATGTAACAGAAGAAAGGCCGGTCTTTATTAGCTTCGATGAATTCTATCGCCCCATCGAACCACACGTCGGTGCAGTAGCCCCCAAATTTTTCCGGCTTGCCGTTATGGAAGTAAGTGTCGTCGAAGTAATCGTTGCCCCAGTAGTCCGGGCCCTGCCCGACCCCGCCTCCGCCGTGGATTAGCACTTCGCCGAAGCCCCGGTCCTGTGGCCGGAATGGGTAGTTGTCGCCGAGGTGCCACTTGCCGAAGATGCCCGTGCGATAGCCGCTGGCCGAGAAGACGTCCGCCATCGTCACTTCGTCTTTGCACAGAAGCGACCGGCCCATAATTGTATGCCACACACCCGTCCGTGACGAATAACGCCCGGTCATCAGGGCCGAACGTGTGGGCGAGCAGGTCGGGTCGACGTGGAAATCCGTCAGGCGAATACTCTGACTATGCAGCCGATCAAGATTAGGGGTTTGGATAACCGGATTCCCATGGCAGGCTATGTCACCGTAGCCCTGGTCATCCGTTATGACCAAAACGACATTTGGCCGCTTTCCTTGCGGCCTCATCCCTTGGCTTATGCCCGCGCAGCCAGGCAATATCGATACCATACCCGCCGAAGTCACTACAAAGCCTGCTGTCTTAAGAAACTCTCTTCTTGTTTGATTGCTCATATCTTTACCTCCTTGCTCAATTTTTCGCAGAATAGGTCAGAAATCAAAAGTCAGAAGTCAGAAATCACAAATCAGAATCTGTCCTCTGTCTTCTGTCCTCTGTCTTCTGTCCTCTGTCCTCTGTCTTGTGCCGGCCCTATTGAAAGTTGTGTGAAATCGCCTAAGTTGAACTGCTCCATTAGCGAATGAACATCGTCGACAGTTACAGCTCTTATAGCACTAATATCGTCTTCGATGGTGCGGTACTGCTCTAAATATATCCAGTTAAAGCCCAGGTCAAGCAGCCGGCCCATCGGCAGCTCGTTCTTTATTACCAATGCGCTTAACATCTTATTTTTTGCCTTTTTTAATTCATCTTTGGTTATCCCATTTTTTGAGAGACTGCCGAAAATACCCTTGATTGTATCGAGCACTTCGGTGACGTTTTCACTGCTGCAGCGGATGTAGCTGTGAAACACCCCTGTGCCATCCATAGCTCCAAATTGCATCGCTGCTGCTTCTGCCAATGCCTTGTCAACCAGCTCCCAGAAAAATCGTGACCCGACATCATCGCCGACGATGGCCGCTAACAGTAAAGCGGCGAATCTCCTGGGGTCTTGAGCGGGCACACCGGGACTCATCAGGCATATATGTTCGCGGGCCAGGTTTGGCTTTTCAAAGCGCTTCTTCTTTTTGCTGCCCGGGCAATGCTCCAGCTTTCTTCCGACAGCCTGTTTTTGCCACTTGCTGCAGGATTCTTCAACAATCGAACAGATTTGACCCCAATCAAAATTACCCGCGCACGCTAACACCATATTATTTGGTGCATAACGCCTGGCAAAATAGCCCCGCATCTGTTCAGCGGTTAGATTGCCGACGCTTTCTTCACTGCCCAGAACACTATTGCCGCAGGGGTGCCCATCGAAGTGCAGACTCCTGCATCTGTCCATAACATCGAAACTCGGCAGGTCCTTATACATTGCAATTTCTTCTTTGATTACGTTTTTTTCAACATCGAAATCTTCGTCTCTAAGGGCCGGCCTCATCAGCTCTATCCACAGCTTTGTTACCTCGATTAGATATTCGGGCAAAACCTTGGCGAAAAAGACGGTATTTTCCTCACTGGTAGCGGCGTTGAATTCTGTCCCCGTTCTGTCGAATGCCTCATTGACTTCGAGCGCACTTAGCCTCTCGGTGCCTTTGAATAGCATATGTTCCAGGAAATGTGACACGCCGTTGACCTGCTCGGGCTCATCCCGAGCTCCGGTTTTGACGAAAAAACCCACCGCTGCCGATTTGGCGGATTTGTTAACCTCACCGATCAGATTCAAGCCGTTCGTCAATTTCTTCTTCTTGAATTCCATAATCTGCTCTTTAAGTGCCTAAAGTTTGGAGTGCCTAAAGTTATGGATAATTTTTTCATTTTAGCTCACTTTAGGCACTTTAGCTCACTTTAGGCACTTTGGACCTATTGTCACCACTGTAAAATCCTGGAACTTATTATTTCGCAAAAACCCCAAAACCGAATCAACGCTCGTTGCTTCGACTTTATTCTTTATTTCATCCAGGTTTCGGACCCTGCCGAACATATAGTAATCACCTGCGATTCCCCCGGCCCGGCTGCTGGACGATTCACTTTGTAGAATTAGTGAGCTTTTCAACCCCACTTTTGCTCGCTGGATTTCTTCTTCACTGATTCCTTCACTGAGCCGGTTGAACTCGCCGATTATCACGTCGAGTGTTTTCTGCCCGTTTTCCGGCGTCGTGCCCGCGTAGCACATTACACCGGCCGCGTCTTTCAAACCGTGATACCGCGCTCCTATCGCGTAGCACAGGCCTCGCTTTTCTCTTACCTCTGTGAATAATCTGGCGCTCATTCCGCCCGAAAGAACTGATACCGCCACCATCGCATTGTAGTAGTCTTCATCAGTTGGCTTAACCGTCTCTGTCATCAGGCCGATATGCACTTGCGCACCATCGTTATGTATATGCGTATATTCACTACTTTTCGCCCCGAACGTAACTGGTTCAAGGAGCTTCTTCCTGCCTGTTTCAAACAGATTTTCCATTTGCCCGGCAATAGCATCGAAGTCGTATTTGCCCGCAACAGCAAAAATCGTCTCCGACAGATTGAAATTGCCCTTTATAATCGCTCTTGTACTCTTGGCCGTCAAAGCCGTTAACTCGTCGATATTTCCTAAGGTGCTGCGTCCCAAAGGACTTGGATAAAATTGCTCTCGCAGCTTTAACATGACCTTTTGCCGGGGGTCATCATCTAAAGCGTGCACCCCGTCAATTGCTAATTGCCTGGCTAATTCAAATTGGTCCTTTTTCAAGTGCGGCTCAAGTATAATATCAGCATACAAATCTAAAGCTTGCGGTAAGTTCTCAGCTTCCAAAGCTGCTCCAAAGGTTATGTGCGAACTGCCAACCGAGCTGGCACGGTGCAGCCCCAGCCCGTCAAGTGCATCACCGAGCTGCCTGCTGTTTCTATCACCTGCACCCCTGAAAATCCAGTCGTCAATAACGCTCCCGGCCCCGCAGCAGCCATCCGGCAGCCGTGCTGCTCCCCCCGGCAGCATACAAACAAACGCCACCGACTCAACCGCCTCCATCGGCTCGCCGAGAAGAACCATACCATTCTTTAAGATATGTTTATCAAGTCTTTCCGTCATTGTCGGTTCTCTTGAATATCTACAAAAAGGAAGGTGGATTTTACCAATAAACAGGGACGTTTTCAACTGTGAATTGAATTTTCAGCCAAAAAGCTCTAAATATTGGAGGGCCATTATCAATAGGCGCAAAGAAGGAACGCGATACGAGGTTAATGAAGCCCGAGGTCACTTATCGATTTCAGTAATCGAGAGTACACCAGTATTACGGAATAGCCTAACAAAAACGTAAAGACAATAACTAAAATTGTGATGATGACCTTGGTGATTATTTTATAACGCGGGTTGAACCACACCAACGATAGGGCAAGTGGACCTACGCACAGCAGGGCAACTACAACGGCAGTCGTGGTAAAATACCATTTCGCTTTCGGCTTGCTGGGTTTATCAAGAAACTCGCCGCAAAAACGGCACTTCACGGCCTCATCCTGAATTTCCTCTGCACAAAAGGAGCACTTCTTCATAACACACACTGCGTTTATGCTACGGCGGCCTCCTCTTCAACCTCGTCGAACTCACCGAAGCTGACGCTTATCTTCTTACTGACCCCCTTTGTCTGCATCGTTATCCCGAACAGCACGTCCGCAATGCTCATCGTGCGTTTGGCGTGCGTGATTATTATAAACTGCGAATCCTTTTGAAATTCCCGCACTAACAGATTGAACCGCTCATTATTTGCCTCATCAAGAGCTGCGTCAATTTCATCAAGGAAGCAGAATGGTGACGGCTTCGTCGAGAAAATCGCAAACAGCAGTGCGATTGCCGTCAGCGCCTTTTCGCCGCCGCTAAGCAAAGAAATACTCATTGTTTGCTTGCCGGGCGGCCGCGCTATTATCTCTATCCCAGCTTCGAGGATATCTTCAGCATCTTCAAGCAGAATATCAGCTTTGCCCCCACCGAACAGCCTGCGAAAAACCTGCTGGAAATGAACCCTGATTTCTTCAAAAGTTTCCCTGAATTTCTCTCTGCTCTTTCTGTTAAGACGGCTTATCAATTGCTGCAGGCCGGCGTGGCTTACGTGCAGGTCTTCAACTTGTTTACTCAAAAAGTTATGTCGCTTTTCCAGGCTCTCCTGCTCATCTATCGCGTCCAGATTAACGTTGCCCAGCCGTTCGATTTTCTCACGAAGCTCTGCTATTTCTTCTCTGACCCTGTCCCAGTCGACTTCGCTCTGCCTGTAATCTTCGTAGGCGGCAGCCAAATCAATCTGTAATTCCTCTTGCACCCTTTCAACCAGGCTCTGTCCCTTTACCTCTAATTGGCCTGCTTCTATTTTAAGTTCGCCTATGGCAGACTCCATCTCGCTTTTTTCTGCTCGCTTCTGTCGGACAAGTTGTTCTGTTTGTTTTTGTTCTTCGAGCAGCTTTTCTATTTCTCTATGCAGCTTCTCTATGCTCTCCTGTTTCTTTTCCTTTTCGACAAACAGCTCTGACACCGCCGCTTCGCAGGCAAGATACTCCCTCGCCGCTTTTGCCAATTGCTCGCCACAGCTTTGTATTTCTGTTAGCGTCGACTCTGTAGCCGTTTGGTTTGCTTGCATCTGGCTTGATAGATGCGCAATTGCTTGCTTAAGTGCCTTACGATGTTCGGTAGTTTGTCCCAGCGCAACTTTCAAATCGGTAAGTCGGCTCGATTCTTTCTCCAGCAGGCCTTTTTGTTCGGCGTATCTTCCTTCAAGCTCTTCTATACGCACCGTCCGCTGGCTATTTACCGCCTCCAGCTCCTGCAATCTCTGCTTCGAATCGTACTCTTTTTGGACAGACTGAGCAATCTCGCCTTCCAGCAAATCAATCTCACCGGCGGCTAAATTCTCCTCTTCCCGCAGTCGCTTTATATTTTGTTCTAATTCGCGAAGCTTCCAGCTTACCTGCATCTTTTCTGTATTTGCTTCATAAATAGCCGTTCGCAGCTCTTTACACAATTTGGCCGAATGTACGTTTGCCCGATTGTTTTTCTCAATTTGTTCTTCGAGCGACTCGATTTCACCTGTAATATTAGCAAAGGTCTGCTGCAATTGCCGTAGTCGGCTCTTTCGCGATATCAGACCCGATGTGCTCCTCAAAGGCCCGAGTTTTATTGAGCCGTCCCCGCTCAAGAATTCACCCTTCAGGGTAACAAATTTATACTCCTGTCCCAATTCACCGGTCAGTTCAATTGCCGCATCAATCGAGTCAACGATTATCGTTTTACCAAGCAGTTTCCACAATAATGGCGCGTATTTGCCCTCGTACTTTATGAATTCAACAAGCCTGCCTTTTACGTAAGCATATTTTGACAAATCTTTTTTGTCCACAAACGGCTCTATTCTATCAAGGCATATGAAATTCACTCTGCCGTCAAGTTTTTCAATTGCCCCCTCGGGGCCGGTATCGGCCAGCAGCCTCCTTGTGCTGTTGACCACCAGGGCGTCTGTTTTGCCCTCAAGGGCAGCCTCAACAGCATTTGCATACTCGAAATCAGCTATAATAATATCTGCTAAGATCCCTTCGACGTAATCCAATTTGCTGTTTTCGGCTGACCGGCTTTGCAAAATGCTTTTAACAGCCGTTGTAAGCCCCTCGCGCCTTCTCTCCATGTCCGTCAATATCGCTAATTCGCCGCTCAGTGTACTTCGCGCCTCGCGGCTCGAGGCTAATCGCTTGTTGTCCGCTGTCAGCAGATTGTCGATTTCTTCTGTTTCTTTGCGTTTGGATTCTAAATTCTGTGTCAATTCACACAGCACTTTTTCGATATCACTCAGCCGTGTCTTATGTTGCGCCTTTTCGGTAAGCAGTTGTTCAAGTTCTGCGCGGGCGCGTGTTGCCCTGCCGGACAGACGGTCTTTCTGGCTGGATAAATTGTTGCGGTAAACCGAGATGCTCTGAATTTCGTTATGAAGTTGCGCCGTCCTTCTAACTATATCGATTACGCCCGATTTCTCATCTTCCAAATTTGCCTCTAATGAGGTACATTCGATGTTTATTGTCTGGACAGCTTTTTGGATTTGCTCGGCGGCTCGGCTTTTCTCTTCGAGCATTTTTTCACAGTTCGCCAGCTCCTGCCGCAGGCGGGCTGAATCCGTCTTAAAGAGGTTTTCCTGACCCCTCAGTTTTTCAATTCTCTCACCTGCCGACCCCTTCCTTTGCTGCAGTTCGGTAACTCTCGCTCGCAAAAACTCTATTCGCTGCAAGCTCTGCTCAATTTTGCTCTGAACACCAACAAGTAAGTTATCTGTGCGGTTTAGCTTATTCTCCGTTTCTATTATTCTCTGTCCCAGTTTGCTCATTAGACTATCTTCTCTCGCTACCTCCGCCGCCAGATGCTCAAACTGCTTCTGTTCCTGCTCAAGAGTAGTTTTCTTTTCTCTCAGTTGCGTCTGGTTCTTTGCATATTCAGCTAATGAGTAATTGACCTGCAGCTCCTTGAGCCTTTGGGTGTATCGCAGGTAGCTTCGTGCTTTGCCCGCCTGAAGTTTCACACTTCGAAGCTGCTTGCCCACTTCACCTAAGATATCTGCAAGTCGCAGCAGATTTTGTTCCGTGCGTTCCAGTTTACGAAGTGCCTCTTTTTTGTGCGCTTTATATTTGCTTATGCCCGCCGCTTCTTCGAATATGACCCTTCTGTCTGTCTTTGATGCGCTTAATAGCTGCTCGATCTGTCCCTGCTCAAGAATCGAGTAGGCTCTGGCACCTATGCCGGTGTCCATAAACAATTCTCGAATATCTTTCAATCGGCAGATTTTGTTGTTTATCCGGTATTCACTCTCTCCGCTCTTGTATATCCTCCGTGTAATCTGCACCTCGTCAGCTTCAATTGGCAGCTGTCTGGTTCCCGTTCCGTCGGGATTGGAGATAAGCAGGCTCACTTCAGCCGTCCCGAGCGGTTTTCTGCTGCTGCTTCCGCTAAATATCACATCAGCCATCTGCCCGCCTCGCAGGCTCTTGACACTTTGTTCCCCAAGTACCCACTTTACCGCATCGACGATATTGCTTTTACCGCAGCCGTTGGGCCCTACAATGGCGGTTATAGACGAATCGAAAGCAAATTCTGTTTTGTCGGCGAAACTTTTGAATCCATTAAGAACGATTTTTTCGAGTCTCATCTTTTACCCTGCTGTTATATCCGGTAAATTGGTATTACGCTGCTGGCGCAGTCCATTCTTGGCCAACATGTACTCTTATTATCGGCCGAGGGTCTCTTTTCTCTTGACAATTAGTCGATTTTGGGCAGGGGCCCAGCCTGAAACTTCGCTTCTATAGCACCTTTCTCACACATCTGCTTCAAAAGAGCTATCATATCGGCATACGAGACACCTAAGCCTAAGCGTCCTTGCTCAGTTCTTCTAAGCGGCTCTTCGCAGAGTGTTTCAATAATATCATCGAGTTCGAGAGAGCTTCTCAGTGGACCTATCACGGTTGGCCGTGTGGGATGTTTACGCGTCACTGAGACATATTTTTGACCGGCCCGGGAATCTATTGTTATCTCGCCGTTGGCTGACTCCACAAAGATATTGTCCTGGCAGGATATCGGTGCACCGAATAACACAATTCGTGGCCGGCCGCTCCGGGAAACAAAAATCGCCTTGTGTTTGGTTTGTACGATTTGTTCCAGATAAAAACTACGTGCGATGGGCCTTCGTGTTACGGCAATATCATCTAATTTTCGCAGTTGCTCGTATGCAGCCAATCTGATTGCGAAATCTTCATCCCGCAGCAGTCGTCGTGATATCGCAGACGCATCATTGCGACGCGCTGCTGTGGTGATTGCCTCCAAGGCCTCGACTCGATAAGCCGAACCCTTATCCATTGCTATTTCCATGAGAGTCTCCAAACCCCTGTCACTGCCTAAATTGAGCATACATCTGGCTGCTCGCAGACGCACCTGCTCATAGCTTGAATTCAACAGGGCCGGCAGCTTACTAAGACTCTCATTGCCTATGGCCTCAAGAGCAATTTCACTTGCATCGTCCTGCGAAACAGCAAGTTTTCCAACAAACGTCTTTATTCTCTCTCTGGTAATTTCCCGCGTCTCAGCAAGATACATTGCCTTGGCCATTGAGATGAACCGCTGTTTTCGTTTTCCATATTGAGCCGGCACCCTCAATTCAATCCGGCCAGGCGAAACTGCCTTGGCTGTATTAGGCCCAAAACGCCCGTTCAAACGATTACGAATAGCGTTTGCAATTATGAAATCCGGCTTCCGAAGTGCCAGCGTCACCGGGTACTCACCAAGCGCCGTTCCTCCAGCCAGGACATACCCGGCTCTCTTATCTGTTCCGCTGCTGTCTAATGTATCTATGAAGACCGCCCCTTCTGCCTTAGCCAAAATTCGTGTAGCCAGGCCGAATCTTCCTATTTGCTTAAGCTCGGTACTATACAACCAGCCGCCTTCCAGAGAGGTTGTTTGTGTACCCGGCAGTGTTGCTACTATTATATCGAAGTTTCGGCTTTCCGAAACTGCTGTCGACATTACCCCATACACCCGTACTACAGCGGTATCACGACTGTTGATAAAGCTTTCAATGTCTCTCGGCTCGGGCAATTGCTTCAGGATATATTGTTTGAGGTACGCTCTAACACGTGGCGGACATTCCCCCGAACCTGTACCCCTTAATCCACCTATCATCCCGTACCCTTCCACGGCGATCAAATCAGGCGACACTACCTTGACCAGCGAACCTATTGTAGTGCCCAAATCTATCCTCGGTGCAAGTTCTCTTGACCCTGAACCGGGCTGACCTGGCTCACCACAGCCGCCTATAAAAAAACCCATAAGCAGTATGCTTGTTACAAAAACTGTTTTTATACGCCGGATATCCATAGTAATAGACACCCCAAAAAAATTATTACTGTTTATTATTTACTATTCGTGCTAAATACCCATTCTCTTCAATAATAAATAGTAAATAGTCAATAGTCAATTGTTTACTCACCGATTATTTGACAGATGACCGTCCTTGTTCTTGGCCTGGTATCAAAATCCACTAAGATAATTTGCTGCCACGTGCCCAGAGTAAGCCGCCCGTCAACCACCGGCACGCTCAAAGAAGGCCCCAGTATGGAAGCCCGCACATGAGAGTGCCCGTTATCATCGTGCCACGTTTCTTCGTGCTCATAGCGCCCATTTGCCGGTGCGATTTTCTCGAACGCCGCTGCTATATCGTAATTAACTAATCCCGGCTCATATTCCGTTGTTGTAATCCCTGCTGTTGAGCCGACATTAAAAAGCATAACCGTTGCCTCACGGACACCGGATTGAGCCACAACCTCGCTGACCTGCTCGGTAATATTAACGACATCACAGTTACCTCTTGTTCGTACTTCTATCTTTTCTGTTTTAACCATATATCCATGATAAGACAGGAATCCGCTTTTTACAACCTGCGAGTTTTCACTACATCAAAATTTGAGCATCCAGTAAATTGGGTTTGAATTGGGTTTGAATTGGGTTTGAATTGGGTTTGAATTGGGTTTGAATTGGGTTTGTTTTGGCTTTATATTGGCTTTAATTGGCTTTAATTGGCTTCGTTTGGGTTCGTTTTGGGTTCGTTTTGGGTTCGTTTTTCCCGCGTTGACTAAGTGTCCTTTTTTCATAATCCTTTGTTAATACTTTGTTTACGTTCATTTGACTTTTTTGAAAATTGGGTTCGTTTTGCATAAAAAGAGTTGATTTGTAGAGAGTCCTCTACAGTTGTAGAGATGGTGCCGGGGGCACCATGATTCTCGATTCTTGATGCTCGATGCTCGATATTGCATGCTGGATACTCGATGCTGGATACTCGATGCCAGATGACAGATGCAAGACAGAAGATACACGGCACAAGGGCATAAGAGCACAAGAACATAAGAGCAAAAAGTGTTTTATTAACCATTAATACACCAAAATGTTTAAAACCCTGGCTTTTATGATGCAAAATAATGCTTTTTTGCGTGTATCTGCTGATACTAAGACTTGCGATTCTCCGCTAAATACCTGCCATTTCTATGGCGTTAAGTATTATACCAAAATTGCCAAAAATGTTCAATGAAAATCGAACTTTTTTTGGAAAAAAATTAGCCACTAAGACACGAAGACACGAAGTATTTTTGCCACGGAGAGCACGGAGAGCACAGAGGTTTTTAGCCAGCTTTGGCGTTCCGTCTAAAGCCGGATCTGCGACTTTGGCCGATCCTTTCCTCGAAGCAAGCTTCTGTGAAACGCTCAGCTTCAGCCGCCGGGTTCCCAATAAAATGGGACCCCGTTTGGGAAGCTGGCTAAGAATTAGTCGTTAGTTGCTGGTCGTTAGTATTTAGCTGGTTGTGGCCTTTTGGCGGTGCTTTTTTGGTCATTTCAGCCGTAGGTTAGACGCTATTTTTCCTATTTTCATTTTGATATTTGTCTTATTTTCCCCTCCATGCTATCATTACCAAAAATCTGTCTATAACAAAGGCTATGGAGAAAACAGATAAATGGCGGAATTTCTTATGTTGACCCCTGTCTACGGCGTACGGGGGCAGACGGGAATTGCGGGTTTTGGGGAGTGTGCGGTTTGAAAGTGAAAAAGTGGCCGGGGACTAATAGGTGTACCTGCAGTTTTCCTTTTAATTTGAAAATAGTATGAAAAAAAGTGAAAAACACAAAAAGAGTAAGGAAACTAACAAAGGCCCAATACAAAAATGGGGGCAAAAAATAAATTGGGAGAAAAGAGTAAAGGCTGTTTGTAAACCCTGCTGGGAAATC